>NZ_CP157940.1:3527850-3848564 GCF_040207125.1 Lacrimispora sp. BS-2
CGTATGGTATTCCGCTATACAGATACCGTAAAGAGTCTCTCCCTCCTGTACCACATGAACCCGCGGACTCCCGTTTGCTGCCGCCTCTGTTTCCTGAACGGCCGCCTGAGTTGCTGCCTGGGTCGCCGCCTGCGTCTCCTTGGGCAATGTCTCTGCAGCCTTGCTTTCAGCCATTGTCTCTGCTGTCTTACCCTCGGCCATCGTCTCTGCAGCCTTGGTCTCAGCCTGGGATTGTCCCGGCATTGTCTCGGACATGGTCTCCTTACTCACAGCAGTGGTAGGATAAACGCCTCCCTCTGCCTCCTCTACAACTACCCTGGATTCGCCCTTGTTTCCCATTTCCGTGCCTTTTTTTCCAATCAGAATCTGTTCCGCCTTGGCCGGAATGGCCGATGCGATCACACTCTCCATACTCCGCATCCGTTCATAGTTATTAAACATAACAATTCCGCCAGCTAATATGACGATTGACATGGCCATACACATGCCCCGGAGAAGCCCTACCGTCTGATGCCGGTCTGTAGCTTCCACCTTATGCTCGTCCATCCGCTTGCGGAATTCTTCGATTACCTTATCATTTGTATCAGTTTCGATACGTTTTACATCCTTTCGCAGTACCATATAGTCCTGCATCATCTGGTTTCGTTCATAATAAATGCTGTATCCACGCAGCTTGTAAAATCCATCCTCCGATGTTATGTAAACTGTTTCATCTCCATCTGCTCCAGTGCTTAAATACATCAGCTTGTTGGGTCCTCCAAAATACTGCATATGCTGTTTCCAGTAATTGATAGGACTCAGATCATCTCCCGGCCTGCCGCATAAAAACCAGCCCTGTATGGACCGCTTTGGAAAAAGCTGCTCCATATTCCGATAGGTTCTTTTCCAGGACAGCTCGGAAAACACCACCCGGCCTCCGGCCTCCGCCACATCCTCCATTTCCAAAGCTCCGTCAATGAAGATATATGGCGTTCCGTCATTGAATTCCATGCCGCCTAACAGAAGACCAACCCGCAGTTCCTGTCCACCCGCAGGATACAGACGTTTTAAATAAGTATTTACATAATCTTCCACATATAATTTTACACTCTGATCCCTTTCCCCGATCTGCCTGATATTCTTCGGCAGCTTGGGGAACGGATTATATAATTCACCCATTGGCTCACCCCGCTATTCTTTTTAATCCAATGAATCATAGCATACAACAGGTGAAAATCGTGTCAAAGCAGGGCAGTGTTTTCCCATAACTTTTCGACAAGATAAATACTGTGGCTGATGCAGTCAGCCATGCGCATAACAATGGAAAGCCGGATGCTCTGCAGCATCAAAGGGTCATAATTTCCGCAGCTTCCTACGATCCCGGTAATAAAAATATCCCCTACGGCCCGAAGCTCCTTGCTGACTCCAAGGCCAGGCTTTAACGCTCCTTTTCCCAATGTCACATAGCCGATGTGTTCCATACTCCCAACGGAGGCATCCACTGCCACTACCACATGATTCGGATAACGAAGCTTTAAAATAGTCTGGTAAGTATCCAGATTCATGGCATGGACCGGACGTTCCAGTGTCCCCAGAATTTCTAAATATTCCAGTTCCTTTTCCTTCAGCTTGTAGCCGATGAGGGGCCCAAGACTGTCTCCGGTGGAGCGGTCGGTACCAATGCATAAAAACAGCACTCCCGCCACCTTTCCGTTTTCCTGCTCCGTACATATCATGTCAAAAAGCCTGGAAGCAAACTCCTCTGCCTGGAAGGCCTGCTTTGTATCATAATAAAAAACGTCCCGGTTTCCGCGGATCGCAATTCTTTCCCATAATTTCATAATATCCTGCCTTGCTGTCCTTATTTTCTCTGTTCTATTATAAGCCGCCATTTATGGAATTATTCATTTGCGAGGCCAGGAAATGTCCTGGGAAAAATCGGTGGGCCTTTGGTTCAACGAAAGGTTGATTTTCTAAATTCAGGTTCAATTTAACTGCCTTCATGAAGTAAATTAAATTAAAAAAGTGCAGGAAAAAAGCATATACATGCTTTCATTCTGCACCTTGACCTTATTCTTTCATACTCTTATAAAGAGTTTTTGCTTCACTGATGGAGGAAGCCTTGCCCATCCGGATCATATCGGCCAGTTCATCAAGCCTCTCCGGAACCATAAATTCTTTTCCAATATAAGACGCATAGTTGTCATTGATAAAAAGGGTCTGCTCCTTTACCCTGATTTCCGCCTCCTTGGCGTTAGCTGCTGCCCCTTCATAAGCTTCCTCAAGCTTTGCAATCTTATCCCTGCTGTTGCTGGCAATCTCATCGGAAAGGATGGTCCGTGTTACCTTGTCAAAGGTATTTAAGGCTTCCCGCTTCTTATCGGCGATGTTTGATAAATCCTGGTCGATCCGGGCGATCTCGTCATCGTATTTCTCCAAATTGTATACGGCTTCATCACGGTCCCGTTTTATGGAATGAATGATAACACGGATCTTCCGTTTGTTAGACTTAATAATGTCCCTGATAGACCTCCCTTTTCTCAATGCGCCCTGATGCCTCACCTTGGTAAAGTTATTAATGAGGATGTAAAGGCCCCCAAAAAACAGGATGGCAGCAAAGTAAATTCCCATGAGGTAGAACGGTGACTTCTCCGGAAGCAGCAGATAGATTCCGCAGGGGATTAAAAGAAAGAACAAAAAAATGTTTAAAAGCAGCACAAGGAATTCTGAAAATCCCCTGGGAAGATATAAGGCATAATACCAGCCGCTTTTACAAAATCCAGGAACCCGGTCCTGCTGGAAAACAGACTTCATCTGCAGCATTAATTCCCGGTTGTTTCCCTTAAGCTCTGCCGTCTCCTCTTCAATCCGTTCCCTGACTCCCTGGGTCTTCGCCTTCTCCCGCTTACCTCTCACCCGTTTTAAGCGGTCCTGTTCCCTGGCTATTTCCCTGTCATAGGTGTCACAAATTTCCTCGATCCGTTTCTTCACCGTAAGGCTGATGGCATCTGTCACAGCCTTTCTTTCTGCATCCAGTTCTTTTTCCAGACGTTTCTCCTCCAGGCGGAACTTTTCCAATAAACTCCTGCTTGCAGATAATTCCTGGACAGCCCTGCAGGCCTCTCCAAGAAATCCAACCTGATCTGTTATGGGTTGCGCCATCTTAAGTCTTCCTCCTTCGGTTTTTCCTACAAAGATTCTATCATAATTTTCATTATTTTACAATGTCCGGCATTTTCCTTCTTGCCTTTTTCTGAGTAATAATGCTATAATCGTTGCATTATAAAAACAACTGATGGCATCCCCTTATTTTAGAAAGGAAAATTCGATTATGTTTCGTATGTGGGCAAAATTAATGAAAGACACCAGGATCATGAGAGACACTGTTATCTGCATCTCAGACTACAGCCTTTCCAGGACTTCCATGGTCTTTCAGGCGCTTGATGACATCTGCCTCCAGTTCGATCTTGGAAAACCCATGTGGTTGGATGCTACTGTCCATGAGTTTCAAAAACATTCCAAAGCCAGGTTTACCCAGGATAATTTTATAGAGCACATTGATTTTGATTTTCTGGAGATTCAGGTCATCGAAGAATAGGCGAAAGAAGTCTTTGTATACCAAACGGCATAGTCAGCTTTGACTATGCCGTTTTGCTGCTGTATCCGCTGGTATCCTGCCCTGCGATCTCACCTGCGGTTTCTGACTGCTATCTGGCGGCGGCCTGCATATAATGCTTGTATAACGCCCCAAAACGATGGGAGTAGGAAGCTGCCCAGGGCTTTCTCTTTCCGCAGAAATGAAGAATCGCCGTGTTCTGAATCACCCATTCCAGATTACAGATGCCGCCGCTCCGAATCAGATAATTGGAATAATACCTGGCATCATAGTTCCATATGGCGTCATCCACCTGCAGCGTATTCTGTCCATACAGATAATTAAAAACATCCTGGTCCGGAAGCAGAAGATCTGTTTCGTGTTCGCTTACACACTGAAAAATATCATCCGGCCTTACGATCTCCCTGGCCTTTGTTAAATCCATCAGCATAACACCTGTATTGTAATAATCATGCTCGGTTCCCAGTCTTACACGATTGATATCATTCATGATCTCCGTAATTCCGGTATGGGACGCGGCGGCAAAGGCATTCCCGTTAAGCCCCACCTCCCACAGCGGGCGGATCGGATTAATCACAAGGATATCCGGATCAAGATAAAGAATCTTTTCCACAGACACGGGCAGAAGATGGGGAGCCAGTAAGCGGTAATACATCTCCTGGGGATACCTTTTTGAAATGGGGGCATTCTGAAACATTGCACGGTCTACCTGCAGCGGAGTTAGGGGTACGCAGTGTAAGCTGCAGTATTCCTCCAGCTCCTGCAGTTCCTCCTGGGGGATTGCACTATGGAGCAGCCATACGTGTAAGATTTCCCGGGGATTATTATTAAGCAGAGACATTAACATGGTCTGAAACGGTTTTATATAGTTTTTATCAAAGGTTACAAGCAAGTTGATTCTGTCATTCTGCATGGTTTTTCTCCTTTCCTGGCAAAATCTTGTTTGTGTTCTTCAATGCCCATATATTACGAATTCCGTATAGAACAAGAGAAACAAACATCATAGCGAGGCAAACTGCAATAAGGATATTCGATAATACCGTGGGAATGTCATTCCATACCACATGAAGGATCATCATGGCAAAAAGCAGAACAGTAGCTGCTTTTCCATGCCAATTGGCCCCGAAAACCTGCCCCGTATTCCGGATCACCAAAAATCCTGTGATTCCTGCAAATATCTCTTTCAGAATCAAAAGGACAAGGGGCGCCATCATAAAGGGGAAGCGGGTGATCAGGCAAAAAAGCATGACTCCCTGGGTCAGCTTATCGGCAATTGGATCCAATACCTTGCCCAAATTGCTGATCATATGAAAACGCCTTGCAATAAAACCATCTACAACATCTGTCAGGCCGGACAGGATCAGCAGGCCTCCTGTCCATAAATAATCTTGTTTTACATAGTATAGCCAGACAAGAAACGGTATCATACAAAGGCGTAAAGCGGAAAGCATATTGGGGATTGTCAGGATCTTATTTTGCGGCTCTTGATTCATAATTCTCCTTTCTGCCTGTTTTCATGAATTGTTTATTCTTTATTGATTTCTTCACGCAAAAGGGTAATATATTTCCCCATCAACGCGATGTATGTCTGCAGTTCCTGTTCCGGCATCTTTTCTATGGCTCTCTGTTCTGCTTCATATATATGCAGAACCCTGTTTTCGCCAAACCTTTTTCCTGCTTCCGTCAGACGGATGATCTTCCGGTTGCGTGTGCCTGGAACTGTTTCCAGAAATACAAAGCCCTTTTTTGTTAAATTTGCTATTACGGAGTTAACGGTCTGTTTCGGCAAAGACCACATATCGCAGATATCTTGCTGGGAATACTCGCCTCCCAAGACTAAAAGGGAATACCATACCCAAAATTCACTGTCAGAAATCCCGAATTTGATAGCAGCGCTGTGATAGATCGCTGTAAGCTCCTTTTCCTGTTGGTTTAAAATTTCCAGTTGCTTTTTGATCTGTTTCATCATTCCAGAATCTCCTCTATCATTAAGTATCCGATTTCGGACACTTAAAGTTTAATCCGGAAACAGCTGCTTGTCAAGAAGATTATTAAAATCAAAAAAATACTGTTCCTTCCGCATAAATGCGAAGAAACAGCATCTTTAAAGGGCTGATGGAACCTAATTCCCGCCCTTCCATTTACTGACACTTCCCCGAACCATTAATTTTGTTGGTAATGAAATATGCATACTGATCTCACGGCCGGAATATATCCTTTCAGCCAGTATGCTTACCGCCTGAGAACCCATAAAATCCATATAAATATGAACCGTTGTAAGAGGGGGAACCAAATATTTAGCAATGGAGATATCATTAAATCCGATCACACTGATATCCTCCGGAATTCCAAGACCTGCCTCCTGTATGGCTTTATAGCAGCCAACGGCTAAAGAATCGTTTGCAGTAAAGATAGCGCTTGGCCTTTCTTCCATAGCCAGGAGTTCTTTTCCAAGCCTGTATCCATGCTTAGGCGTATAGCCGCCTATTTTAATATAATCCTCATTTAAAATCCCTCTCTCTTCCATGAAGGAACGGTAAATAGGAACCCTTAAATCCACCACTTCTTTCCCGTCAGCATCCACATCACGGCCTCCGATAAATGCAATCTTTTTGTGGCCTTCCTGTAAAAAATAGCTGAGCACCTTCTTTACAGAGTGCTTTAGATCCGTTACCACGGAATCAAATAAATCCAGATCACCTAATGCATCCACAAAAACAGCCGGCTTATGAAAGTCTTTTACCTTGTTTACCATGGATTCGCTAAAGGTCCCAAGGCAGATCAATCCGTCCAGATTCGATGTGCTTTCTACCGAATCCCCTAAATTGACCGTAAACTTTTTAAACCCTTCCTCTTCTATTTTCCTCTCTATCGCAATGCGTACAGACAGATAAAAGGTATCTTCTAATTCCTCTTCCAGGGAATAGGAAGATATCATGCCAAGCTTTAATTTCTTTTTATACTTCTTCTTGTTCCGCATCTGATATTCTAACCGCTCTGCGGCCTCAAACACCCTTTGTTTCGTCTCGTCCTGTACATTTAACGTGTCATCAAAATTAAGGACACGAGATACGGTCGCAGCAGAAACGCCTGCCATCTCAGCTATTTCTTTAATTGTTGCCACTATTTTTTCCTTCCTCGCTTCTTATACTGTCCTTATTTTATCATATCTGATTTTGTGCCGCAACTATCATCATATACCGGCTGCAATACCAAGTTTACTGCGGTCCGCCTTGGGATTCATTATGGTTCTACGATATCCAGCAAATCAGAGAATGTGTTTAATACATAAGTTGCAATGTTACAGGATATCCCAGCCCCAATTGCCCCACAGTCCATATTTCCGGCTTTAGCAGCCTCCAGTCCGGCTTTGGCATCTTCTATTACAAGGCAGTTTTCCGGATCCTCAGAAAGGAATCCGGCCGCTTTTATAAACACTTCCGGATCGGGTTTGGATTTAGTAATATTATTTCCGTCAGAAATGGCGTCAAAATACCCGGAAAGTCCAAGGCGCTCTAAGATAAATCCTGCATTCTTACTGGAAGAGCCAATGGCAAGCTTCAGCCCTTTTAAGCGGAGGGCATCCAGTGTTTCCTTAACTTCTTTAGAAAGATCTTCCGGGCTCATATGTTTTAGTAATTCCTTATAGATCTCATTTTTCTTTTCTGCTAAAGACGTCTTTTCTTCCTGGTTCATATCTCCGTGATAGTTCTCTAAAATAATCTCCAGGCTTTCCATGCGGCTTATTCCCCGCAAACGGTTATTGATTTTTTCATCGAAATAAACGCCCAGTTCATCTGCAATCTGCTTCCAGGCCTGATAATGGTATCTGTCCGTGTGGCAGATAACCCCATCTAAATCAAAAATAACTGCCTTATATTTCATAAGGAATTCCTCCTGTTCTGCTTACCCGGCTTCCGAAAGATTTGATATTACAACTGCTCCTAAGATGATCACGCTGCCCGCCAGCATGCGGGGGGTAACAATTTCCCCAAGAATCAGAATAGAAAACAGCGTTCCAAAGACGGACTCCAAAGACAGAATAATGGCTGCTTTTGTTTCATCCACATATTTCTGGCTGGCTGTCTGAAGCAGGTAGCATACCGTCGTACTGATCACTCCTAAATAAAGCACACTTAATATTCCTTTTCCAGTCACGTGGAACTGCGTCTCTCCAAAGGCGATCAGGCTGATGAAAGATAAAAGAAACGCGGTTATCATCTGAATAAAGTTCAATACAGTAGCACGGTATTTCTTTACAAATTCACTTGTGAGAAAGATTTGAAATGCAAACCCAACAGCGCAAATAAGGGTCAGCCCGTCCCCAAGGCCTAAAGAAAAATTACGATCCAGCGACAGCAGGGCCACGCCTGCTACGGACATCACTGCCCCGGCTATCCCTCTTGCTCCTATTTTCTTTCTTAAGATCAGAAATGAAATAAACGGAACGATCACTACATTTAATGCTGTTAAAAAAGCATTTTTAGAAGGTGTTGTGTATTGAAGCCCCACAATCTGAAATGCAAATCCGGCAAAGAGGGCGACTCCCATAAGCCCTCCTGCCATTACTTCTGATTTTGTGATTCCCTGTAAGGACCGGATGCTGATCAGCCCCATTAAAACAGTGCCTAACAGAAACCGGACCGCCATAATCTGGAATGGCCTCATGCTCTCCAGTGCCATGTCGCTGGCAACAAAACCGCCGCCCCATATAATGGTTACTAAGATAAGCCCCCCGATTGCAAGCCTTTTTTTCATGAATATGTCCTCTCTATTCCCTTCCTGCCTTTACGATCTGCCCGTTCACATTTACTTCCAGAGCTTCTCCATCCAATACCTTTACTAAGACGCTGTTATCTCTGCTGATGGTGATCCTTAACCGGGAATTCATGTGGTGGAGGCAAAACTCCAGCCCTTCCCATTCTTTTGGCATGTGAGGACGTACCGTCAGCATACCGTCTTCCCCAATGGAAACCCCGGCAAAGCCAAATACCACGGTCTGCCATACGCCTCCTGTATTGGCGGCATGAATCCCCTCTCTTGTATTTTTCTGTAAATTCAGCAAATCAAGGAAGGCTGCCCGTTTCAGATAACGGTATGCCTTGGAGTCATCTCCTACCTTTAATCCCATAACAGAGTAAATGCTTGGGCTTAAAGAAGAACCATGAAGGGTACGTTTCTCATAATACTCGTAATTTTTCCGAATCTCATTTTCCGTAAATTCCTGTCCCATGAGATGGAGCAGCATAACAACATCCGCCTGCTTAATAATCTGTGTCTGGCTCGCTCTCCTGGTTTTCAAGGCTTCCGGACGGACAGGCCAGTCATTTTCGTCGTATTTCTCAATCACCACATCTTCCAGTTTAAAGTAACCTTCAAACTGCTCCAAAAGGTCTGTGCCTTCTTTTCTTGGCAGGTACATTTTTTCCTGGACAATCTCCCAATCTTTGATTTCCTGAGCAGTCAGCCCTGTTTTTTCCATCAGCGCATCATACTCTTTGGAATGTCCTTTCTTAAGGGTATCAATTAAGGAAATCACATAACGCAGATTCCATTTGGCCAGATAATTGGTATAAAGATTGTTATTCACCGGCTCATGCCATTCATCAGGACCGGTTACCTGATTGATCTCATAGCGGTCCTTTTCTGCCACATATTCACACCGGCTAGCCCAAAACCTTGCTGTCTCTGTTAATATCTCCGCTCCCTGGTTCAGTAAAAAATCCATATCCCTGGTGATTTTTACATAATTATAAATGCCATAAGCAACTGCTGCAGTCACGTGATGCTCATAAACGGCTACATAACAGCGGTAGCATGAACCATCCGGCTCAATGGTCCAATCAGGGCACTGCTCTGTGCCGTCATCCGCAGATTCCCAGGGATATTGGGCGCCTTTATAGCCGTTTTTCCTGGCGTTTGCCCTTGCTGCTTCCAGCAGATGATACCGGTAAGATTCCAGGTTTTTCGCTGTTTCAGGGAAAACGTATGCAAAAAAGGGAAGCATGAATATTTCCGTATCCCAAAAGGCATGCCCTCCGTATTCTTCGCCGGAAAGGAGCTTCGCCCCTACATTGACCCGGGTATCTCTCTCATTGCCCGTGCTCATTAAATGGAAAATATTAAAACGGACTGCCCGGTCCAGCTCATCATCACCTGCAATACGGATATCAGCGGCCTTCCACATACCCTCATAAACCGTCTTATGGGCTGCCAGTTCTTCTTCAAACCCTGTTTCCAAAAATCCATCTATTTCTTCTTTTACCTTCATATGAAGTGCGTATCTTGCGGCCTCACGTTCCGTATACATGGACACATATTTTATGATTTCTACGGTTTCTCCTTCTACGGCATCAAAATCACCAAACTCCACTCCCTGTTCCCCAAAGGCGTGGAACATCCTGTTTTTCAAAATACCCTTGCCGTTTTTATAGGCTTCCAGCCGGCATCCAGCCCCTGCATGAAGATGGTTATCCCTGGTGGCAACCTCCATATAAATACCGTCTTTATCAAGGGTTTCATTGGCTGTCATGTACGTATGTTTTACTTTAAAACGGGGGGCATCATGGAAGTTGATAATCGTGCCGTCAATGATGTTTTCCACTTCAATGATCCCGCTGTAATTTAACGGTGTGACATACAGTTTGATTCCCATGCGGTGTACATTGGCACGGCTTACAAACCGGATTCCTTCCACTAGGGTTTCCCTTCCCTTTTTATCCCGCAATATAAAGCTTTTTGCAAGAAGGGCCTGTTTCATATCAAGGGCTCTGGTAAACTTAAGAATCTGGCAGTCCTCTATTCCAATCAGTTCCTTTTCAATATAAAGCTTTATCCCAAGCCAGTTAGGAAGGGCAGCAAGCTCTCTCATAAAGGTTTCTGATTTATCAAATACTCCGTTAATGTATAAATAGGGAAGAGTTGTTTTCCCTCCTTCTTCATGACTTCCCCGGATCCCCAGATAACCATTGGATAAACTGAATAAGCTTTCAAACTTTAAATTTTCTTCCGGATCATATTCCGGCTGCAAAATCATCCAGTCATCGGAGCTTAGCATCTCTTTTAATTTTCCTGAAAATCTCTCTTTTATCATTCTTTGACTGCTCCTTTATCTCTTCCTACTCCAAATAACGCTTCTTTGCTTCCTTTCTCACTTCCCCATCATCAACCACCTGCATCACAAATACCATAGAAAAGTCCTGAAGCTTTACTTTATATTCTTCTAACTGTTCCTCTCCGCAGCTATTGCTTCCAAGGCCGGACTGTAAATAATCCAAATGGATTTCAACATGGTCTGCCCGCTGTATCTGGAATGAGTGTCTTGCCTCTTCCAGGCTTTCATCTGTATAATTTGCAAGATTCAGTCCCATAGGCGCTTCCATCTTACATAACAGGCTCTTATTCCCATCTCCTATCCCAAACCACTTTACTTCTTCCCTGTGGCCGTTTTCCTGGGGGAATACATAATCGGTTCCCATCTCATCCACTGAGCTGGAATAAATACCCATAATGCTGGCGGCTTTGCTGTCTGAATAGTTTTCATCTGGTCCAAGGCCATACCACACTGCCTTTTGCAGGGACTTATTTCCCTTCATGACCACACCGATTCTGGGAAGGAAAGAAGGTTCCAGCTTTCCTCTCTGAACCGCCCTGCCCTGCAAATTCACTTTAACCTGGCCGCAGGAGTAGATGGTATATTCATAATCACATTCAAAGCCCCATGACTGATTTAAGCAGCCAAAATATTTTCCAATGGTAACAACTACTTGATCCGCCCCTGCTTTACAAGTAACATATTCTGTCTGTTCACTGGATTTCTGAATAAAATATTTATTCATCCAATCCTCTTTTTTATACATATCGTTATCAATGGTGGCACGGTATACGCTCATTACCGGACCTTCACTTAAATATACCTGGTCTCCTGCTGCAACAGACAGCAGCTTCCCAAATATTTTATGGAAGGTTACCGTAACCGCTCCATTTTCTACCTTGAGAATATCCGTTGTTTCAGATACCTTTAAAGGTTCTCCTTTTGGACGTTCCTCCAGCACATCACAGCTTATATTCAATGGAAACTGTACTTTTAAAATTTCATAGCCGGCTTTTGCAAAGTTTGTATCTTCTTTCTGGCATACCGTAATATTCAGATAGTAATCAGTGTTTGCCTCAGGCATGAATGGAAGGAAGGGTATTGTCACCTTTTCTTCTTCATGAGGAAGGGCGTTCATATGAGTAATGGTTCCTTCCTGAATAATATGTTCTTCAGCCTGGATCTCCCATCTTAAAGTAACGTGCCCCAGTGTCAGGAAGTCATAATGGTTCCTTACAAGAACCTCCCGTCCTGCACCTGTCCTTGTCACTTCCACCGGTGCAATGACCTGTTTGTATTCCAGCATTGCGGGGGAAGGGGTTCTATCCGGCATCAGCAGCCCGTCGATACAGAAATTCCCATTAGTTGGAAAATCTCCGTAATTGCCTCCATAACGATAATAGGCTTCCTTTCCTTCTTCCGTATAAATTCCATGATCATACCATTCCCACAGAAAACCGCCTTGAAGCCGTTTATATTTGCGGTACATCTCCTGATATGCCTTTAAGCCGCCCGGTCCATTTCCCATGGCGTGTCCATATTCACACATAATGTGGGGCTTATTCCCTTTAGAATCTGATTCTCCAATCTCTTTCAGCCTATTAAGCCTTGTGTACATGGTAGAGTAAACGTCAGTCACTTCTGCTTCATAATCTCCCTCATAGTGGAGCAGCCTTGTGTCATCCAGTTCCTTTACTGCCCTGGCAGCACTTTTAAAATTGCAGCCAAAGCTGGATTCATTTCCCAGGGACCACATGATAATGCATGGATGATTCCGGTCCCTCTTTACCATGCGCACGCTTCTGTCCACATAGGCCTCTTTCCAGGACGGGTCATTTGTAATCCAGTCATACCGCTCTACCCATTCAAATCCATGGCATTCTAAATCTGCCTCATCAATCACATAGAGTCCGTATTCATCACATAAATCATACAGATATCCATTGGCAGGATAGTGGGAACAGCGCAGCGCATTGATATTATGCTGTTTCATAAGCAGGATATCTGCTTCCATCTGTGACCGTGTGACACAGCGCCCTTCTTTGGGATTGAAGTCATGATGGTTCACACCATTTAACAGAATCACCTGATTATTCACCCTAAAGTTATTATCTTTTATTTCAACCTTACGGAATCCCACCCGCACCACGATTTCATGCTCACCTGCAGATACTGTTAATTCATATAAATCAGGGGTTTCTGCTGTCCAAAGGTCCACACCGGAAATCATCTCTTTTAAGTGTGCCCTGCCCTCTTTTGACTGGAAGTTTCCGCCGGCAACTGCCTTTCCATCTCTTTCTAATTTCCATGTACCATCACATGTTTCCTGCTTTGTGGTAATGTCTGCTCTTAAGATTCCATTTTTATAAGAGCTGTCCAGATCACCAACTACCGTGCAATCAATAATACTTTCTTCCGGCTCATTGATTAACTCCACATCCCGGTAAATCCCGGAAAGCCACCACATATCCTGATCTTCCAAATACGTTCCATCGGACCATTTATAGACCCGTACTGTAATTTCATTTTCCCCTTCCCGGACATGGGCTGTAATATCAAATTCACTTGGAAGGCGGCTGACCTTGCTGTAGCCTGCATGGGTCCCATTGATCCATACATCAAATGCACTGTCCACACCATGAAATTTTAAAATCGTATCATTCTGAATCCACTCCCTGTTTAAATGGACTGTTTTTTTATAAATTCCTGTAGGATTTTCTGAAGGTACAAAAGGCGGATTGATTGGAAATAAATATAATACATCAGTATAGTGCATCCGGTCATATCCTCTTAACTGCCACACAGAAGGCACATCAATCGTATCCCAGTCTGTTCCTGTTCCTCTGTTCATAAATCCTTCCGGGGACAGTTCCGGCGCTTCCAAATAGAGGAATCTCCACTCTCCATTTAAATTAATTCTGGAAGCAGAATCTTTATAAAACTCTGTGCGGGCTTCCCTTCTTCCAATATGTCCCAGCATCTGGTCTTCCCATCTCTTTTTTGTTCGCCTTGTCATCTTTGTTTCTCCTCTATGTGTTTATGTCAAACAAATATATAGCCGGGAAGAAAACCGTGCACAGATGCACATGAAATACTTAACCCGGCTGCTCTTTCTATTTAATAGAACCACTTGTCCCTTCTACAATATACTTTTGCGCAATAATGAATATAATAATTGGCGGTATAATCATAATGATCGTAATACAAAGCATAGGGATAATCCGTGTGCTGTGAATTCCTTTAAAGGTTGCAAGTCCTAAAGCAAGTGTATATTTACTTCTGTCATGAAGGAAGATCAATGGTCCCAGATAATCATTCCACACCGTAATCATATTTAAGACACCTACCAGAATGAGGGAGGGTTTTAAGATTGGCATGAAAATTTTCCAATAAATCTGAAATGCATTGGCACCGTCAATTCGCGCCGCCTCTTCAAAATCCTTGGGAACCCCCATTAAGAATTGCCTCATTAAGAAAATATAGTAGGCAGAGCCAAACCATGCCGGCACAATCAGCGGCTTTAACGTATTAATCCAGCCAAATAAATTAAATTCCATATATTGAGGAATCATGGTAACATCCCATGGAATCATCATCGTTGAAAGCAAAATCATAAATAACAGGTTTTTTCCCTTAAATTCAAACCTTGCAAAACCATATGCCACCAGAGAACAGGAAATGATCTGTCCTGCAGTTGTCATAACCGTAATGATAATAGAATTTTTTAAATATGTGCCAAAAGGCTGTGATTGCCATGCATTTTTAAAATTCTCAAACAGCCATTTGGAAGGAAATAGCCGGGGCGGATAAGCAATGGCTTCTGCTTCTGTCTTAAAGGCAGTAAAGAACATATAAATAAAAGGTGCAAGAAAGTAAACTGCAACAGCAGTCAGCAGGGTATAGATAATAACTTTTGATTTCATGGACATCTTCATTATTTTTTCCCTCCCTTTTTCTTCTTACCATTCTTTGCTTCCGTTTCATAGAATACCCATGTAGAAGAAGACTTGAAGATCAATGCCGTCAGAATTAAGATAATAATAAACATCACCCATGCATTGGCGCTTGCATAACCCAGCTTATGGTGTTTAAACGCATTGTTATAAGTATACAGCCCATAGAAATAGGTGGATTTTAACGGACCTCCTCCGGTCAGCAGCATTACCAGCGTCACCTGCTGGAAGGAACTGATGACAGAAGTAATTAAATTAAATAAAATTGTTGGTGTAATAATCGGCAGCGTAATGCAGAAAAACTGTTTTGCAGGACTGGCTCCATCTAAGGATGATGCTTCATATAAATCAATGGGGATATTCTTAATATCCGTGTAAAAAATAAGCATCATGGTTCCTACACCAAAAGCACTGGCCAAAATTACTGCAAACAGTGCCCAGGCAGGATCTACCAGCCACCTGGGGCCTGTAATCCCCAGTAAGGATAATAAATAATTCAATACCCCATAGTCCCCGTTTAAAATCCAGCCCCAGATAATCGATACTGCCACACCGGAAATAACTGCCGGTATATAGAAAATCGTACGGTATATTTTTACGCCGTTTACCGGTTGTGTGATCAACATAGCAAGAAAGAGCGCAATTGCCATATTTAACGGTACAAAAATCGCCGCATACTTAAGGCTGATTGTCAGGGACTTCCAGAACTGAGTATCTTTTGTGAACATCTCAGTATAATTGCCAAACCCCTTAAATACCGGATCAGACGTCAATGGCCAGTCAAAAAAGCTCATGCCCAGGGACAGAATAAGCGGTCCGATTGTAAATACTAAAAACCCAATAATCCACGGAGTAATGAAGAAATACGGAGTTGCATTCCTTATAAACTTTTTTTGCTTCATAGCGTTTCTCCCATTAAGCTGATTCTTTTTTCGTAGCCCCTTAGAGGAATCTGGCCGTCTGGCCTGTTCACCAGACGGCCAGATTCTTCTTTTTATTTTGTTTTACTTCTGTGCTGCACTGTTCAATACATCCGGCACGCTCTGAAGAGAGCTTGGATTAAATACTTCTTCAAAGGACAGGGACAGCTTTTCTGATAATTCAGACCATTCTTTAATAATAAAGCTTGCAGAAGTATAACCGGTGCTTTGTTCAAGCATTAAGTAAAATGGCGCATACTCCGGCTGATCCATAATCTTTTCAGACTCTACAACACTGCTTAATACCGGTAATTCCAAACCAATACGTGCTTTATTGGATTCTTCATTTGTCCAGAATTTCACAAACTCCCAAGCAGCTTCTTTATTCTTGCTGTCTTTGGAAATGGAAATACCGGAAGAACTTAATATACTGACAGAGTCCTTCCCTGCATTGGCAAAGGCAGGAATCGCAACCACGCCATAATTTAACCCGTCTTCTTTCAGGGAATTAATTGACCACGCACCATAAACATACATTGCTACAGCGCCGGAACGGAATTCATCAGTCCCGCTTTTTTCCGTGGCAACTGCATACCCTTCTTTCTCCATATCCTGGAACATCTGAAATACTTCCTCTGATTCTTTGGAATTAATATTTCCCTCCAGGTTTCCTTCTTTGTCACAATATGCTGCTCCATTGCTCCATAAATACATTTCAAAATCATATGGATCCGGCTTCATCGGGAATGCAAAGCCTTTTGCAGAGGTTTTTTCTGATATGGTCTTTGCCGCCTGCTGCAAATCATCCCAGGTCCAATCATTGGTTGGCTCAGAAATTCCTGCTTCCTGGAATAAATCCTTATTATAAAACAAGGTGTGTGTTGTAAATCCGATCGGAATACCATATATCTGTCCATCCATGGAATTGTAATTCCATAAGGTGTCATAGAAATTTGCTTTATATGATTCCCCTTCTTTTTCAATAAAGCTGCCTAACGGTTCTAACCCCTGATAATATGACGGATAATTCCACATATACATTACATCGGGAGTATCCCCGGATCCCATGCCTGCACTGATTTTTGTATCAAAATCTTGTCCATAGGCTTCCAGAGTTACTTCAATATCATCATGTGCCAAATTAAACTTATCTACCAGTTCCTGCTGGCGGTCTACATCTTCCGCCACATCCCAGGACGCAAAACGAATTTTTGTTTTTCCGTCTTTTGCTGTATCCTGATTGGTTTTGCTTCCGCCACATCCACTTAATACAGTTACTGCTGTCAGTGATAACATACACAATACTGCCAACTTTCTTTTCATAAAAATACCTCCTCTTTTTTCTATAAAATTATTATATAATTTACTAAGTAATTTTTCAACATTTTTAGTTTAACTCTTGTATTTTCTTCTATTTTCAACATTTTTATCATATTATTTTTGTGCACTTTTACCTAATTTAATAGGTAATATTAATCCTCTTGATGTTTTTCAAATATTCACCCGGTAAATATTTACTTCATTTTACCAATATTGATAAGCATTGTTCTTAACATCCTTGCCATGATAAAAGAAATGAGGCGGGACATTCCAAGTCAAAGGAGTATTGTTCCAACAGAATGTCCCTGTTTCTGCATCTGTTGAAGACGGAAAACATAAGGATAAAAATATGATTGATAGCAGTCTGAGAAAATGACTGGCATACCGTTAAAGTAATTGTAAATCACTTTAGAATGATATATACTGCTTTCCATAAAGTCTTTGGCAGAAATGAACAGATAATTTAGTTTTCGAAGAAAGAGGAAATAAATTGGAAACCATAACATTGAAGAAATTATGTGACTATCCTGAATTTTTAGAAGAAGCAGCTTTCTGGTTTTCTCAAAAGTGGGGCATTCCTGTTGAGACTTACAGGGAAAGCATGGGGCAGTCCATCAATCAAAAAACAGGAATCCCCCAATGGTATCTTGTTTTAAATGAAAAGCAGGAAATGATAGCCGGGGCAGGAATTATAGAAAACGACTTCCATGACCGGAAAGACTTAAGCCCAAATTTATGCGCTTTGTATGTAAAAGAAAATTATCGCGGACTGGGCATTGCTAAGTACCTTTTAGATTTTTCCAGAAAAGAGCTAGGCAATATGGGATTTGAAAAGATATATTTAATAACAGATTATACAGAATTTTATGAAAAGTGCGGTTGGGACTTCCTTACAATGGTAAATGGAGATGATGGCAGCTCTGAACGAATGTATGCTGCTTCCACATTAATATAAACCTGGGATATAAATAAAAGGCAAAGGCGGAAGCTGTCCGGCATATCCTGCCGCTTCCAATGCCTTTGCCTTTCTAATGTTCCTTAATACTTCTTTATTCGGTATCAGCGAATGATTGAGAATCTTTTATCCTGCAATCGATTTACTAATTCTCCAGCGCGCTGGCATCGATTTCCGTATATCCCTCCAGATCCGGAGCCGTGACTTCAACGGTCTGACCAGGATTGTTATAGGTGGAATCCGTATCCATAACCATAGCTATGGTCTCGCCCTCAGCGGTCATTTCAAAGGACATCTTGATCTTTGAGCTGGTAAAATATCCTTCCTTATTGACTGTCGCCTCTCCGCTGGCCTCCTTGATGGAGTAGCTAACCCCTTCCATATTGGTTCCTAACTGAACCAGCATATCCTTTACATAGGAGTCCATCTTTTCAGCATCAACGGTAAAGGTAAGAACCTGGTTCTCTCCATCCTTCTTTGCCGTGATCTCCTTCAGATAAGAAGAATCTACACTTGCACCTTCTGTGCTCTGCTTTATCTGTTCCATCATGGCATCTAAATCCATGGCGTATTTAACCTTCTGGCCCATGGAATCCATATAATAATACCCATTCTCATAATACATGAGCATATCCAGATCCTGGCCCATAAGGGAAGTAGTCCCCTGTGCAAGGTATCTCATCTTCTCTGTGTTTATGTCCGCCATCTTCATATCCAGGTTCATCTTGATATCCGTGGTTTCCTCCCCCTGGGTCATCTGCATATTGATCGCAGAGATCACATCCATAGAGGCCAGCTCCGATGTTTTTTTCGAAGCCTCATCATAGAGCACCTTGGGATCCTTTTCTCCCTTGCAGGCAGCCAATGACAGGGTCGTGGCCAAAGCAAGGAAAAGCATTAAACATTTTTTCATATCTTCCTCCTTTAATCTTGTGTATTTATTAACGCACTATTAAGTATACTATACAATACGGTTATTTCATATCTAAAATTTTCTTAAATATATCTTTAATTTTTCCAATCAAACCAAGGTTTATAAAAACGCCGGTGTCCCGGTCCCACCTTTTATAAAAGTCTGGACCAGAATACCGGCGTTTTCTGCCAACATCCTATAATCTCTTTAAGAGCTCCTCTCTCTCCTTCTCATATCCCGGTTTTCCGAGGAGCGCGAACATATTCTTCTTATAGCTTTCCACTCCCGGCTGGTTAAACGGATTTACGCCCAAAATATATCCGCTGATACCGCATGCATATTCAAAGAAGTAGAAAAGCTGTCCCAGGCTGTACTCATCCTGTTTAGGAATCTTAACCATCAGGTTAGGCACGTTCCCGTCAGTATGAGCCAGAATGGTTCCGTTCATAGCACTCTTATTTACAAAATCAACACTCTTGCCTGCAAGATAGTTCATACCGTCGGTATCGACCTCTTCTTCCTTAAGAAGGATCGACCCGGGAGATTCTTCCATCTCCAGTACGGTTTCGAACATAATTCTGGACCCATCCTGAATAAACTGTCCCATAGAGTGTAAGTCTGTGGTCAAATCCACTGCGGCAGGAAAGATCCCTCTTTGATCTTTTCCTTCACTCTCTCCAAACAACTGCTTCCACCACTCGGAAACATAATGAAGGCTTGGCTCATAATTTGCCACGATCTCCACTGTCTTTCCTTTACGAAGCAGGATATTGCGCACGGCCGCATACTGAAGGGCGCCGTTTGACTCATAGGGCGCTTCCAGGGTTTCCTTCCTGGCCGCCTCCGCCCCTTCCATTAATTTATCAATATCAGCGCCGGACACTGCAATCGGAAGAAGGCCGACTGCTGTAAGCACTGAGAAACGTCCTCCTACGTCATCCGGAACCACAAAGGATTCATAGCCTTCCTCATCAGCCAGATTCTTCAGTGCGCCCCTTGCCTTATCCGTGGTGGCATAAATCCTTTTATTTGCCTCCTCACGGCCATATTTCTCAATCAGCATATCCTTAAATACCCGGAAAGCGATTGCCGGCTCTGTGGTCGTACCGGACTTTGATATAATATTAACGGAGAAATCCTTTCCTTCCAGCACATCCTTTAAGTCATGGATGTATTTGCTGCTGATGCTGTTTCCAACGAAATAAATCTCCGGAGTTTTACGTTTTCCTTTTGGCAATACATTGTAAAAGCTGTGGGATAAAAATTCTATGGCTGCCCTGGCTCCAAGATAGGAACCACCGATACCGATGACAAGCAGAACATCAGAATCATTTTGAATCTTCTCTGCTGCCGTCTTTATTCTCTGGAACTCTTCCTTATCATAATCCACCGGAAGGTCAATCCAACCCAAGAAATCATTGCCTGCACCGGATTTGTCCATCAGCACATTCTTTGCACACATAACTGTGGCCTTCATATTCTCCATTTCCTCTGCTGATACAAATCCTGCTGCCCTGGAATAATCAAAACTTATATTTCCCATTGCTAATATTCTCCTTTTCCTTTTATTCTCGCAAAGGCAACGTCTCTTACCCCCTGCTTGGGAAAATTATACCACAGAACAGTTCTAAATGCGACATGATTTTCATTTGGCCTTCCAAACGTTCATGTTAAATATTCCTGGAGAATTTCACCGATCAGCTTTAACTCATCAGGACTTAGATCTTTTAACCAGTCCTCTCCCTGCCTGCCTCCCCGCTCTCTTTCCCTGCTGGCGGCAATCTGTTCCAAGCTTCGTTTTAAGTAGTCCACATCCCGCCTGGAGTTCTTAAGCTCGGGCTGGGCCTGGCTTTCCCCTCTTTCGGGCACCTCTTTCGAGGCTTCAGAAAATACCTCCATGGACTGTTTTGAGGAACGGTTCCTTAAAGGCTTTTCCAGGGTTCCGTTTCTCTGCCTTGCACTTCTTCTGTCCGCCTTCTTGTCCTGCTCCGGCTCCTCTTCTGCCCCGGGCTTTGACGACTGGGAATAAATAGATCTTATATTTTCACGGGTTTCCACATGAGGCCCCGATATTGCCTGTAAATCCTCTCGTTCCATATCCAACCGATAAATCAGCGTATTTTCCAGATAATTGTCCAGGGACGCAAACAGCTGCTGCCGTTTCTCCACAATTCCTGCACCGTGGTCCACCAGAATGGTGAACAGTCCAGCCATGATCCCTGCCGAGCCATACAAGACTATGTAATAAGAATCAGTTCGGTACCAATAGGATGCAAATGCCGCTGCACCTCCTGCCAGAAAGCACCAGAGCGTCATCTGGTTGGAAAACATATTCCATCCGTGAAGTGTTACACCCATATATTTAAAATCATACATCTGCCGTTCCAGATACGGCTTTACCTTTGGGATTCCCTGGTTCATCTGGTACGTGGTTTCTGTCTTCTGTTTAAATGCCCGAAGACTCTTGTTTTTAGTCAATGTAAGGTTATCGGATTCTTTGATCAATCTTTTGTAGAGGTTACGTGTCAGCCATCTGGTGACAATGCCGATGCCGCACAGGGCTGCCAGCACGAATAGCGCTTTGCCTGTCTGTAAAAATTCCAGCATAATAATAGCTCCCCTTTCTTCCCGGTTACGACCGGTGATAGGTCTATTATAATCACCCGGTTTGTCTTTGGGAAGATGAGAGAGCCTAGAATCGTTCGTCAAATTTTGTCAGGATTCGATTCTCAACCTAATATGAATGCCGTTCAGCTATGGCTAAAATAAGGTTTACAGAATGCTTGACCGCCTTCGCCTCAAACTCGCTGTAGTCCATGTTTGCGCTGTCATCCGCCTTATCTGAGATAGCTCTTATGATGAGAAAAGGGATGTGGTTTAAGTATGCCGCCTGTGCGATGGCAGCCCCTTCCATCTCCGTGCAGTATCCGCCGAAAGTCTGGGATATCCACTGTTTTTTAACCCTATCAGAAATAAACTGGTCCCCTGAAACCACCCTTCCGGTAAAAACTCCGATTTCAGGATTAACCTCTCTGCAGCATTCTTCAGCCAGATTCCGAAGCCTTTCATCGGCCTGGAATGCAAATTCCTTCATCTGGGGGATCTGTCCCGCAGGATATCCAAAGCCGGTGGCATCCATATCGTGATGTACCGTATCTGTGGAAAGCACCACATCCCCGATGTTGATCTCATTCTTTAAAGAACCGGCAATTCCGGTATTGATGACTGCGGTCACATGGTAATGGTCTGCCAGAATCTGGGTGCAGATTGCTGCATTTACCTTACCGATTCCGGAACGGACCACCACCGCTTCTCTTCCTTTTAAAAATCCTCTATAAAAGTCCATTGCAGCTATGGTTTCTACCGTAACCTTCTCCATGGCCTTTTTTACTTCTGCCACCTCTACATCCATGGCTCCGATGATTCCTAACATAATTTTTCTCCTTTCTTCCTCATGCCCCTGTTCCTAAGGCATAAAGGTATACCCCAAGGGTATTTTCACAAGCTTCCCTTAAGTACCGCTTTTTGTGTGCTGCTACCTATTATAGCAGTTTGTATCAAATTTGTCAGGATAAATACTTGGGAAATTCACCGGATTCCAATGGGTTTACCCTATCCTGCCTGCAAAGAACTATTGACAATGCTGCCCGGATTTCCTATAATTTTATAATCTGTTATAACGAAACATTATGAATCGGAGGAAATTAAGTTGAAATATAAAACACACGGCGTCTGTTCACAGGAAATTGATTTTGAAGTAGAGGATAACAAACTGGTTCAGGTTCAGTTTGTAGGCGGCTGCTCCGGCAACACCCAGGGCGTGTCCCGTTTGGTGGAAGGCATGGATGTAGATGAAGCCATCAAAAGACTGGAAGGAATCCAGTGCGGATTCAGACCCACTTCCTGTCCGGATCAGCTGGCACAAGCATTAAAACATTATAAAGAAACTCTGTCCTAAGGCTTAAATTTTGCACACATGTTTACAATATAATTCTGCCATGATAAAATGGAAATAACGGAATTCCTGCTCTTTTAAATAAAATTTGATAGGGGGATTACATGACAGAAAAAAGCAAGGAACCAAAACCGCGGCGTATTCAAAAAACAGATTTAAAAACACAGGTGGAAGTGGAACTGCTGCATTTTATCAAACAGATGGATCTCTCGATGAATAACAAACTGCCAAGAGAAGAAGAACTGTCCAGAATGCTGGGAGTCAGCCGCATCACACTGCGAAGCGTCCTCGACGATCTGTCTGCAAAGGGAATGATATTCCGCAGGCATGGAAGAGGAACTTTTATTAATAACAGCTTTTTTGAAATGAAAGCCAGCTTTAATCCTGTCATGCATTTTGTGGACATGATAACCAACAGCGGCTATAAACCCAGAATAGAGATGATTCACCACGACATCATCAAGGCGGACAGGGATGTGGCAAACCACCTTGAAATGGCGGAAGGCGGCCTGGTTCTTGTCTGTGACAAGATATTTTATGCTGATACGCAGATATGCGCTGTCACAAGGGATTACATCCCATTCTCCTATCTTAACGGAGTGGATATGGCGGAGCTGGACAACTTCGTTGATTCCGTATTTTACTTTATGTACAAGGCCACCGGGAAAAAGCTGGAATGGGATAAGGTAGAACTGAATGCAGTATACAGTAAGGATGTGGAACTGTTAAACGGACTTCTGGAACGCTTTGGCATTCCGCCAAAAGCATTTCTCCTTCTGAAAGGCATGAATTATGACGAGGATGGTACTGCTGCCGTATATGCCTGGGAGTATGTAGACACCACTATATTAAAATATAGTCAAATACGTAAGAGGCTTCTGCACTATGAAGAAATTTAAGATTTACAGCATATACAAAACAAGCGGCCCGAAATGAATGCTTTAAACGCTTTCATTCCGGGCCGCTTTATTTTTCTTCTTTAGGCCAATGTCCTAATGGTTAGCAGGCAGGCATGGCCCAACTGTTCCGACAGAATTTTTCTTTTCATCATACGGTTAAATCCCTGTTCGTGTGTAACGTTACAATACCATCAGATTGACGTAGCAGGCTAAGTATGATATTCTTATTTTATACCCCTATAGGTATAAGGAGGTGGGAGAATGCGCCAGTGTATGGATGCAGATAATCTGCATCGTCGGTTGAATAAAATCATGGGTCAAATCAAGGCGATTGATAAAATGATAGACGAAGACATTTCATGTGAGGATATACTTATTCAGGTCAATGCAGCTAAAGGCGCTTTGCATAAAGTTGGACAAGTAATTCTGGAAGGACACTTAAATCATTGTGTAAGAGAAGGAATCGAACACGGGGACGCCGATAAAACGATAGCAGAATTTGCAAAGGCTATAGAGCACTTTTCACGTATGAGCTAAAAGAATATATCTCTCTGAAAATCAGCATCCGAAACCCGGTTGCTTTTTTTTATTGACAAGAGTATACCTATAGGGGTATACTCTTGTTGTGTGTACGTATACCCCCATAAGTATATAAGGAGTGATTTATTTGTTGACATTTTTTAAAGATAGCGAAAAGAGGACAATACTGTTTCTCTGCCTTTCGGCTATTTCATTAACTATCAGTTTCTTTGACATTGGATCGTTGCCTGTTAATGCGGCATGGGTTGCCATCCTGCTTTGCGGCATTCCAATCGTAAAGGGCGCAGTTGCCGGGCTTGTTACAGAGCTTGATATTAAGGCAGATGTATTGGTGTCCATTGCCCTCATTGCTTCAGTTATGATTAGTGAAATATTTGCGGCTGGCGAGGTTGCCTTTATTATGACAATTGGCTCGTTTCTGGAAGAACGGACTGTTGCCAAGGCTCGGGCAGGAATTGAAAAGCTGGTGCATTTAACACCTGCTACGGCAAGGGTTCTTCTGAATGGCGAAGAAATCACCATTCCGGCCCAGCAGGTCAAGGTTGACGATACCCTTCGCGTATTGGCAGGCGAAACAGTTCCTGTGGATGGAATCATTATTAAAGGACAAACTTCCGTTGACCAATCCGTAATGACAGGAGAATCGCTCCCTGTTGACAAAAGGGAAGGCGATGAGGTAAAGAGTGGAACCGTCAATCAGTTTGGAACCTTTGACATGCAGGCGCAAAAGGTTGGTGGGGATAGCTCACTGCAACGCATGATTCACCTTGTAGAATCAGCGGACGCTGGAAAAGCCAGAATTGTTGGAATAGCAGACCGATGGGCTACATGGATTGTGGTTATCGCCCTTGCTGCCGCCGCAATTACATGGCTTGTAACAGGCGAGATTATTCGCAGTGTTACCATTTTAGTCGTATTTTGCCCTTGTGCGTTGGTGCTGGCCACACCCGCCGCAATCATGGCAGGTATTGGCAATGCTACAAAATACGGGATTCTTGTCAGTCAGGGAGACGCGCTGGAAAGATTGGCAAAAGTAAAGCGTATCGCCTTTGACAAAACAGGTACGCTTACATATGGTAAGCCATCTGTAGTAAAGATTCAAAGCTGTTCTGCTGTGATGACCGATGAACAATTATTCCAAGTTGCCGCAGCTTCGGAGTTAAGGTCCGAGCATCCACTTGGAAAGGCGATTGTGGCAAGCTATAAAGAAACATACAGGAAGCTGCCGGCTGATCCAGATTCATTTCAGCTTTTGGCGGGGCGGGGGGTGTCTGCTATGATAAATGGGCATCCGTTTTTTTCCGGAAATGAAGCCCTTGTTAAGGACAATGGTCTCACTATTCCTGACCGTTTGCTGGAAAGTGGGGAATACCTCAAATCTGAGGGAAGCACCATTATCTATATTATGGATCAAGAGAATGTATTGGGCCTGATTGGGCTCTCTGATACGATTCGTCCCGATGCCGCCAAGGTCGTAAAAGAAATAGCATTCACTGGCGTAAACACCGTTTTGCTTACAGGTGATTCACCACAAGCAGCTAATCACATGGCAAAAACCGCTGGAATCAGTGACATACAATCCGGTTGCCTGCCAGAAGACAAGCTGAACGCAATCAGGCGGTATCAGGAAAACGGGGAGCTTGTCTGCATGGTTGGCGACGGTATCAATGATGCACCCGCATTAAAGGCTGCCCAGGTAGGGATCGCAATGGGAAGCATAGGAAGCGATATTGCAATCGAAGCGGCGGATATTGCCCTTGTCGGTGATGATATACGGGAAATCCCACACCTGCTGATGCTATCTAAAAAGACAATGCATACCATTAACATGAATCTTGCGGCATCCATGATACTCAACTTTGCCGCAATCGCGCTGGCAATTACCGGAATACTAAGTCCCGTAGTAGGCGCTCTTGTTCATAATGTAGGTTCGGTTGCAGTTATTATCAATTCATCTTTACTTTTAAAATGGAGGGAAAAAAAGTGAAAGAATTATTTTTATTTGTTCTTTTTTTAACCGTGGGAATAGGAGTACTGGTTGCAGGAATCGTGTACATGCTTAAAGAGAAACACGACCTGGAATCCGTTAAGATTTATCGTGTAATGTCCATCATAGGGGCAGTCATAACGGCAGGTTCTGTATTGTATCGGTTATATATATGAATACGCAGCCATTGCCAAGGGCCAAGTTGGCCAAAAATGTTAAAGAAACAGGATGTACCGCTATCGGTGCATCCTGTTTTTTCAACATTTGAAGCTGTCCATGATGTTTTTATTGTTTCTGAAGCTGCTTCCTTATGTATCTTGACCATTATGATAAGGGACTTTATATCTTTCACCCCTTTTATAACCCCTTATTTATGGCTGCCACTTGGCGTAGCCATATATCATGACGAAAATGCTTACCACAAGAAGTACATTTCCAGTAAAAATATACGGCGTCTTCTCAGCCAGGCAAGCCATGAATGATCCGACCCCCATGATGACCGTACCCACCAGGGCGCTTAATTTATACCTGTTCATATAACTCCCTCCTTCTACGCTTCTTCAGCCAGATTACCAGTCACCTGCCTGTTGGTTACAGCCATTAATACCGTATAAATAATGGCTCCCAGTATCATTCCGTTCAATGAAGGAAGTCCAAAGGGAATTATGTATACCGCTGCAATACAAACAGCCCAGGTGATCCATGGAACCGGATTCCATTTGCGGAAGGAAGCTTTGTCAAAATCCTCGTACCGTCCCTTGTGAACCAGGAAATAGTCAGCAAGGATAATTCCGGATAACGGAGGAACAACGGTTCCCAGAATATTTAAGAAGCTGAACAGAAAACCGATCTCATATGGCCTTGTAAGGGTTGCAACAGCAGACAGCGCCAAAAGGATCCCCAGCATTTTCTTTCTCTCCATCTTAAATGCATTGGAAAGATTTAAGGAGGTTGAGTAAAGATTTGCCGCATTGGTTGTAAATATGTTGGTGGTCATAAGGATCAAGCTGGGAATGACCAGCCCAAAGCTTAAGAGAATAACAGTCAAGTCGCTGTTCTGCATGGCAATGGCTGCAATCGCGCCGCAGACGATCATGAGGATGTTGCCGCCTAAAAGACCTGTAAGAGTTGCAGATACGGCTGTTTTCGTATCCTTGGCATAACGCATGATATCTGCAATACAGGTGGCGGTAGAAAGCACCCATGTGCCGATAACAGCTGTAATCCCTGAGAACAGAGGTATATTTGCACTTGGAACGTAGGAGAACAGAGCCTCTGCGCCGCCCATGACACCCAGAGAACGGATGGCAGTGGCAATGGACAGAAATACGATTGCCGGGATAGCGATATATCCCAAGATGGCAATTGCCTGGATACCGAACATGGCGAAAATTCCCATGACAACGGCGCTGGCCGCCATACAGGCTCCTTCGCCAACCCAGCCAAAATGGAATACCTGGGCCACAAAATGTCCGTAAGTAGCTGCCTGAATGGTATACCAGCCGAAATTTACAATCGGTACAAAAATCGATGCGGCCTTGGAACCGCTGGAACCAAAACTATAACGGGTGAGCAGGGCAAAGGTAAGTCCTGTCTTGCAGGCAATAATACTGATTAACACAGCAATGATGCTTAAGAAAATATTGCCCCCCAACGTTGCAATAAGAATCCCCTTAAAATCCAGTCCTGCGGCAAGACCCCCTCCTGCCATCATGCTGGTGATAACAAAAACAAACCCGGTCCAGATAATTGTAAGGCTGAAATAGCTTTTTCGCTGGTTTAAAGGCACAGCGCTGCGGGAATATTCTGTATCTGCCTGTTGACTTTGATTTTTCTGATCCATCTCGAAACCCTCCATGATTCATCAACTTTTAATTGTTCCAATACCCCTTATGGACTTCTGCAATCTCCTCTACCAGTTCCGGAAATGGTCCAACAACTTCAATTTTTTTCTGTCCCCTTGCAAATACCTCACGGCAGGGCAGATCAAAGGTAGGATTCTGAGGATCTGCACCTGTATGGGCCAGCAGATCTTTTTCAGACATTCCGTACACCACCCGTCCGATGCCCGCCCAATAGATAGCTCCTGCACACATGGCACATGGCTCTGCCGTTGTATAAAGAGTGCATTCCCCAAGAAAATCCTTAGAGTATAGTTGAGATGCTCTCTCAGCTACCTGTGTCTCAGCATGACCCGTGCATTTCCCTTCCGTAATCTCAACATTGGGCTGTTCCAGAAGAATGCTTCCATCCTTTCCTGCTAAAAGCGCCCCAAAAGGCGTGTTGCCTCCTTCCCTTGACTGGCGGGATATCTCCGCGCACCGCTTTAGATTTTTAACGTCAATCTCATAGTCCATATTAGACCTCCTATTGTATAAGGTAATACCTTATATCTTACTTATGGTAATAATTTAACATATAATAAAAGTGTTGTAAATAAAAAATGTGCTTAATAAAGGCGAAAAATATTGTGCACATTATCCAAATTACAATTGCCTTTATCCCCTTTTTCCGGCATAAAAATAAATCCCAGACTTTGTAAAGTAAGGGATTTATGATAAAACAGTCCTATAAGGGACTACCTAACGGTCCAGCAGTTTGCAGGCAGCCACACCCACAAGGGTTGAAAAGAGGGTGGCAAGGAGCGCCGGTCCCACCACGGCCACTGGATTGGGACTGCCATACTGGCTCCTGTAGGCGATCATATTGACCGGTATTAACTGCAGGGAAGAAATATTAATGATAAGAAAGGTACACATCTCATTATTTGCAGTTCCTTCCGGAAACGGCTTTTTCAGATACCTCCCGGAAACTTCTCCTTTTCTCCGCTTATCTTCCAGTTCCTTTAAGGCTTCCATGGCCTTAAGCCCTGCCGGGGTAGCCGCCCAGCCAAGCCCCAGGATATTGGCGATGATATTGGTAGAGATGTATTCAAAGGCCGGATGGCCATCCGGGATCCGGGGAAAAAGGAAACGAAGTATGGGGCTCATTTTCTGAGAAATCCGTTCGATCAGCCCGGATTTTCGCCCGATCTCCATGATGCCGCTCCAAAATGACATGATTCCCAGCATGGTGATGCACAGCATAACAGCTTCCTTAGCAGAAGTCAAAGCCCCGTCTGTCACCCCGCTTAAATTTCCGTGGAAAGCCCCCCAAAGGACGCCTGCCAGCATCATAAAGGCCCATAAATAATTCAGCATTGCTCTTTCCTCTTCTTAACATCTTTCACATCTTTCTTAATCCATCTTATTCCCTTTAAAATGACCTTATTACAATCAGAGGATATTTACAGGAATATGAAAAATACCGCAAAACAACTGATATTCCGTTGCTTTGCGGTATTTTAAAAATCTGCGATTCACATTTCCCGGTTATTGACCCTCCCGGATCTTTTCTTACTTTAATTAACCATTATCCCTGTCATTTGTCAGATTCAGCTTGTCCAGCACAAAAAACATGAGACCCATCAGCATGCCTACTACACATGCAAGAACCATACCTGATAACTGAATGCTTCCAAACTTTACGGCAACACCGGAAAGTCCTGTTACAAAGATAACGGAGGTCATGGCCATATTTCTGGATTTTCCATAATCTACCTTTGCATCGACCAGAATACGAATACCTGAGGCTCCAATCATTCCATACAGTAAGAATGAAATTCCGCCGATTACCGGCCCTGGAATTGTGTTGATCAGTGTTGTCATCTTTCCGATAAAAGAACAGATAACAGAGAGAACAGCCGCTCCACCAATTACATAGACGCTGTATACCTTTGTCATTGCCATAACACCGATATTTTCCCCATATGTGGTGGTGGGCACGGAGCCAACAAGACCGGAAAGTGTGGTTGATATATAATCTCCCAGCAAGGAGCGGTGAAGTCCGGGATCCTTAATCAAATCTCTGTCAACTATTTTACCGGTTACAATCTGGTGGCCGATATGTTCTGAAGTAACGACCAGAAGCACCGGGAGAATAATGACAATTGCTTCCCATCTGAACTTAGGTACTGAAAAATTTGGAAGGGACAGCCATGCTGCGGTGCTGACCTCATTGAAATTTACAATACCGCATAAAAGTGCAGCCACATATCCTGCAATAATCGCAATTAAAATCGGGATAACAGATAAGAATTTTCTGAATACCACAGAACCAATCACTGCTGTCAACAGAGTTACCAGAAAAACAATGACATTCTTCATATCGATCATTTCATCCTTAAGGCCTGCATTGGATGCGGCTGTTCCTGCCAGTTCCAGTCCAATTAAAGCCACAACCGGTCCCATAGCCGCCGGAGGAAGGACAGTATCAATCCAGTCCGAACCGAATTTATAAATAATCAGTGCCAGAACACAACCGCAAATACCCACAACAACAAACCCGCCCAGGGCATAATTATAGCCCCATTTGCTGATAACAATTCCTGCCGGTGCCAGGAACGCAAAACTGGAGCCAAGGTATGCCGGTGCTTTTCCCTTTGTTATGAAAATAAAAAATAATGTTCCAATTCCATTCATGAACAGTACAATTGCCGGGTTGATTCCAAATATAAAAGGAACCAGGACTGACGCCCCGAACATTGCGAACATATGCTGGATACTTAAGGGCACCAGCAGCTTAAATGGCACTTTTTCTTCCACCTGAATGATTTTCTTGCTTTCCATGCAGCTCTCCATTTCTCTCTAAGTCTTCTTAACAATTTTTTATCTTTCCCATTATAGCACTACCTCTATGTTCACGCAACCACTTAAAAAACAGTCTTATCTGCTGTACGCGCCATTAAAAAGGCTGCAGCTCCGGTTTCTTTAAACCGGCAGCTTTGCAGCCCCTTTTAGTTAAATACCCTACAACGGAATCAATTCTCACCAACCAGATCTTTTATAACCTCTTCCACTGTTTCCATCCGTGTTGCAAGATGAGCCTTACTTCCGCAAAAAATCAGTCCATCTTCGGTCCGTCCTTCCGCGGAGTCCACCAAAGCCTTTGTAATACAATAAGGAATAGTCTTCCTGTCACATTTATCCAGACATTGATAACAATGCTCCAGACGGAAAGGCGTATCTCCCACTGTCTTTAAGAAAGGATTTTTTATGGCCCTTCCCGGCATTCCCACCGGGCTTTTGGTAATGACGATATCTTCTTTTTTTGCTTGAAGATATGCCTGCTTAAACTCTTCCGGGGCATCGCATTCCACAGTGGTCACAAACCGTGTCGCAACCTGGACGCCGTCAGCTCCAAGGGAAAGCTGGTGCTCTACATCCTCATGAGAGTAAATGCCTCCTGCAGTCACCACAGGAATTACCTTATTGTACTTATCCCCATACTCCTTTACAAGCCTGATGATGCCTTTTACCTCTTCATCATATTCCGCCTGCTTATAAGTATGTTCCACATCCTCTGTATCTACTCCAAGGTTTTCTAAATCCCCTCTGGAAAATCCCAGGTGTCCTCCTGCCAATGGTCCCTCCACCACTACCAGGTCAGGTGCCTGATGGTATTTACGGTCCCACATCTTGCAAATAACCATGGCAGACTTAACCGTTGATACAATGGGCGCTATCTTGGTCTTTAACGCAATTCCGGCCTCTTCCGCCGCCTCTGCCACATATTCCGGAAGGCTTACAGGAAGCCCGGCTCCGGATATGATTAAATCCGCCCCGGCCTTTACCGCCTTTTTCACATAGCTGGCATAACTTTTCGTGGCAACCATAATGTTAAAGCCTATTATGCCCTCCGGCGCGATTTCCCTTGCCTTTTTCATTTCCTGTCCAATGGCCCGTAAATTCGCTTCCAAAGGATTTTCCTTAAAATCAGGCTCCCGAAAGCCGATCTGAGCCGTGGAAATGATTCCGATCCCTCCGGCCTTTGCCACTGCTCCGGCCAGGGAAGAAAGGCTGATTCCTACTCCCATACCACCCTGAATCACCGGATGGCTGGCCACCAGTTCTCCTATTACCAAAGGTTTTAATGTTCCCATTACATTCTCCTAAATCTTTCATATCTCTGATCTGCAAGTTCTTCCTTTGTCATGGTAAGGAAAACGGCAAAAAATTCTTCCATGGCCTTATCCATTTCTTCTGCAATCAGGTCAAGGTTCTCTGCACAGGCCGGCTCTTCTTCTGAGATCACCCGCTCTATGAGACCTAACTCCATTAAATCCCTGGCCGTGATCTTCATGACCCTGGCCGCGTCATTCGCTTTTTTGCTGTCCTTATAAAGAATCGAAGCAAACCCCTCAGGAGAAAGGATGGAATAAATGGAATTTTCCATCATCCAGACTTCATTGCCCACTGCCATGGCAAGAGCGCCGCCGCTGCCTCCCTCTCCTATTACGATGGAAAGAACCGGCACAGTTAAATCCCCCATTTCAAATAAATTTCTGGCGATGGCCTCTCCCTGGCCCCTTTCCTCGGCCTCAAGGCCGCAGAAGGCTCCCGGCGTATCCACAAAGCAGATGACCGGCCGGCCAAAGGTTTCCGCCTGTTTCATCAGACGCAGAGCCTTCCGGTATCCCTCAGGGGAAGGCATTCCAAAATTCCGTCTGATGTTATCCTTTGTATTCTTCCCCTTTTCCTGTCCGATTACCGTAACAGGAATTCCATGGAAAGAGGCGATCCCGCCTACGATTGCACCGTCATCTTTATAATAACGGTCTCCGGCAAATTCCATAAAATCATCAAACAGCGCATGAATGTAATCCGATGCCACCGGCCGGTCCGAGCTTCTGGATAATAATACCGTATCCCAGGCACTCCTTTTATTCTTTCGGGGCCGGAAGGGCTTCTTTTTTCCACCATTTGCTTCCGCTTTTACCCGGTTATCCACAGGAAAACCCTGAACGATTTGGGGATTGTGGAGCTTTAAGATGTTTGCCAGGGTTACCTTCATCTCTTCCCTGGGCACGATCTTGTCAATGAAGCCATGTTCAAGCAAAAACTCCGCCCTCTGGAACCCTTCCGGCAGCTTCTGTCCAATGGTCTGTTCAATGACCCGGGGTCCTGCAAATCCGATCAGGGCGAAAGGCTCTGCCAGAATAATATCACCCAGCATGGCAAAACTGGCCGTCACTCCTCCTGTAGTAGGATCCGTAAGAACGCTGATATAAAGCTGGCCTGCCTGATGATGGCGCTTTAAGGCTGCCGAGGTCTTTGCCATCTGCATGAGGGATACGATCCCTTCCTGCATTCTGGCTCCGCCGGAGCATGCAAAAAGGATCACCGGAAGCTTTTCCCTTGTGGCCCGCTCCACGGCCCTTGCGATCTTCTCCCCCATCACATGACCCATACTGCTCATAATGAAACGGGCATCACAGACTCCGATCACAGCCTTCTGGCTGTTTATCTCACAGCGTCCGGTGACAATGGCTTCTGAAAGGCCGGTCTTTTCCCTGGCTGCAGCCACCTTTTTATCATAACCTGGAAAATCAAGGGGATTTTTAAATTCCATCTCCTTATCCCATTCTTCAAAGGTTCCCTCATCCGCCACCATTTCAATTCTCTGGTAAGCATGGAGACGGAAATACCCCTTGCATTTGGGGCAGATGAAATGATTGCTTCTCACATCCTCCACATAAATGGGCTGGCTGCATTTATTGCACTTTCTCCACAGCCCGGCCGGAATGCCTGGTTCCTCAGACTTTTCAGGAGCCTTGTATTTGCTGTCTATTAGTGTATAGGTTTTCTTAAACATGCTTTTTAACATAAGATCGCTCCTTTACCTGCCTACCGGACATAATCCGGAAAATATTTGGGGATAAAATCCGTATCCACATCTCCACTCTGGTAAGCGTCATGACTCAGGATATCAAACTGAAAATCCACATTTGTCTCAATTCCCTCTATGATCAGTTCCCCAAGAGCGCTTCTCATCTTTAAGATGGCTTCCTCCCGGTCCTTACCGTGGACGATCATCTTCATCAGCATGGAATCATAGTTTGCCGGAACCTTATATTCATTGTAAATGTGTGTGTCAATGCGGACCCCGTTTCCTCCGGGCACATGGACATTTTTTATGAGGCCCGGACAGGGCATGAAATTTTTCGCCGGATTTTCTGCATTGATCCTGCATTCAATGGCATGGCCTGTTATGGCTACATCCTCCTGCCTTACGCTTAAAGGCTTTCCTGCCGCGATACGGATCTGTTCCTTGATTAAATCAAGACCCGTTACCATCTCGGTCACCGGATGCTCCACCTGGATGCGGGTGTTCATTTCCATAAAATAAAAATTCTTATGTTTATCCAGAAGGAACTCAATGGTTCCCGCATTCTCATATTTAACGGCCTTGGCCGCACGGACCGCAATCTCTCCCATACGGGTCCTCAGTTCCTCAGAAATAGCTGCTGACGGAGATTCTTCCAGAACCTTTTGATGGCGTCTTTGAATGGAGCAGTCACGCTCTCCTAAATGCACCACATTTCCAAACTTATCGGCCATGATCTGAAATTCAATGTGTCTTGGTTTTTCAATATATTTTTCAATATACATGGTATCATCAGAAAATCCCTTTACCGACTCCATCTGAGCATTCTTAAAGTTGGCTTCAAAATCCTCCAGGCTCTTGGATATCCTCATGCCTTTTCCGCCGCCTCCTGAGGAAGCCTTGATCATAACAGGAAAACCGATCCTTTCTGCCATGGCTTTTGCTTCTTCCACCTGACGGACCGCTTCCTTTCCGCCTGGGACCACGGGGACTCCAGCTTCCATCATGGTCTTTCTGGCCTCGGATTTATTTCCCATCTTCCCTATTACCTGTGCGGAAGGTCCGATAAAGGCAATGTTACATTTTTCACAAAGTTCCGCAAACCTTGTATTTTCCGAAAGAAAACCAAATCCCGGATGAATAGCATCCGCTTTCATGGCTACGGTAGCCGTGAGGATCCTCTCCATGTTTAAGTAGCTCTGGGTCGAGGGCGCCGGGCCAATGCAGACCGCCTCATCAGCCAATAAGGTATGAAGGCTCTCCCGGTCCGCCTCTGAATAAACGGCAACCGTTTTAATCCCCATTTCCCTGCAGGCTCTTATGATACGTACCGCAATCTCACCACGATTGGCAATTAAAATCTTATCAAACATAAGCTTCACCTATCCAATCATAAATGTCAGTTCCGCGCTGGCGGCCAGCTTTCCGTCTACGGTTGCAATGGCCTTTCCCACACCAACAGGACCTTTACGCTTAATGATCTCACATTCCAGCTTAAGTCTTTCTCCCGGAATAACCTTGTGCTTGAATTTTGCCTTGTCAATGCCGCCAAAGTAAGCAATTTTTCCCTTATTATCTTCCAGGCTTAAAATCGCCACTGCACCTACCTGGGCCAAAGCCTCTATGATCAGGACACCCGGCATAACCGGTTCCTCTGGAAAATGTCCCTGGAAAAAGGGCTCATCATAAGTTACACATTTATATCCAGCCGCTTTTACTCCCGGCTCAAACTCCTCGATGCAGTCCACCAGTAAAAATGGATGTCTGTGAGGAATGATCTCCTGAATCTCTTTAATACCTAACATCATGCGCCCTCCTGCTTTTAAAAGAGAGGCCCAGCCTCTGGGCCTCTCTTAGCTTTCACAACTGCCTACCGGATACGGAACAGAGGCTGACCGTACTCCACTACATCTTCGTTACCTGCCAAAATGGCTTCCACCACACCATCATATTCACATTCAATCTCATTCATCAGCTTCATGGCCTCGATAATTCCCAGGACCTGACCCTTCTTTACCGGATCTCCAACCTTTACAAAGGGTTCCGTGTCAGGAGATGACGCATTATAGAAGGTTCCCACCAAAGGAGAGGACACAAGCTTTTCCGAACAGATATCATTGTTCCCCTCTTCCACGATGTTCCCGGAAGGAGCACCTGCTGAAAGGGGCTGCTGGGTGAAAACACCTGCTGCCATTTCTGCCTGAACAACAGGATTTCCGGATACTGTCACAATTTCTCTTTCTTTTTCTTTCTTAATAGAGAGCTTTAAGCTTCCCTCTTCTACCTTAAAGCTGGTCAGTTCATTTTCTTTCACAGCCTGCATCAGCCTGATAATATCATTAATCTCCATAAACTGCCTCCTATCGTTCGAACTTCTTCACAAGAATGCTGGCATTATGTCCGCCAAACCCAAGGGAATTGCTGATGGCATATGTCACATCACAGGCAACGCCTTCCCCTTTGGTATAATTCAGATCGCATCCTTCTCCCTCTTCTAAAAGGCCGGCAGTGGCATGAACAAATCCATCCTGAATGGATTTCACACAGGCAATGAACTCGATTCCTCCTGCAGCGCCTAAGAGATGGCCCACCATGGACTTGGTGGAGCTGATCTTTACATCCTTTGCATGGTCGCCTAAAGCAGTCTTTATAGCCAGGGTCTCAAATAAGTCATTGTGATGAGTGCTGGTACCATGGGCATTCACATAATCAATATTTTCAGGAGTAATTCCGGCATCCTTTATGGCATCGGTCATGGCTCTTGCCGCACCGCTTCCATCCTCGGCCGGAGAAGTGATGTGGTACGCATCACAGGTAGAACCGTAACCAACCACTTCACCATAAATAACTGCATTCCTTGAAAGAGCGTGTTCCAGCTCTTCTAAAATTACTACACCGGCTCCCTCTCCCATGACAAAGCCGCTTCTGTCCTTATCAAAGGGGATAGAGGCACGAAGGGGATCAGCAGCAGTCGTAAGTGCCGTAAGCGCTGTAAATCCTGCCACTCCGATAGGAGTGATGCTGGCTTCTGCTCCTCCTGCCACCATTGCATCCGCTTCTCCGTACTGGATGGAACGGAAAGCTTCTCCAATGGAATGGGTTCCAGTGGCACAGGCAGTCACCACATTGATGCATTTCCCTTTTAATCCAAACTGAATGCCCACATTTCCGGCCGCCATATTGGATATCATCAGAGGAACCAGAAGAGGATTTACTCTGCCCGGCCCCTTTTCCAAAAGCTTTTTATTCTCCCTCTCTAAGGCCTGCAGGCTTCCGATTCCTGAACCAACGCATACGCCCACACGGTAAGGGTCTTCCTTTTCCATGTCAATGCCTGAAGACTCAAGCGCTTCCTTAGAGGCTGCCACGGCAAACTGGGCAAAACGCTCCATTCGCTTTGCTGCCTTTGCATCCATATACTCCTTTGGATCAAAATCCTTAACCTCGGCAGCCAGCTTTGCCTTATAATCCGTTGTATCAAACTGGGTGATCGGACCAATCCCCACCTTATTTTCCTTTAAACCATTCCAAAAGCTTTCCACATCTTTTCCGATTGGGGTGATTGCACCCATACCGGTTATTACGACTCTTCTCTTCATACGTCTCTCCTTTTTACATGGCCATGCCGCCATCCACACTGATCACCTGGCCAGTAATGTATCCGGCTTCCTCTGATGCCAGAAATGCTGCCACACCGGCAATATCTTCTGCTGCACCAAAACGTTTCATTGGGATCTGTTCTAAGGATGCCGCCTTTACGAATTCCGGCAGAACCTCAGTCATATCCGTTTGAACAAAACCGGGAGCTATTGCATTTACCGTAATTCCCCTGCTTGCAACTTCTCTGGCAAATGACTTGGTAATGCCGATAACACCGGCCTTTGCTGCGCTGTAATTTGCCTGGCCTGCATTGCCTAAAACGCCGGACACAGAGGAGATGTTTATGATTCTTCCGCTCTTTTGCCTGATCATCTGGCGGGCGATATGCTTCATGCAGTTAAATACTCCCTTTAAGTTGGTATTGATCACCGTGTCAAAATCTTCTTCTGACATCTTCATCAACAGATTATCCCGTGTGATTCCCGCATTGTTCACAAGAATATCCAGCTTTCCGTATTTCTTTATTACGCCTTCTAAAAACACTCCAACGCTTTCATAATCCGCTACATTACACTGAACAGCTTCCGCCTTACCGCCTTTTTCTTCGATTTCCTTTACCACTTCCAGGGCCAGGGAATCAGAACCATTATAATTAATAATCACTGTTGCTCCCTGGTCTGCCAGCTTTACGGCAATCGCTCTTCCTATTCCTCTGGCAGCTCCGGTCACCACTGCTATCTTTCCATCTAACATGCTCATTTCCTCCTACCTTATTGAAAGGAATTCCTATCCCAGTTTCTCCATATCTTCCAGTTTTTCTATATTAAAGACTTTTGCGTCCTTTGTAATCTTTTTGATAAATCCGGCCAAAGTCTTACCAGGCCCGATTTCGATAAAGGTATCTACCCCGTCTGCCAGCATGGTTTCCACACTCTGCTGCCAGCGCACGGAAGAATACACCTGCTCCTTTAGCAAAGGCTTTACCATTTCACTGTCTGTTACATACTGTGCTGTCACATTGGCTACGTAGGGAATCTTAGGGGTCTTTATTTCCACGCCCTTAAGAACCTCTCCCAATCGTTCCCCCGCTCCGGTGAGCATGGAGGAATGGAAAGGGCCGCTTACATTTAACATCAGCGCCCGTTTTGCGCCTGCTGCCAGCAGCTTTTCATTTGCCGCTTCCACAGCCTCTTTTTTACCTGATATTACAATCTGCCCCGGGCAGTTGTAATTAGCGATCTGGACTCCATCCATACCGCTTAATACTTCTTCAATCTTTAAGGCATCCAGTGCCAGAATGGCCGCCATGGCTCCGATTCCCTGAGGAACCGCTTCCTGCATGAGGATTCCCCTCTGCCGGACTGTCCGGATGGCATCAGCATCACTCATGACTCCTGCCGCCGCAAGCGCACAGTATTCTCCCAGGCTCAAGCCGGCAGACACCTGCGGCCTTATACCCTTTTCTGCTTCCAGAACCCGCATCATGGCAATGCTGGTGGTTACCATGGCCGCCTGAGTGTATTCCGTAATATCCAGCCGGTCATTCTTTTCAAAGCAAAGTTTTGGTAAGTCAAAACCAAGCAGGCTGGAAGCCATATCATATGTTTCTTTTCCAATCCTTGTCTGCTCATAAAAATCCTGGCCCATACCACAGTACTGCGCACCCTGGCCTGGGAAAATAAATGCAATCTTGCTCATAATAATAAACTCCTCTTTAACGGCCAAGCAATCTCTCTGCCTGCTCCATCATCTCTTCAATCATTTCCTTACAGGTCTGTTCCCTGGTAATCATGCCTGCGATCTGCCCGGCCATAACCGTGCCGTTTGTGATATCCCCCTCCTGAACTGCCGCTCTTAAGGTTCCAAGGGTCATATATTCCAATTCCTCAAAGGACTTGCCTTCCTGCTCCAGCCTCGCATACTCCCTGGTCATCTGGTTTCTCAAAGACCTGACAGGATGGCCATGGCTGCGTCCGGTTACTGCGGAATCAATGTCCTTTGCCTTAATAATCCGCTGCTTGTAGTTGGCATGGACAATGGATTCCTTTGCAACCACAAACCTGGTTCCGATCTGGACAGCCTCCGCACCCAGCATAAATGCTGCAGCGATTCCCCGTCCGTCTCCGATTCCGCCGGCTGCGATCACTGGTATGGATACTGCATCCACCACCTGGGGAACTAAAGTCATGGTCGTCTGTTCGCCGATATGGCCGCCTGATTCACTGCCTTCCGCCACCACTGCGTCAGCACCGTACTTCTCCATTCTCTTTGCCAGCGCCACAGAAGCCACCACCGGGATCACCTTGATGCCTGCTGCCTTCCACATATCCATATACTTTTCCGGGTTTCCGGCTCCGGTGGTCACCACCTTGATGCCTTCCTCCACCACTACCTTGGCCACATCCTCTGCATGAGGGCTTAACAGCATGACATTGACGCCGATAGGTTTTCCTGTCAGCTCCTTTGCCTTACGGATCTCCGCCCGTACCACCTCGCCGGGAGCATTTGCCCCACCGATGAGGCCTAAGCCTCCGGCTTCCGATACGGCTGCCGCCAGGTGATGCTCAGCCACCCAGGCCATGCCTCCCTGGACAATCGGTTGTTCCACTCCCAAAAGTTCGGTAATTCTGGTTTTCATTACGCTTCCACGCCCTTTGCTTTTAAATAGTCCATAACCTGCTGAACCGTAGTCAGTTTCTCCAGATCCTCAGACGGGATTTCAACAGAATACTCATCCTCAAGAGCCATAACAAGCTCAAACAAATCCAGGGAATCTGCTCCCAAATCCTCTTTGAAGGAAGATTCAGCGGTAATTTTACCTGCCTCAACGTTTAACTGCTCTGCGATAATTTCCTGCATTTTCTCTAACATAATTTAATCTCCTTTTATTGTCATTTTTATTTTTATACTATTACTTTGAGTTTCAAAGTATTAGTCAAAATCATTACCACTCCAAAAGAGTGGCTCCCCAGGTTAATCCTGCTCCAAAGCCAGCAAGTATAAGCTTATCTCCCCGCTGTAACTTTCCTTCCCGGTTCATCTCATCCAATAGTATTGGTATGGTTGCTCCCGATGTATTCCCAAACCGTTCCAGATTGGTAGGAAATTTCTCCATGGGTATCTTCAACCGCTTTGCGATGGATTCAAAAATCCGGTAATTTGCTTGATGCAGAATAAAATATTTAATTTCTTCCATGTCGGTTCCGCTTTCTTCCATTACCTTTTTAATGGCCTCGGGTACCGCCTTTACTGCAAATTTGAACACTTCCTGTCCGTCCATGGTCATATATCCAAGCTCCGGCTTCTTTCCTGTGAGAAAATTTCCTGTGGTCCTCCCTCCGCATTCCAGTGCCTTTCCCCTGGAGCCGTCTGCTCCCATGGTCATGTGAAGGATCCCCTTCTCTTCCGCCCGCACCACAGCCGCTCCGGCTCCGTCGCCGAACAGGACGCAGGTGCCTCTGTCATTCCAGTCAATGAGCTTGCTTAAGGTATCCGCCCCAATCACAAGCCCGGTCCGGTAGATCCCAGCCTTAAAAAAACCGTGAACCGTATTTAAGGCATAAACAAATCCGGAACATGCCGCACTTAAATCAAAGGCAACTGCCCCGTCAGCTCCGATTGCCGCCTGCACCTCACAGGCGCCGCTGGGGAAACAGCAATCCGCAGAAGAAGTAGCTAAAATGATGATATCTAACTCCTTTGCAGAAACACCGGCATTCGTAAGAGCCTCTTTTGCTGCCTGTATGGCCAGATCAGAGGTTCCTGACTCTGCCGATGCGATCCGCCTTTCCTTTATTCCGGTCCTGGTCCTTATCCACTCATCACTGGTATCCACAAACCTTGCCAGATCCTCATTGGTTACTACCTGCTCCGGGACAGCAGAACCTGTTCCTATTATTCTTGTCGTCATAAATTCCCCCATCCATGCCCCCGCCCTCTGCTTTTTTCTTGACTCTCCATGATTCTCGGAGCCTGCGGAGTACATGCCGTGTTGAATTATTTTATATGTCAAATATTTTGAATATCAAAGTAATTTTATAAAATGATACGCGGATTGTCAAGAGAAATTTTACAATTCATGTTTCAGCAAGTACTGATAAACCTCTCTTTTACTGATCCCCCTGTCCTTTGCCACCATGCGCATGGCTTCCTTCCGGTCTATCCCCTGGTTTACATAAAGTCCCATGTGTTCCTCCATGGACATCTCCCGGGAAGCCATGGATCGTTCCTCTATCTTCTCCCTGATGCTCTTTCCTTCTATGACGATGACGCACTCTCCCTTTGGCTCTTCCTCTTCATAGGTCTTTAAAGCATCCGGAAAGGTTGTCCGAAACGCTGTTTCATACCTTTTCGTAAGCTCTCTGCAAATGGTGATCCTCCGGTCCCCCAAAGCCTCATAAAGCTCTTTTAACGTCCTGACAAGCCGATGAGGCGCTTCGTAAATGATCATGGTCCTGGTCTCTTCTTTAAGCTCCTCTAAAATCCACTGCTTCTCCTTCTTATCAGACGGCAAAAACGCTTCAAAGCAAAAACGCCTGGTACCAAGTCCGGAAAGGGTGAGGGCCGTAATACAGGCCGCCGGTCCGGGAAGAGAAGTCAGCTCGATCCCGGCCTCATAACACTGCTTTACCAGCTCCTCGCCAGGATCCGAGATGCCCGGTGTCCCAGCATCCGTAATTAAGGCGATCTGAACCCCCTGTTTCATCTGCTCCACTAAGTACCTGGCCTTTTCCACCTTGTTGTACTCATGGTAACTGGTCATAGGCGTCTTAATATCAAAATGGTTTAAAAGCTTGATGCTGTGACGGGTATCCTCCGCCGCGATCAAATCCACTTCCTTTAACGTATTTAAAACCCTCAGGGTAATATCATCAAGATTCCCTATAGGCGTTGCACATAAAAATAATTTTCCTTTTTTCTCTTCCAACAAGGCATTTCCTTTCCCGGCAAAAATCAATACCCGTAGATAGTATAGATTTCATCCGTATACACACCTGGTTCTTTATATACAATAACAGGGGCCTCCACCTTGATCATGGATCTTCCTCCCCTCACAGCTTCAATAAGGACCATATTTGCTTCCCTGTTCACATAAGGATGAACCATTTTCATCCGCTTTGGCTCTAATCCGTAATCTTTTAAAGCCGTTATGATCTCAACCAGCCTGTGAGGCCGGTGAACCATGTAAAACCGCCCGCCTGGACGTAAAAGTCTTGCCGCTTCCCTAGTCACATCATGAAGGGTACATAACACCTCGTGACGGGCAATGGCCTTTGGCAGCTCCGGATTTTTAAGTCCGTGAGAATCATTCATATACGGAGGATTTGAGGTTACTACGTCAAAGGAAGCCGCGCCAAATAGACGGCTGGCTTCCTTTATATCTCCCGTTATAATGGAAATTTTTTCTTCCAGATGATTTAAGGCCACACTTCTTCTGGCCATTTCTGCCATTGTTTCCTGAATCTCCAGCCCGGTATAATGAAGTCCCTGGTTTTTGGCCTCCAAAAGGAGAGGAATGATCCCGGTGCCTGTCCCTAAATCAACCGCCTTTTCTCCCGGCTTTACAAGGGCAAATCCGGAAAGAAGGACCGCATCCATGCCAAAGCAAAACCCATCCCGGTTCTGTATGATCTTATATCCGTTTCTTTGCAGATCATCAATACGCTCGTTTTCCTTTAAATCAATTGTCATCTAACTTGGACTTTCCTTCTTTCTTTTCAAGGGCCTCTAATGCCCTTAATTCCTCATCCGTTACCTGGGCTTTCTCCCGGCGGCGCCTTGGTTTGAATTTCAGCTGTTCCACCCGGTATTCCCGGATTTCCTTTTCATCCTTAGTGGTGACAACCACCTTTACCAGCTGCCTTAAAACGCTTACAGAATGAACCTCTCCCTTAAGTCCGTCATCCGTTGTCACAAAATCACCAACATTGGGAAGCTTGCTGTTAAGCTCTTCATAAGTTTCCTCTTCATTCTTTAAGCAGCACATAAGCCTTCCGCAAACACCGGATATCTTGGTAGGATTTAAAGACAGATTCTGTTCCTTTGCCATCTTAATGGATACGGGTATAAATTCTGAAAGGTAGGAATGGCAGCATAAGGTTCTTCCGCAAATACCGATTCCTCCCACGATTTTTGTCTCATCCCGGACTCCTACCTGGCGAAGCTCGATCCTGGTCTTAAAAACAGAAGCCAGATCCTTAACAAGCTCCCTGAAATCGATTCTTCCGTCTGCAGTAAAATAAAACAGCACCTTGTTATTATCAAAGGTATATTCCGCATCAATCAGCTTCATCTGAAGACCATGCTTTCTGATCTTTTCCTTACAGATTTTAAATGCTTCCTTTTCCTTTTCATGGTTTCTTTTTTCCACTTCATCGTCAGCCTTTGTTGCCATTCGGATCACCGGCTTTAAGGGCTGGACTACTTTATCATCTTCCACTTCCCGGCATCCCAGGACAACATAACCATATTCTATTCCCCGGGCAGTCTCAACAATTACATGATCCCCAGTCCGTACCTCCTGGCTCACGGGATCAAAGTAATATATCTTTCCTGCGTTGCGGAACCGAACGCCAATTACTTTTATCATCTATTAATTCTCCTTCATAACAAGCAGCATGAGCTCCATTGCCAGTTCCATATTGACATTGGCATTCAGACGGATTCTGGCCTTGTCTATGGCCTGTAAAATCATCTCAATGCCATCATAAGCGCTGGCAGCGCTCATCTCTTTCATTGTATTATATTCTTCCCTGAAAACCAGAAGATTGATATCCTGAGTCACCTTAAACATTAAGACATCCCGGTACCACAGCTGTATAAAATCGAGGCAGTCATAGATATCCAGATTTTCATCCTTCATCTTCTTAATGTAAAAAAGCAGCTCTACAATATCCATATCCTTGATGTGCTTCAGCATATGGATCAATTCCTTATACATCAGCTGGAAATCCTCAGAGGAAGCCAGATGAATCGCTCTTCCAAGATTTCCCCTGGCAAACGCTGCATAAATCTCCGCTTTGCTCTCAGCCATGGCTAAAGATCCTGTTAAATAGGATTTTATCACCGAATCCTGCAGAGGCTTAAGCTTTAACTGCACACACCTGGAAAGAATGGTGGGCAGAAATGCCTCCTGATTGGTCGTAAGCAGCATGATGACCGCATAAGCCGGTGGTTCCTCTATGGTCTTTAACAGCGCGTTCTGAGCCTGAACCGTCATCTTTTCCGCTTCATCCACAATATAGATCTTATAATAACTGCTATAAGGACGTATCATAATGGTGTTATGGATCTGTTCCCTGATATCGTCAACGCCAATGCTTCCCGGCTTCTCATGGGCCAGATAAATCAGATCCGGATGGTTTCCGCTCATGACCTGCTTGCAGGCATGACACTGCATACATGGCTCATTCTTTCCCTTTTCACAGAGCAGGGTCATTGCAAATGCATTAGCCAGGGACTTACGCCCCATTCCCGCTTCACCTGTAAGAATGTACGCATGGGAAACATGATTTGATTCAATAGCCTTTTGCAAATGTTCTTTGATTCTCTCATGGCCGATAATATCCTTAAACCCTGGCATAGAGACACCCCCTGTCGACGTTGTCTGACCCGCTTTCCTGTTCCATTTACACCGGAAAACGAATTAAACTAATTATAACATAGAACGTTTGCCACCACAAGAATGAAGTATTGGCAAATCCTTTATCATTTTCCTTTATTCTGCTCAATTTCAACCAATATTTTGCAGTACATGAAACTTTTTGAGTTGAGATTATAGATCTGGTGAAGTATACTGAAAAGAGAAGGTAAAAATCGTATTGGATTATAACTATAGGGGATGATTTTAATTTTAGGAATAATAATTGCAGACGACGAAAAGAAAATATGCAAACTTTTAGAATATTTGATCGACTGGGATAAAATAGGGGCTAAACTTTTGGGCGTTGCTTATGACGGCATTACTGCCCTTCAACTGATTCAGGAAAAGAAACCTGATGTTCTGCTTACGGATATCCGTATGCCGGGCATAGATGGCCTGCAGCTGATCGAAGAGGGCAAAAAACAGAATCCTGCCCTTAAATGCATTATCATCAGTGGCTATAAGGACTTTCAGTACGCACAGCAGGGAATCCGGTACGGCGTGCGGGATTATTTGCTGAAACCCATTAATCAGGATGATCTGACCCGCACATTAATGAAGCTTGTCAATGAAACCATGGAGCAGAAAAGCAGCCAGGAAGCCCGGATGCACCTGGAGAAAACCGTAAAAAACTATTCCGGTGAGTTCAAACGGGTATTTTTAAAAATAACGCTGGAACAAAAACCGGAGGAAGAGCCTGAAACAGTATTAAAAGAAGTCCGGAAAATCAATACCTCCCAGGTTGCCGGACAGGGCAGCCGGTGTCTGGTTGTAAAGCCGGACATAGAATATAAGAATTTCACAAAAGACGCCTATCAGCTTTTAATTGATAAAACCATTGAGATCCTGCAGGTTGAATTTGCTTCCGATGAAGGAGAGTTAACCATTGAGGCATCCCATGAGGGCATATTTTTATTGCTTTGCCAGGAACTTTCTCACAGGGAAGAACTGCTCAAAGCCGTAAACCATGTGAGAGACCGGGTCATGGGACTTCAGGACTTATTTCCAAAGATATACTTTACAGCCATCATCACGGAACCGGTGGATACGGACGAAGAGCTTATCCGGCAGATCCAGCACAGCCGGATTGCCATGTACAACCGACTCCTTACGGATACGGATACGGTTTCAGAACTTAAGATATTTGACACCGGATCAGAAGAAAAACATGCCTTGACCCGTCAGGTTTCAAGGCTCTTAGAAAACCGGCTGGAATCCTTTGAACTGGAAGAAATAAAAAAATACGTAAATGAGGCCAAACAGATCATCCATGCAGCAAAAGACATCTCCGGCCTTGACGTAAAAATGGAACTGCTCCGGCTGGTCTGCAATTATCTGGACTGGCTGGGACAGCTTGATACCCCTTTGGACAAAAACGGGAAAACCGCTTACTTTTCCGAAATGTATGAGCACTGCATCAGCCTTGACCAGGCATTTGAACTTCTGGAAGAAACGCTTACAAAAGCCTTGTTTGAAGTTCTGAACCATTTAAAAAGCCAGGAAATAAAGCCGGTTGCCTATGCCAAACATTATATAGAAGAAAACAAAGGCCTTCATATAAAGCTGGAAGAACTTGCTAAAAACGCCGGATTCAGCTATACCTATTTCTCATACCTGTTTAAAAAAGAAACAGGAAAAACACTGACCGAATACATCCAGATGGTAAGAATTGAGACCGCCAAAAAGCTGCTGGTGGAAAAAGAACGGAGTGTAAGCGAAATAGCGGAACTGGTTGGTTACAGTGATATCAAGTTTTTCACCAAGCAGTTTAAAAAAGCGCTGGGCGTCTCTCCCAATGAATACCGTAAAATGTTTCTGGAACGATGAACCAGGGAGGCGATTCTTTGAAAAAACAATGGTTGAAAAAACAGATTATGATCTGGATCAGGGCCATGATTTCATGGAGCTGTCTTGCCCTGATCCTGTTCTTTCTGATTCTGTATAAGCCGGAACTGACAAAATCCATTTTTTATACTGTTATGGCATGGAGTATGCTGCTTTCCTTTCTTCTGCTGCTGGTTATCGGTAAGATCAGGATCTTAGAGCCTCTGGGGACTATGAGAAAAAAAATAGAATTCTTTAACAACGGGATCATTTTCACAGAAATATTCAAAAACCTGGAAGGAATCTCGCCGGATACAGATGCCCTGCTTATAAAGGTACATGCCATCCTGGACAAGGACAAAATAATGGAAAATGCAAAACAGCAAGCAAGGTATCTGGCCCTTCAAAATCAGATCAATCCTCATTTCCTCTATAATGTACTGGAATCCATACGTTCCGATGCAATTATGGCAGGAGTCCCGGAAATCGGAAAGATCACAGAGGCCCTTGCCGTATTCTTCCGCTATACAACTTCAAAAATGGAGAGTCTCACCACCCTTCAGGAAGAACTGGCCAATGTAGAGAATTATTTTTTGATTCAGAAATACCGTTTTGATGATAAGCTGGAATTAAAAATCAAACTGCCACAGGAGGATAAAGAAGTTTTAAAAACCCGCATCCCAAAACTTACCCTTCAGCCAATCGTGGAAAATGCCATTAAACACGGATTGGAGCCAAAGGTTTCAGGTGGGACCGTTGTCATTGATATCGTACACAGCGACACCATCCTTTATCTTTCCGTGATTGATGACGGGATCGGCATTGAAGAAGCAAGGCTTGGCCGACTCAATGAAAAGCTTTCCCGCATGGATACCGGGGACGGTTCCGCCAATGAAGGAGGAAAGGGAGGGATCGCCCTCATAAATGTGAATTCCAGAATCCGTCTTCTCATGGGTGACGAATATGGGATCCACATCCTCAGCACTCCCGGAATCGGAACCGAGGTATGCCTCACACTTCCTTATATGTTTGAGCAGACAGAAGGGAGATGAGGATGAAAAAAGAACTGATCCGCTATGAAAACATACACTGTTCCATGGATGGCCAGTCCTGCTTCAACGGCCTCTTCTTTCGGGCCTTTGAGGGACAGATCTGCTGCATCATCGTCAACAATGCCATTGAAAAAGAAAATTTTCTCCAGCTTCTCCGTGGAAACTTAAAGCCGGACTACGGCTGGACCTATTATAAGGGGGAAAAAATAGTATCCTCTAAAATGCAGGAGAAGATGCTAAAGCAGACTGCATTTATCGGCCGCAACAAAGGAATCTTTTCTGCGCTAAGCGTGGCTGAGAATATTTTCGTGGCCAGCGGCCGGGTCCCCTTCTGGAAGCGGGTGAATCCTCTCTGCAGACACACTCCCGGCCTTCTTAAAAGTCTGGATATTTCCATTCCTTTGCTGGATAAGGCACATATGCTGGATCCCGGCATGCAAAAACAGGCAGAATTACTGCGCGCTTTTGTCTCCGGCTGCCATCTGGCCGTTATAACGGATATTGAAGTAATCATGACGGAAGAGCAGCTTAACAACTTCTTTCACCTGGTAACAAAATTAAAGGCCCAGGGAATGAGCTTTCTCTATGTTGTAAACAGCTCCACCAAATTATACGAATATGCGGACGAAATAACCATCATCAAAAAAGGCAGAACCATGGGACATATGTACCAGGAAGATTATTCCAAATTCCAGACCTATATGGAATTATTTGAAAAGTCCCAAAAAAACACCCTGAGAAAAAATGATCTGTCCCAAAAACAGATTGATAAAAAAACGGTTCTGGAGTTTAGAAATGTAAAGCTGCCTGATCTTCCCGTATTGAATCTATCATTAAATGCAGGGGAAGTTCTTAACATTCTGGACCTGGATTCCACAGAATGCCGGAATATTCTTCCTATCCTTCAGGGAGAATGCGGATTTGAAGCCGGCAGAATTTTATTAAATGGAAAAGAATATTCCTTCCAGTCCGTTCACAAGTCCATACGGGATGGAATCGCCTTCATTGAAGCAAGACCAATGGAAGAAATGCTGTTTTCCGATATGACCATCTTAGATTACATGACTTTCATGATCCAGCGAAACAAGAAAAAATACTTCCTAAGAAAAAAATACAGAAAAATGACCCGTAACCTGTTAGAAGGGATATTCAGCGAAGAGGAATTAATGAAAAAAACCTATATGGTCAGCGATGAATGCAAATTAAAACTTTTATATTACCGCTGGATCCTTGTCCGTCCAAAGGTCCTGGTATGCATAAAACCTTTTTCATCCGTTGATTTCCAAATGCGCCAGATCACCATCAATCTGCTGAAGGAAGTTTTAAAGTCAGGAATCGCTGTGATCATTATTACAAACCAGATTGCTGAGGCTTACACCATGGAAGGAAAAAATGTCACCTTTCACAATGGAACTATTGCTATGGATTAACGCTTTTTATCAAAACCTTTTTGTATACTTAAACCATAAAAAAGTCTTATTATCTCAATTAATAAGGCTTTTTTTATTATAAAAGGGCCACTTTCGAAAGATATACCCCCATATTGCACAAAACTTACCATTGTTTACTCCTGGTTTTACTGTTAAAATAACAAACACATATCATTCATTAGTTCTATCAAAATAATTGAAAGTAAGAAGGGAGATTAAAAAATGATGAAAAGAAAAATTTTATCCATCCTGTTGGTATCCGCTATGCTGGCTTCCATGACTGGCTGCGGAGGGCAAAAAACCGTTTCAGAGTCCGGTGCAACAGAACAAGCTTCTTCTGAGAGTATTACCGTAGGTGTCATTTTAAAAACATTATCCAGTGAATACTGGGGTTATGTTGCTGCAGGTGTTCAGGCTGCATCAAAGGACTTGGGGGTTAAGGTTGATTTACAGGGTCCGGCTTCTGAAACAGCTTATGATGAACAGAACAATATGATCGAAACCATGCTCTCCGGCGGAGTCGATGCGTTTGTCATCTCTCCCCTCCAATCCGACTCCGTAGCAAGCGTAATAGGAGATGTTAATATTCCTATTATAACCGTAGATACTGACGCAGAAATAGCCGGAAAAGTCTCCTTTGTGGGAACCGGTAACGACAATGCTGCTTACCAGGGCGGATTATTTGCTGCTCAAAAAGCCGGAAAAGGTGCAAAGGCCGTTATCATCGGAGGTGTTGAGGGCAATGCCACCAGCGATGCCCGTCAGGCAGGATATACCAAGGCTCTGGAAGAAAACGGTGTGGAAATTGTTTCCGTACAATATGCCCAGTCCAATCCTGATACAGCAGCAAATGTAATGGAAAATATCATAACCGCTCAAAACGGAGACATTCAGATCGTATGCTGCCACAACGATGACACAGCTGCCGGTGCATCCAATGCCGTAAAACAGCTTGGTTTAAAGGACGTCATTATCGTTGGTTTTGACGGTAACCAAAGCGGTGTTCAGAATATCATTGACGGCAACATAACCGCCACCTGCGCACAGGCTGCTTATACCATGGGCTATAAGGCAGTTGAAACAGCCCTTCAGGCTGTAAAGGGAGAAACCGTTGAAACCTTCGTTGATACAGGCTGCGAAGTCATCACAGCAGAAAATGCAAAAGAATACTTAGAGAAACTGAAAGGCTACTTAAAATAATTCATTTGAATACGTTAGGAAAGGTTTGGCGGCATTATGAGTAATTATTTGGTTGAGCTGGAAGGTGTTACAAAACGCTTCCCTGGTGTAGTAGCAATGCGAAACATGTCGTTGCAGATCAGACCTGGTGAGATCCACGGACTGATTGGTGAAAACGGTGCCGGAAAATCTACCCTGATCAAGGTCCTCACCGGTGTTCATATTCCGGAAGAAGGCACCATTTACATTGAAGGTAACAAAGTTTCATTTAAGAACCCTAATGAAGCTGCCACTGCCGGAATTGCCTGTGTATATCAGGAATTAAACATTGTAAAGCTCCTTTCTGTCACAGATAATATTTTTATTAACAAAGCTTTAAAAAAGAAAGGCAGCCCGTTTCTGGAATATGTCAAAATGCATGAATTAGCTCATGAGGTTATGCTTTCTCTGGGTCAGGACATTGATGTAAAAAAGGAATGCGGTTCCTATGGCATGGGAATCCAGCAGATGGTAGAAATTGCAAAAGCAGTCCTGATCGATGCAAAGCTTATTATCATGGATGAACCTACCTCCAGCCTTGGGGAAAAGGAAGTGGAACAGTTAATGAAAACGGTCCGTTCCTTAAAGGAAAAAGGCATTGCGATCCTGTTCGTGTCTCATAAGCTTGAGGAGCTGTTTGAGCTTTGTGACCGTGTAACAGTCATGAGAGATGGGGAGCACATCCTGACTAAAAATACTGATGAACTGGATAACGATTCCCTGATTTCAGCCATGGTAGGCAGAACTCTGGATAATCAATATCCAAAAGTTGATACAGAGACCGGTACAGAAGCACTCCGGGTGGAACATTTAAACTCTGCAGGTGTTTTAAGGGATGTGAGCTTTCATGCAAACCATGGAGAAATTCTTGGTTTTGCAGGCTTAGTAGGCGCCGGCAGAACCGAAACATTCCGGGCAATATTTGGTGCTGATCCCTATGACAGCGGAGAGATTTATGTAAATGGAAAGAAAGTATCCATAAAATCGCCCAAAGACGGAATCCGCTGCGGGATGGCGTTTTTAACAGAAGACCGGAAAGGACAGGGGCTGGTTCTTTCTCAATCAGTCCGGACGAACCTTATTTTAAGTAATATGAGAAGCTGCACGAAAGGCCTGTTCTTTGATGAGAAACAGATCGATCAGCTGGCGGAAGAATCGATCAGCGACTTAAAGATAAAAACTCCCACTGCCGATGAGGTGGTGGGACAGTTATCAGGCGGCAATCAGCAAAAGGTAGTTATTGGAAAATGGATCAATACAAATGCAGATATCTATATATTTGATGAGCCTACCAGAGGAATTGACGTAGGTGCTAAAGTCGAAGTATACAACATAATGAACCGTCTGGTCAGTGCCGGAAAATGCGTTATCATGATTTCTTCCGAATTACCGGAAATCATAGGAATGAGCGACCGGGTGATTGTCATGAGGGAAGGAAGAATCATGGGAGAACTTTCGAAAAAAACAGATGTCCTGAATCAGGAAATAATCATGAAAGCTGCCTGGGGAGGTGAAATTTAATGAAAAATAAGAAAATGAAAGATATTTTAGGAAAGGTAGCTCCTTTACTGGCTTTGGTTCTTTTGTTCATTGTATTATCACTAGCAACAGATAAATTTTTTACCCTTAATAATATGATGAATATTCTAAGGCAAACAGCTGTAAACGGGCTGATTTCCGCAGCTATGCTGGTGGTGCTGATTACTGCAGGCATCGACTTATCCGTTGGCGCCAATGCAATCCTGTGCGCATGCATGATGGGTATGCTGAAAACATCCTTTGGTATTACAAACCCATTTATATTGATTCTGGTCTGTATCTTGACCGGTGTTTCCGTTGGCTTTTTAAATGGCATACTGCTCACAAAAATGCATCTTCCCCATCCTTTCGTTTCAACCCTGGGTATGAAAAACGTGCTTTGCGGCCTGGCTTTGCTGGTAGTCTCAACTAAAACTATCTCCGACTTTCCGGCTGCCGTTACATTTTTAGGTTCCAGCAATTTATTTAAGGTATCCGGTGGATTCTCCGGGATTCCTTTATGCTTTATAATTTTGATATTGATTTATACCGTATATCATTTCTTTTTAAATAAAACCGCTCTTGGAAGAATGATTTACTGCGTAGGCGGTAATCCGGAAGCTGCCCGCCTTTCCGGGATCAATTCCGATAATATACTGATATTTGTTTACAGCTTATCCGGATTTATGTGCGCCATTGCCGGGCTGGTTATTGTGGGGCGTTCCGCAGTGGCCAATCCTTCTGCCGCTATTTCACCATATGATACGGATGCCATTGCGGCATGCATTATCGGCGGTGCCTCCTTTATGGGAGGAAAAGGAACCATCTGGGGAACCCTGATCGGCGCCCTGATGATTTCCACCATTCGAAATGGTTTAACACTCTTAAATACTTCAAGTTCCGTACAGTACGTTGTTATCGGCCTTGTAATAATCGCCGCTGTATTTATCGATGTAACAAGAACACGTATGGAAGCAAAAGCCAAACGGCTTGCAGCTAAATAAAAGTCACCATGAAAATAAGCATGAAAGACGCTATGGAGTTCCATACCTCTTTCATGCTTATTTTAACCATTACAGCTCTGCCTTCACAGCTTTAACGACCTCATTAAGGCACGTTTCCAGCTCCTGATTGCAGAATCGCTTATGTATTCCGCACCGAACGAGATTTTCTTCTTTAAAATCCTCTTCATCCGCCAGAAACCTTCTGCAAAGCTCCTTATATTTAGGTGTCTTCTGTCCCCGTTCCCGTTTGATCGCTCTTAAAAGCCGGTCTCCATCCTCAACCTCAATATAAATAGGAAACAGTCTGTCTTCTCCAAAATAAGCCCTTGTCTTTTCATAAGATTCCAGAGTTCCTATCATCAGATATCCATTCTGCCCTGCTAAATTAATCTGTCCGTCATCAACAGTAAAATAACTCCAGGGTCCATAGACCGTTTCATACGTCCTCTCCTCAATAAGCCTGTTTTCATTCCTGAATTTCTCCAGCTTATCACTGGTGGTAAAATAGTACTCCACCCCATCCCTTTCACCATCCCGAATTGGCCTGGTGGTATATAAAACTACTTTCTTTAATTGGGGAAGCCTCTTTAAAAGTCTTTTATAAATGGTATCCTTTCCAGAAGCGCTTTTTCCCATTACATAGAATATTTTGCCCATATCATCTGCTCCATCTTTTATCCTATTTTCATTCTGTCTTGTATTTTATTTCCCATTTAGCCCAGTTTCATCAACCACAAAAAGTTCTCTGGAATTCTCATCCTCCATCCCCTGCACTGCAAGGCCCAGCTCCTTATACTTCATGATCAGATCAATGGATTCCTTTTTTAAAATCTCCCCCGGTACAACAATAGGTATTCCCGGCGGATACACGTAAACAAATTCTGCCGATACCATTCCCTCTCCGTCAGGGATTGCAATCCTGTGCCTGGGCTCATCCATGGCCTCTGCAATGGTCATCCGGCATTCCGGCATTCTCTCAAGCTCCTTAAATAAGCCGTTTGCAGTTTCACAGTCTTCCTCTGGGGAAAGCCCGGAATCAATCTGAAGCAGAGCACTGCACAGCCTTTCAAGGCCTTCCTCAGTATCAGCCAGAGTCGTTATGGCAGTTACATAGTCCGAACTGCACATTTCCATTTCCAGATGATATTCCTTTCTTAGCCTGTCATCCAGCCAGGCTCCCGATTTTCCCGTACCCCTTGTGGAAATAATGATCTTGGAACAGTCCATGTCATAGATTCCGTACATCCCCTTTTCCTGATCCGTAAGGAGCCTAAGGTGCTTCAAACCAGTCAAAGCCTTCCGGACCTCTTCTATCTTACCGGAAAAGTGCTTCATCTCTTTCAGTCCTTCTCCAGCCATATAACGTATACAGCCCTCAATACCCGCCATCAGCACATAGGATGGGCTGCTGGTCTGATACATGTGCACATAGCGGTCCAATCTCCCCATATCCACATATCCTTCCCTGACATGCATGACAGCCGTCTGAGTAAAGGAGGGAAGGGTCTTATGAAGGCTTTGAATCACCACATCTGCTCCAAGCTCGAAAGCGGAAACCGGAAATCCTCCCTCTTTCCCAAAGGAAAAGTGAGCTCCATGAGCTTCATCCACAATAAGAGGTAAACGAAACCTATGAACCACCTCTGCAATAGCCTTAATATCAGATACCATTCCATCATAAGTTGGGGATACCACAAACACCGATTGAATATCTGGATGATTCATCAACATCTCTTCTATTTTTTCCGGAAGTAATCCACCTTGGATACCAAATGGCCGTATTATTTGTGGATAAATATATTCTGCACTTAACTGATTGAGGAAAACTCCATGAAACGCAGACTTATGACAGTTCCTGCTCATAAGAATGGTTCCGCCCCTTGATACGGTCCCGCTAATGGCGCTGAGTATTCCGCCGCTGCTGCCATTAATAAGATAATAAGTCTTATGGCTCCCGTAAATCCTTGAAGCCCATTCCATGGACTCCTTTAAAATCCCTTCCGGATGGTGCAAATTATCAAAACCGTCTATCTCCGTAATATCTATGGAAAATGGATTTGGAAAATTGGCTGCAAAAGATTCCTTATACTGCCTTTTATGTCCGGGCATATGAAAGGGATAAAAATCCGATTTCCCATATTCCATTAACTTCTTTAATAAATTCGGTGTGTCATTCATAGTATGAACCGCCTTTCGCCCTCATAAACCTATGGCTCATTTCCCTGTCCTTTTTACATTCTTCTTTATAAATCGACTCTTCTAGTATAGCATCCTTATCCTCTCTTTACAATTTTTTCTCACAGCGCTATAATATAGTTTTGGAAATGAAAAAGGAGATGGTTATTATGAGATTAATCGAATTTAAAATGGAGCGCCCCGGCCTGGTAAAAGCAGGAGATGAAGTTCAGATCATAGAGAGGGAAGGAGCCAGCAGCTACAGCTATATCATTGACCCTGCCGTGGCCATGTCCGGCTGCTACATGGGACGGGACAGGATCAAATCCGATCACGGGATTGTAAAAGAAATAAAGCACAATGACCGGGGGTATTATGTGATTGTAGAATTCAATGAATAAACCTGTTTTACAAGTAACTCTGCTTTACCGGAATCCCTTCACAAATCACTGCAAAATAAAAAGCCCTGAAACATCTCTGTTTCAAGGCTTGTCCTGAGACACCGGGGACTCGAACCCCGGACAACTTGATTAAAAGTCAAGTGCTCTACCACCTGAGCTAGTATCCCATATGCCCAAAGCCGGAATCGAACCAGCGACACGAGGATTTTCAGTCCTCTGCTCTACCAACTGAGCTATCTGGGCTTATGTACTATCATTAGTACACGTTTTCTTAAAATTACTCAAAAAAAATTGCGGGGGCAGGATTTGAACCTGCGACCTTCGGGTTATGAGCCCGACGAGCTTCCAGACTGCTCCACCCCGCGTTATTTAATTATATTATATGCAGTGATTATGATTTTAATCACTAAATGGATGGAGATGGATTCGAACCATCGAAGCGTGTCGCAACAGATTTACAGTCTGCCCCCTTTGGCCACTCGGGAACCCATCCATATTTTATTAAAGTGATGCAAGCCGATGATCGGACTCGAACCGATAACCTGCTGATTACAAATCAGCTGCTCTGCCAATTGAGCCACATCGGCACAAATCTTTTCATGCGTGTTACTTGGCATACTGAATGGGACCTATAGGGCTCGAACCTATGACCCTCTGCTTGTAAGGCAGATGCTCTCCCAGCTGAGCTAAGATCCCATATACAAAATTCAGTTGTAAAACGACCCGGATGGGATTCGAACCCACGACCTCCGCCGTGACAGGGCGGCGCTCTAACCAGCTGAGCCACCAGGCCAAACCTTTTTGAAGGCTGTTGCATATACCCTCAAAACCACACATTGCTACATATCTATCTTCATCCGTTCTTCCTCTTACCTAAACCAACCTGGTTAAGCCCTCGACCTATTAGTGACAGTCAGCTCCACATGTTGCCATGCTTCCACCTCTGCCCTATCTACCTCGTCGTCTTCAAGGGGTCTTACTCTTGCGATGGGATATCTCATCTTGAGGGGGGCTTCACGCTTAGATGCCTTCAGCGTTTATCCCTTCCCGACTTGGCTACTCTGCCATGGCTTTGATAGCCAACAGATACACCAGAGGTCAGTCCATCCCGGTCCTCTCGTACTAAGGACAGCTCCTCTCAAATATCCTACGCCCACGCCGGATAGGGACCGAACTGTCTCACGACGTTCTGAACCCAGCTCGCGTACCGCTTTAATGGGCGAACAGCCCAACCCTTGGGACCTACTACAGCCCCAGGATGCGATGAGCCGACATCGAGGTGCCAAACCACTCCGTCGATGTGAACTCTTGGGAGTGATAAGCCTGTTATCCCCAGGGTAGCTTTTATCCGTTGAGCGATGGCAATCCCACTTTATACCACCGGATCACTAAGTCCTAGTTTCCTACCTGCTCCACCCGTCGGTGTCGCAGTCAAGCTCCCTTATGCCTTTGCACTCTTCGAATGGTTTCCGTCCATTCTGAGGGAACCTTTGAGCGCCTCCGATACCCTTTCGGAGGCGACCGCCCCAGTCAAACTCCCCGCCTGACATTGTCCCCCAGCCAGGTCATGGCTGCAGGTTAGAAATCCAATACCGCAAGGGTGGTATCCCAACATCGGCTCCACAGAGACTGGCGTCCCTGTTTCATAGCCTCCCACCTATCCTGTACATGCAGTACCGAATCCCAGTATCAAGCTGGAGTAAAGCTCCATGGGGTCTTTCCGTCCTGGCGCAGGTAACCAGCATCTTCACTGGTATTTCAATTTCACCGGGTGCATTGTTGAGACAGCGCTCAAATCATTACGCCTTTCGTGCGGGTCGGAACTTACCCGACAAGGAATTTCGCTACCTTAGGACCGTTATAGTTACGGCCGCCGTTTACTGGGGCTTAAATTCAGAGCTTCGCGTTGCCGCTAACCCCTCCTCGTAACCTTCCAGCACCGGGCAGGCGTCAGCCCATATACCTCACCTTTCGGTTTTGCATAGACCTGTGTTTTTGCTAAACAGTTGCTTGAGCCTATTCTCTGCGGCCTGGTTTCCCAGGCACCCCTTATCCCGAAGTTACGGGGTCATTTTGCCGAGTTCCTTAACAATGCTTCTCCCGCCGGCCTTAGGATTCTCTCCTCATCCACCTGTGTCGGTTTACGGTACGGGCACATATCACACAATAGCGGCTTTTCTTGACAGCCCCTACAAAGACTTCCCTACTTATGTTCGGTACGCGTCACACCTTCCTGTTGCTGGGCGGATTTGCCAGCCCAGCCAGTCCAGTGCTTGCCCCGGTCTTTTCATTCCCGGGTTCTTCTTCGGTTCTGTGTCCCCACAGTTCTGATGATATGCGGTACAGGAATTTCAACCTGTTGTCCATCGACTACGTCTTTCGACCTCGCCTTAGGCCCCGACTTACCCAGAGCAGATCAGCTTTACTCTGGAAACCTTAGATATTCGGCCTGGAGGATTCTCACCTCCATCTCGCTACTCATTCCGGCATTCTCTCTTCTTAACACTCCACATCTCCTTACGGTAATGCTTCTGTGCGTTAAGAATGCTCCTCTACCAATGTGTATGAATACACATTCCACAGCTTCGGTGTCGTGTTTCAGCCCCGGACATTTTCGGCGCAGGACCTCTCGACTAGTGAGCTATTACGCACTCTTTGAATGTGTGGCTGCTTCTAAGCCAACATCCTAGTTGTCTGTGAAATCCCACATCCTTTTCCACTTAACACGCACTTTGGGACCTTAGCTGGTGGTCTGGGCTCTTTCCCTTTTGACTACCCAACTTATCTCGTGCAGTCTGACTCCCGTACATCATCTGGCCGGCATTCGGAGTTTGATATTCTTTGGTAAGCTTTGACGCCCCCTAGGAAATTCAGTGCTCTACCTCCGGCAGACTAATACGAGGCTAGCCCTAAAGCTATTTCGAGGAGAACCAGCTATCTCCGGGTTCGATTGGAATTTCTCCCCTACCCACACCTCATCGCCACCCTTTTCAACGGATGTGCGTTCGGTCCTCCATTTCCTTTTACGGAAACTTCAACCTGGACATGGGTAGATCACCCGGTTTCGGGTCTACCTTTACTGACTCATTCGCCCTATTAAGACTTGGTTTCCCTTCGGCTCCACACCTTAAGTGCTTAACCTTGCCAGTAACGGTAACTCGCCGGACCGTTCTACAAAAAGTACGCGGTTCCACCTTTAACGTGGTTCCACAGCTTGTAAACACAGGGTTTCAGGTTCTCTTTCACTCCCCTCCCGGGGTCCTTTTCACCTTTCCTTCACAGTACTATGCGCTATCGGTCACTAAGTAGTATTTAGCCTTGGGGGGTGGTCCCCCCGAATTCCCACAAGGTTTCTCGTGTCTCGTGGTACTTTGGATCCTGCTCGCTGACTATTGCTTTCCCATACAAGGCTTTCACTTTCTATGGCCGGTCTTTCCAGGACCGTTCTGGTAACAAATCGTCTCACTTATTGCAGTCCATAACCCCAGTATGCACGCATACTGGTTTAGGCTCCTTCCATTTCGCTCGCCGCTACTTTGGAAATCGAGTTTTCTTTCTTTTCCTCCGGGTACTTAGATGTTTCAGTTCCCCGGGTTCCCGACGTATGGCTATTTATTCACCATACGACAACTGAGGTTTGCTCAGCTGGGTTTCCCCATTCAGATATCTCCGGATCAAAGGATATTTGCTCCTCCCCGAAGCTTTTCGCAGCTTATCACGTCTTTCATCGGCTCTTAGTGCCAAGGCATCCACCCTGTGCTCTTTATAGCTTAACCAATTCGATGTTCACCTGCGGGTGCGGGCTACTGATCTAAGATACATAGCGTTGTATCTCTGGTCTTAGGTTGTTATTTCACCGTACGTTACGGTTACTTTAACGAGTTTTGTTTGGTTACATCGTTCGATGTAACACCTCGGATGTCTTGATATTGTCTTTATACTTTGACATATAAAAACTTTATCTAGATATATTTCAATATGTGGTTTTCAAGGTACATACAAGATGTCATCAGAAGCATAATAAAACACTTCCTTTTGGCATCCTCTGACTGAAGTTTATCAGTCATTCGCTTGCTCGATGAATTCGAACCCACGAATCACTGGTAAAAACCAGCTATATAAAACAGCACTGCCCTGCTGAATCAGGTTAACACGTTCTTTAACACAGGCTTCGCTTTTCCCTCCGCCCATTGGAACATATCCGTTCTATATAAAACACTCTTCCGAGTGATTTTTTTTATGTAATCTGGCACCCACCTGCTCTCCCATGCCGTCTCCAGCATAGTACCATCGGCCGCTTAAGTCTTAACCATCGTGTTCGGGATGGGAACGGGTGTCTCCCCTAAGCGCATCGGCACCAGAAATCTTTTGTCTTTCTTGGTGTTTCTATTATTCTTTTTTATTTCTTTGAAAACCAAAGACTCAACAGTATATAAAACCCTTACTTCTTCTTCCTTAGAAAGGAGGTGATCCAGCCGCACCTTCCGATACGGCTACCTTGTTACGACTTCACCCCAGTTATCAGTCCCGCCTTCGGCAGCTCCCTCCTTACGGTTGGGTCACTGACTTCGGGCGTTACCAACTCCCATGGTGTGACGGGCGGTGTGTACAAGACCCGGGAACGTATTCACCGCGGCATTCTGATCCGCGATTACTAGCGATTCCAGCTTCATGTAGTCGAGTTGCAGACTACAATCCGAACTGAGACGTTATTTTTGGGGTTTGCTTAAGATCGCTCCTTTGCTTCCCTTTGTTTACGCCATTGTAGCACGTGTGTAGCCCAAATCATAAGGGGCATGATGATTTGACGTCATCCCCACCTTCCTCCAGGTTATCCCTGGCAGTCTCCCCAGAGTGCCCAGCTCTACCTGCTGGCTACTAAGGATAAGGGTTGCGCTCGTTGCGGGACTTAACCCAACATCTCACGACACGAGCTGACGACAACCATGCACCACCTGTCTGGAATGCCCCGTAGGGAAGGCCCCGTTACGGACCGGTCATTCCGATGTCAAGACTTGGTAAGGTTCTTCGCGTTGCTTCGAATTAAACCACATGCTCCACCGCTTGTGCGGGTCCCCGTCAATTCCTTTGAGTTTCATTCTTGCGAACGTACTCCCCAGGTGGAATACTTATTGCGTTAGCGGCGGCACCGAAGAGCTTTGCTCCCCAACACCTAGTATTCATCGTTTACGGCGTGGACTACCAGGGTATCTAATCCTGTTTGCTCCCCACGCTTTCGAGCCTCAACGTCAGTTACAGTCCAGTAAGCCGCCTTCGCCACTGGTGTTCCTCCTAATATCTACGCATTTCACCGCTACACTAGGAATTCCACTTACCTCTCCTGCACTCTAGCAACACAGTTTCCAAAGCAGTCCCGGGGTTGAGCCCCGGGCTTTCACTCCAGACTTGCATTGCCGTCTACGCTCCCTTTACACCCAGTAAATCCGGATAACGCTTGCCCCCTACGTATTACCGCGGCTGCTGGCACGTAGTTAGCCGGGGCTTCTTAGTCAGGTACCGTCATTTTCTTCCCTGCTGATAGAGCTTTACATACCGAAATACTTCTTCACTCACGCGGCGTCGCTGGATCAGGGTTTCCCCCATTGTCCAATATTCCCCACTGCTGCCTCCCGTAGGAGTTTGGGCCGTGTCTCAGTCCCAATGTGGCCGGTCACCCTCTCAGGTCGGCTACTGATCGTCGGCTTGGTGGGCCGTTACCTCACCAACTACCTAATCAGACGCGGGTCCATCTCATACCACCGGAGTTTTTCACACCGTACCATGCGGCACTGTGTGCTTATGCGGTATTAGCAGCCGTTTCCAACTGTTATCCCCCTGTATGAGGCAGGTTACCCACGCGTTACTCACCCGTCCGCCGCTCAGTCAATTCAAAATTCATCCGAAAACTTCATTTGAATTGCTTCGCTCGACTTGCATGTGTTAAGCACGCCGCCAGCGTTCATCCTGAGCCAGGATCGAACTCTCAAATTAAATGGTGTTCAATCCGGGGTCAAAATCAACTAACTAGCTAATTTATTTCCCGTTTTACTTGTTGTTTGGTTCGTATACAATTACTTGTATTCGTTCTGAATTTTCTCATTCAAAGTCATCAAACATGACTTGTTTTATTAGAATTTTCAGGGTTTTACATACTGTTCAATCTTCTGTTTTCAATGTTCTTTGTGTTGATCTGTCTTAACAGCAACTCGTTTATTCTATCACAGCGTTTCTGTTCTGTCAACACTTTTTTTATTTTCTTTTTTTCACTGTTTTTCGACAGCTGGTATATAGTATCACATCTTTATTACCATGTCAACTACTTTTTTTACTGCCTAGAAGGAAAAAATAATCATTTGGAAATGAGCGGAGAAAGAGGGATTTGAACCCTCGCGCCGGTTGCCCGACCTACACCCTTAGCAGGGGCGCCTCTTCGGCCTCTTGAGTATTTCTCCGTAGTTCATAGCTTCCATATGATGTGTCTATCAAAGAAAATCTTTTCCAGACGCATTGACAATTATACAAGATATATTTCGACTTGTCAACCTATTTTTAGATTTATTTCTTCCTGTATTTTGTCGTGTACCATTTCCGCAATCTGGATGGTTTTCATCTTCTGATAATCCTCTGCATAAACCGGCTTTAAGAAACAAACCTGCACAGTCTGTTTTCTGGAAGAGTTCTCATCAAAGGGTTTAAAACAGTCGATCAGTGCCACCGGCACAATGGGACATTTGGCATTTACAGCACTTTTAAAGGTTCCTCCCTTAAATGCCAGGAGTTTATTTCCCTCACGGCTGCGGGTCCCCTCTGGGAAGATCACAAAGTTCTTTCCCATCTTTACCTTTTCCGCCATCTTAGTTATGATTTCCATAGAAGCCCTGATGTCCTGACGGTCAATAGAAAAACCATCAAGGGCTTTGATTACCTGTTTTACTAATATAAGCCTGGCAGCTTCTTTTTTTACTACCACGCTAAAAGGACTGGGGCAGGCTTCCATAAGAGCCAGCACATCAAACAATCCCTGATGGTTTGGAAACAGGATAAAGCCATTTTCAGAAGGAAGATTCTCAACCCCCTGAACTTCTACCTTAATACGTCCTGTTCTGTTTACTGTTTTCACTACATGGCGGAGGTAATCATAGCGCTGCTCATCGCTGTGGGTATCTTTCGGAAGTCCCATCCTCCATATACGGTAAAACCATACGGGGACACGAAAAAGATTTCTTATTACCATATAAAAGATACGATTCATTTTTCTTTAATCCTCCCTGTATCTTTCTATGGCTGTTTCATATAAATTGTTTCCTTTGCTGTCTATGACAACCACCACTGGAAAGTCTTTGATTTCTAAACGCCTTATGGCCTCTGTTCCTAAATCCTCATAAGCAATTACTTCAGAGGCAAGGATGCATTTTGAAAGAAGAGCTCCGGCCCCTCCCACCGCAGCAAAGTAAACGGACTCGTTTCTTATGATAGCTTCGATGACTTCTTTGCTTCTTTTTCCTTTTCCTATCATTCCCCCCATTCCCATATCAAGAAGAAGGGGCGTGTACTTATCCATGCGGCTGGCCGTGGTCGGCCCTGCGGAACCGATGGGGCGTCCTTCCCTGGCCGGGGATGGGCCCATATAATAGATCATGTTTCCTTTTATATCAAATGGAAGACTTTCATTTTGGTCCAAAGCTTCTTTCATTCTTTTATGAGCGGCATCCCGGGCAGTATAAATAGTCCCAGTCAGATAAACATAATCCCCTGCACTCAAGCTTTTTGCATCTTCCCCGCTGATCCGTACTTTTATGTGATGATCCATGGTTTCCTCCATTCTTTGCTCCACTCATTATATAACTCTATGTGCATGCCTGTTTACATGACAGCATATATTAACTGCTACAGGCATTCCGGCTATGTGGGTCGGATAAGTTTCAATGTTTACGGCCAGGGCAGTAATCCTTCCTCCCAAACCCCCGGGTCCGATTCCAAGCTTGTTGATTTTTTCAAGCATCTCTGATTCCAGTTCCTTTATATAAGGAACACTGGACCGTTTCTCAATATCCCTGGTCAAAGCCTGCTTGGCTAACTGAGCACATTTTTCAAAGGTTCCGCCGATACCCACTCCAACGACCATAGGTGGGCATGCATTTGGCCCGGCTTCCTTAACGGCAGTTAATATGGAATCCTTTATTCCTTCTAATCCATCCGCAGGCTTTAACATGAATATGCGGCTCATGTTTTCACTTCCAAATCCTTTGGGAGCAACTGTAATATCAATCTTATCTCCGCTCACAACCTCATAATGGATGACCGCAGGGGTATTATCTTTTGTATTTATACGCTCCACCGGCTCCACAACAGATTTTCTCAAATAGCCTTCCCCATATCCTTCTCTTACTCCCTGATTAATTGCATCGGTAAGATTGCCGCCTTCTATATGTATGTCCTGCCCTATCTTTACAAAAATTACTGCCATCCCTGTATCCTGGCAGATAGGAATCATATCTTCCCCCGCAATTTTTAAGTTTTCCTTCAACTGACAGAGCACCTGTCTGCCAAGGGGAGAGGATTCTTCATCCACTGCCTTAAGAAATACCCTTTCCATATCATTTGACAGCACATGATTGGCCTCTATGCACATTTCTTTCACGTTCTTTGTTATTTCTTCAATTCTAACCGTTCTGATCATATATTCCTCCAGATATGCAGGTCCCTTTGTTTTATTTCATCATAAATGATTCTTATTGTGAAATCAAGTTCAAACACAAAATAAGGCAGGGAATGCTTTATTTATCATTCCCGGCCTTATTTAAAGGAAAATCGGTTCACTTAAAATCCATCCAACGGCTGGTTTGCTTTCATTAAGAAAATCATGCCTTAGAATCGAGGCGATTCCGAATCAGCTTTTCCTGAATATCTTTTATCGTGATTTCTTCCATTCTTCTTCTGCAAAGCTCATTTAAATCCCCATAAATTTCATCCATGACCCCTGACATTCCGGAAGCAATCATACAGGGGGTATCTACATTTCCGGATTTCCAGGAAGAAGATACAAAGGTAACATCCAAAGCATCACAAATGCTTCTTAAATTTACTTCAGAGGAATCTTTTGCAAAATGATAGCCGCCCTCCAGCCCTTCCTTTGTTGTGATGATTCCGGCCTTTTTTAATTTTGCCATCACTTTTCTTACCCGGGCAGGATTGGTGCATACATTGGAAGCCAGCTCTTCACTGGAAATGGTTGTCTTCCTCTGGTTTAAATAAACTACTCCATGAACCGCTACTGCAAACTCACTTGTCATACGAATCCCCTATTTCATAGGCATGGTTTTCTAAATGAAGTCAAACGAAATACCGACCTGACTTTGAAAATCAGCCGTTCGATGAGCCGTTAAGCAAATCGAACCTCATTTATCTGTAATTGATATAGTTTCAGTTTATATTTTATCAATTTGGCAGATCAATGTCAAGCGGACTTCCTTTACTTCATGGAATTCAGCAGCTTTTGGATAATCCAATTTTTACTATCATGTCTTTCAGCTCCTCAATCGCCTGGTTTTCATCATCTCCGGCAGCTGTTATTGTAACCTCCTCTTCCTGTCTGACTGCTAATCTCATAATAGCCAGAGGATTTTTCAGATCAGCTTCCATTTTTTCTTTTTTTAAGAAGAGATGACAGGTAAATTTCCTGGCCGCTGCTGCCAGATCTCCTGCCGGCCTGGCATGAATTCCCATTGCATCCTGAACTACAAATTCAAACTGCTTCACAAAGCACCTCCTGTTAAGCCAGATCTTCACCACCCGATGCAATCACTTTTTTCATCCATGCATAACTGTCCTTTTTGATTCTTTTTCCTGTTCCCTTTCCATAATCGTCATAATCTACATAAATAAAACCATAACGTTTGCTCATTTCGCTGGAAGAGCAGGAAACAATATCAATAGGACCCCATGCATAATAACCTCTTAGATCTACCCCGTCCCGGATGGCTTCCTTCATCTGTTCAATATGTGCCCGGAGATAATCCACTCTGTAGGAATCATGGATTTCTCCATTTTCTACTTCATCATAGTATCCCACTCCATTTTCAGTTATATAAATAGGCTTTTGATATCTGTCATAAAATTCATTTAATAAAATCCTGAGTCCAATGGGATCAATGGTCCAGCCCCACGGATTTGCCGGCAGCTGTTTATTCCTGTATACCTCATTCCCCTTCTCATAGCTTTCCTTTGAACATATCTGAGTATAATAATAAGAAAAAGAGAAAAAGTCAGCCGTATTTTTTAAATCCTCTTCATCTCCGTCTTCAAATGTAAGCTTAATATTCCAGTCTTCAAAAAAACGGAATGCATAGCCGGGATAATATCCCCGAAGCAATACGTCGGCAAAAAAATACTCCATTTGATTATGCTTCAATGCAGCCAACACATCCTCGGACTTACATGTAGCAGCATATTCCGGCCCGCCGCACAGCATCATGCCAATCTGCATCTCAGGATATTTTTCATGGGCATATTTTGTGGCCCTGGCACATGCAACCATCTCATGATGAACTGCCTGATATTTTGCAGAAAGAAGGTCATCAACCGTATCTTCTGCAATTCCAAGGTGATTAAATGACTCATGACCAATTAAGTTAATCTGATTGACAATAATCCAGTACTTCACCTTACCGGAATACCGGTCAAATACTGTTTTGCAGTACTTTACAAAAAAATCAATGGTTTCTCTGGAATACCAGCCCTGGTATGCAGTGGTTAAATGAAGGGGCATTTCATAATGGGAAATGGTGATCATTGGCTCCATGCCGTTTTTAATGATCTCATCAAATAACTTATCATAAAATTCAAGGCCTTTTTCATTTGGCTGTCCATCATCTCCCTTTGGAAAGATTCTGGACCAGTTAATGGAAGTTCTGAATGTCTTTAGTCCCAGATCAGCCAGTATTTTTAAATCCTCAGGATAGGTATGGTAAAAATCAATGCCTCTCCTTTTGGGAAATTTTTTATCACTGCTTTCTAAGGCTTCTTCTATATATGCTCTGGTTATTTCCCCATTGGAACGCTTTTCAATGGGAAGATCCTTTTGAAACTCATTAATATCTGCCAGGCAAAGACCCTTGCCATCCAGGTCATAAGCTCCCTCCAGCTGATTTGCCGCCACAGCACCTCCCCACATGAAATCTGATGGGAAGCCTTTTGGTACTTTCTTCATGATATTCTCCTTTCCTTTCTGATTTTAATGGTTTATTCCTGATTTTCCAAGCGTATCAAACGCTTTTCCCAATTTTCAAAGATTTTGATCATTTGTTTTGCAATATTGATTTCACTGTATATGGTCATTAATGTATCCTGTGCATGGGCGAAAATCAATGAATACTCTGCTTTTTCTCCTCTGGTTTCTCCCTGGATGGCATCTGTCTGGATCCGATGTGCTTCTGTAATCTTTTTCTGTGCTTCCTTCATCTTTTCATTTGCCGAAATAAAATCCTGGTCAGCAATGGCTGTCAATGCTTCCTTGCACAGTAAGCGTGCATCTCCCGCATTCATAATAATGCTCATTGCAGATTCTAGTGTTTTTTCATCCATTTTTATCACCCTTCTTATTATTCTACTTCTTTTCCGCTGCTTTTTTCTCAACTTCTACTTCCTGGCTGTCATATATACGGAAGAATGGATACCATATTACGGTTGAAAGCAATGCACATACAGCCATTAAAATAATACCTTTGATACTTCCCGTTGTCAGCCATGTGGAAATGGGGAATGGACAATACCACATATCAAAAACCCTTGTTGGAATAGGTGCAAATGGAATTACCTTTGTAAAAATCCAGACTACTGTAGGAAGTACGATCCCAATCAGCCACATAGGGATCATCATAATGGGATTCCATGCAATACATCCGAATACTACCGGCTCATTAATATTAAAAATTGCAGGGGCTAAACAGGCGCGTCCCAATGCCCTTAATTTATTGCTTTTTGCAAATATGAGCATAATAACCAACGGCAATGTACAGCCGATTCCGCCGATCCATAGATAAGCAGAATATACCGTAGGATCAGTGACCAGATTCAAAGTCTCATGGGTAGCTGTTCCGGCCGCTGCCATACTTACATTAGCAGTAATAGCCATAAGCATTGCCGGTTTATAAACCGGTGTAAGAACCCAGCTTGAAATTCCCATAGAATATAAAAAGCAAACAAGAAAAAGGGCAAGGGCAAATCCCCATGGGGTCTGCATTATATTGGAGATCGGCATAAATAACGCCAGCAGAATATTATAAAGATCAATTCCAAGCAGATCTACCAAAACCCAGAGGGAACAAACAACAATACCAATCGGCAGCATGGAATCAAACCATGCCCTGACAAAATCCGGAATCACAGAATCCTCTTTAAAAAATGAGAACTTCCCGAAAATTCCCATTATAAAACCCGTGAAGACACCTGCGGTAATCGCTACAAACATGCCTCCGGCGCCTAAAGATGCATGGGAAAACCCTGGCACACCATCTTTGATCACCTGGGGAGAAATAATAATTAAAAATGCTACTACACCGGTAAGCGCCGCAATGATCCTTTGCTTGCGCAGACGCTTTTTTTCCATTAAATTAAATGGTATTAAAAATGCAATGAACAATGACAACAATCCCATTGTCCAGCCAAACGGTGTCCAGAAATTTGGCCACCAGTCCCAGCCGAACACTTCTCCCGGAACAGTTAAAAAACAAAATATTGATCCTAACAAAATAAACGGGAGCACCTGCATGATAGAATCTTTTAAGGTCGTAACCCAGACATTGTTATTAATTTTATTCATTTTCGGTGCAAAACTGTGCTCTAACCAATGAATTAACTGTTTCATTTTTCTCCTCCTCCTTATTCCCTCAGCTCATTTCGCCAAGCAAATGATCCAGGGCCATTTCTCCATTTAATGTAGAATAATATTCCGGCTTCATTAAGATAACCTTCACATCCTTTCCGCCTGTATATTCTTCAATTTCATCCAGAATATAAGCCAGGTGAGGTCCTACCATAAGAGCATCAATTTCATCAATATAGTTCTCAATTTCACTTTCCCCTCTGGCCTTTACATTGATCTCCACTTTTCTTGCGGCCACTGCCTTTCTAATATTAGCTGCCATAAACCCGGAACTTGCACCGGATCCGCAAACAAGTAAAACATTTAACATAAATAAAATCCTCCTTTATCTGTATACTATGGTTTATGAGAAGCAGTCTGTATCCCCTCATAAAAAGACGGTGAAAACATATTTTAGTTTTCATGATTTATTTGATGTATTCATTATGACTTTTTTTTATTTATAATTCCACCAGACATTTGCACCCTCCATGTGCAAATGTCTGGTGGAATAATCCTTTCTATACTCTTATAATAGACAGAAGGAGGATTTTACTATGGGGCCAAAACTATTAAAATTAATTCGTATTATGTTGATGCATACAAACGAAATGACTGCTTCTGCTTTAGCTGCTGAAATGGGGGTATCGGAACGCAGCATTAAAAATTACATTTCAGAAATCAATGACAACCATCCTCAGACCATCCGCTCTTCCAGGAAGGGGTATTCGATCCAGGCGGAGGCCGGAAGAAAAATATTAAATGATTCCGGAACTCACATTCCCCAGTCCTCTCAGGAAAGAATGGTTTATATTATCAATCTTTTAATCAAACAGGAAGCCGGCATTGACGCATACGATTTATGCGATACCATATACATCAGCTACTCCACTTTAAAAAATGAACTGGGAGCTGTAAAAAAGAAGCTGAACCAGTTTGATTTAAAGCTTGTGAACCAAAAGGACAATTTGTCCATTGAGGGACTGGAAAAAAACAAACGCCGTCTGCTAAGCTCTATTTTATACGATGAATCCAACATTAACTTTGTAAGCCTGAAAACCATACAGCATGTTTTTCCTGATATTGAAATTGAATATATTAAAAATACATTGCTGAATATTTTTGATAAATACCAATATTTTGTCAATGACTATTCTCTGATCAATATTGTTCTGCACATCACCATAGCCATTGACAGAATCAAAAATCACAATATCAATACTCAGGATGTGAAAGAGCTGGTACAGATACGGCATCACGAATATGAGCTGGCAAGCCAGGTAACGAAAGAATTGGAAGATCATTTTCATATCATATATAGTGAAGCGGAAATATATGAACTTGCTCTTCTGCTGATTTCCAGAGCCACCACCATTGATTATAAAAGCATAACCACTGCTAATTTAGAGGACTTTATCGGCAAGGAATGCTTTGACCTGGTGGAGGAGATGATCCAGTCAGTCAATGCCTATTACTATATTGATCTATCGGAACCTGAATTCCTGATCCGGTTTGCCATTCATATTAGAAATTTACTTCAAAGATCAAAGAACCAGCAATTTTCAAAAAATCCTTTAACCGAAGAAATTAAAACTTCCTGTCCATTGATTTATGATGTCTCCGTATATTTATCCGGAATCATCAAAGACCGTACAGGGATCATCATTAATGACGATGAAATTGCATATATCACCTTTCACCTGGGGAGCACTCTGGAAGCTCAAAAAAGCCTTAATAAAAAAGTGACTGCTGTTTTATACTGCCCGAACTATTATGATTTAAATATACGTCTGACAGATACCATCAATCAGCACTTCTCCTGTGAGATGCTGATAACCAACATCATAACGGATGATACTTTACTGGAACAGGTTCCTAAATGTGATTTTATTATGTCTACGGTACCGCTTCACGGCTATTATGGAATGGATATTGTCCATATCGGAATGTTTTTTACGGATAAGGATATTTCTGTGATCAGAAATAAAATTACATCCGTAAGAATCAATAAAAGAAAAGCGACCTTTAAGAATTATCTGGAACTTCTGATTATTCCTGAATTTTTTGAAAGAAGAAATGATTTAAAAACAGAAAGGGATGCAATCGAATATATGGCTGGTAAAATGCACCGGATGGGTTATGTAAACGAAACATTCCGGGAAGATATCTACATGCGTGAAAAACTTTCTTCCACCGCTTTTTATGATTTTGCAATCCCCCATGCAATGAAAATGCACGCAGAAAAAACCGGGCTTAACATATTAATTTCTGATTCACCTGTCTCATGGAACGGAAAGCCCGTTTCCTTAATAATCATGATGTGTTTTAACAAGAATGACCGGTACATTTTTAATGAAATTTTTGAGCCTCTTACCATGATGCTCACTGACAGGGAATTGATTAAAAAACTGATCCAGGTCAAAGACCATGAAACCTTTATTCAAATGCTGACCGATAACCTGGAAGTCACCTTCTAGTACAGATTTCACAGCCGCTCATAAAAAAAGTTGTCCTGGCTTTTTAAGCTGGACAACTTTTTTATGGGTATTTTAAAATTACTTATCCTTTATCCGGACAATCGCACTCTTTATTACTTTATCATCCATTTCTGAAATGGAATAATGATTTTTTTCATCCTCCAGCTCCAATGGAAGCTGAGATTTCATTGGAATATAACCAAGTATTTCGATCAGATATCCTGACAATGTATCGCAGGAGCTTTCTATTTCCTCATGAAGCACCTCATCTAAATCATACAGGGAAATACTTCCTGCCGCTTTATAGACATTAGGTTCTACTTCTATCAGTTCCGGCTCCCAATCATCATATTCATCCGGAATATCTCCTACAATTTCTTCTATCAGATCCTCCATGGTGATAAGACCGGAAACACCTCCGTATTCATCTACCAGGATGGCCATTTTGGTCTTACTTTTTTTCATTTCCAGAAATAAATCATCTGTCTTTTTATTTTCCGGTATAAAATAAGGCTTCTGCATGATGGTACGGATATCGATACCCGCCTGATCATACTTATTCATTTCAATGATAAAGTCCTTCATGGACAAAATACCGATAATATTATCAATCTCTTCTTCATAAACCGGAATTCTGGAATGTCTGCTGTCCAATATCTCATTAAGGACCAGCTCCATGGGCTTTTTGATATCCACTGCCACCATATCCTGTCTGGGGGTCATGATTTCTCTGGCTCTTTTATCATCAAAGAGAAAAATAGAAGTGATCATATCCTCTTCGATTTTATTGAACACACCGCTTTCCCGCCCCATCTGAAGCATGGAACGGATTTCTTCCTCAGAAATTTCTTCCTCCAGATTATCTGACTTCATACCAAGAAGCTTTAAGATTCCATTGGTTGACATAGAAAGAAGCTTGATGAATGGAGCCATGGCTTTTGATACGGTGTAAATAGGGCGTACAGCGAATAAGCTGAACCATTCTGCCTTTTGCAGCGCAATCCGTTTCGGAACCAGTTCTCCAAAGACCAGGTTAAAATAAGACAGGATAATGGTTACTGTCACCATGGCAATACTCCGGCTGTAGGGGATTCCCAAAGCCAGCATCTTTCCTCCCAATACCTGTGAAATTCCTGTTGCCGCCGATGCACTGGAAAAGAAACCGGCAAAGGTTATGGCTACCTGGATGGTTGAAAGAAAACCGGTCGAATCCTCGGAAAGCTTTTGAATCAGGGCTGCCTTCTTATTTCCGCCGTCAGCCAGCATTCGGATCCTGTTTTTGTTGACTGATACTACAGCCATTTCTGCTCCTGCGAAGAACGCATTCATTAAGGTCAAAGCAATTAATAATAATATCTGTGCGGCTATCTGCGCCGCGCCTGGGTCACTGTCCAAGCTGGTATTCCTCCTTTTTTAGGACATGTTCGTCCATGCAGGATTTTCCTGCTAAATTTCAATAAAGAAAAGACTTTGGATGCAGTAAAGTTAATATAGCTGCATTCAAAGTCTTTTACTGCTGATTATTGATAGTACATATTATAATATAAAAAATTATATATTACCATATCATTGGTGTTAAAATTTTTTATTTTTCTTCAGGAGCTTCTTCATTTTCAGCGATCTCTTCAGGAATCTCTTCATCCTCCATATCCAGTTCTTCCATGCCTTCACCGTCGGACTTGCTGCCGTCATCCCGTACCTTGGCAATGCTTGCAACACTGATATCAGACTCCTGGTCAATATTCATCAGCTTCACTCCGGAAGTGTTCCTGCCTATAACAGAGATATCATTGACAGAAATACGGATCACGATGCCTTCCGTTGTGATCAGAAGGAGGTCATGGTCATCCTCAACTAACTTGGCTCCCACAATATCTCCTGTCTTTTCTGTGATCTTATAGCACAGAACACCCTTTCCGCCTCTCCTCTGAGGAGTAAATTCTTCAATTGGGGTACGTTTGCCCATACCGTTGGCAGATACGATCAAAAGCTTTGGTCCCTGGGATTCCATCTGCATGCCGATAACCTGGTCATCATCATTGAACTTCATACCGATAACACCCATGGATACACGGCCTGTTATACGGACATCCTTTTCATGGAACCGGATGCACTGGCCCTTTTTCGTTACCAGGAAAATATCCTTTGTATCGTCGGTTGCCTTAACCTCAATCAGTTCATCATTTTCCCGAAGGACAATGGCTTGGAGACCGTTCTTACGGACATTGGCATATTCCATCATCGGTGTTTTCTTTACCATTCCGTTTTTGGTTGCCATGAATAGGAACTTATCATCGTCGTATTCCTTCATAGGGATGATAGCTGTAATGCTCTCACCTGGAAGCATCTGCAGAAGGTTTACAATTGCGGTTCCTCTGGAGGTTCTGCTTCCTTCCGGAATCATATAGGTTTTTAACCGGTAAACACGGCCTGTATTGGTAAAGAACATCAGGTAATGATGGGTTGTTGTCATCATCAGGTCTTCGATGTAATCCTGGTCAATGGTCTGCATTCCCTTGATTCCCCTGCCGCCCCGGTTCTGGTTCTTGAAGTTGTCAATCGACATCCTCTTAATGTATCCCAGTTTCGTCATGGCGACTATGGTGCTTTCATCAGGAATCAAGTCTTCCATGGACATATCGTATTCATCAAAGCCGATGGAGGTTCTTCTGTCATCTCCATACTTTGCAGAAATGATGGATATTTCCTCCTTGATCACTGCTAAAAGCTTTTTCTCATCAGCAAGGATGGCTTTTAATTCTGCAATCCTGGCTTCCAGCTCCCTGAATTCGTTCTCAAGCTTTTCTCTTTCCAGACCGGTAAGAGCTCTCAAACGCATATCCACAATTGCCTGGGACTGGACATCGCTTAAGCCGAAACGGCTCATAAGTTCTGCCTTGGCTGTCTGGACATTTGCCGAACCGCGGATGATCCTGATGACTTCGTCAATATTATCTAAAGCAATGAGCAAGCCTTGCAAAATATGGGCTCTTTCTTCCGCCTTATTCAAATCGTAACGGATTCTTCTGGTAACTACTTCCTTCTGATGATCCAGATAATAATTTAACATCTGAAGGATGTTTAACACCTTTGGCTCCAGAACGCCGGAACTGTTTTTAACAAGGGCAAGCATGATCACGCCAAAGGTATCCTGAAGCTGGGTATGCTTGATCAACTGATTAAGTATTACATTGGCATTGGCATCCCGGCGAAGCTCAATACAGATTCTCATTCCGGTACGGTCAGACTCATCTCGTAAGTCGGTAATACCGTCTATTTTCTTATCCTTTACAAGTTCTGCGACTTTTTCAATGAGACGGGCCTTATTAACCATGTATGGAAGCTCGGTAACAATAATCCGGCTTTTTCCGTTTGCCATAGCCTCAATATCGCTGACACCCCTGACACGGATTTTTCCTCTTCCTGTGCGGTATGCTTCTTCAATTCCCCGTTTTCCGAGGATGGTTGCTCCGGTTGGGAAGTCAGGCCCTTTGATGATTTCAAGGATCTCCTCCATGGTGGTTTCTCTGTTTTCTTCCACCTGGTTGTCAATAATATGAACGACCGCATTGATGACCTCTCTCAAGTTGTGAGGAGGGATGTTGGTAGCCATACCAACAGCAATGCCTGAGGTACCATTTACCAAAAGATTGGGGTAACGGGCCGGAAGGACATCCGGTTCCCTCTCTGTCTCATCAAAGTTGGGGCTGAAATCAACGGTATCTTTGTTGATATCCGCAAGCATCTCCATGGAAATCTTACTTAAGCGGGCTTCCGTATATCGCATGGCAGCCGCGCCGTCTCCATCCACGGAACCGAAGTTTCCATGGCCATCCACCAACGGATATCTGGTAGACCACTCCTGTGCCAGATTCACCAGGGCTCCGTAAATGGAGCTGTCGCCATGGGGATGGTATTTACCCATGGTATCACCGACGATACGGGCACATTTACGGTGTGGTTTATCCGGACCGTTGTTGAGTTCGATCATGGAATACAGGACTCTACGCTGAACCGGCTTTAAACCGTCTCTTACATCAGGCAGGGCTCTGGAAACAATGACGCTCATGGCATAATCGATATACGATTTTTCCATGGTCTTTTTTAGGTCCACATCATGAACTTTATCAAAGATATTTGGTTCCATTTTATTTCCTCCAATTAAACATCAAGATTCTGTACGTATTTGGCGTTGGCTTCGATAAATTCACGTCTTGGCTCTACCTGATCGCCCATTAAGGTGGTAAAGGTTAAATCCATTTCGGATGTGGTGTCCTCATTCATGACGACACGCAGAAGGACTCTTCGTTCCGGGTCCATGGTGGTCTCCCAAAGCTGTTCTGCGTCCATCTCTCCAAGACCTTTATAACGCTGGATCTTATTGTTGTTGTCACGGCCGATTTCTTTCAGGATGGAATTAAGCTCTTCATCGCTGTAGGCATACCATACCTTTTTATTTTTTTCCACCTTGTATAAAGGAGGCTGTGCCAGATATACATAGCCCTCCCGGATAAGCTCCGGCATGAAGCGGTATAAAAAGGTGAGCAGCAAGGTGCTGATATGAGCACCATCCACGTCGGCATCGGTCATAATGATGATTTTATGATATCTTAATTTGCTTAAGTCAAAGTCTTCATGAATTCCTGATCCAAATGCGGTAATCATTGCCTTTATTTCCGCATTGGCATAAATCTTGTCAAGCCTTGCCTTCTCCACGTTAAGGATCTTTCCACGCAGGGGAAGGATGGCCTGAGTATTCCTGGAACGGGCCGTCTTGGCAGAGCCCCCGGCACTGTCTCCCTCTACGATGTAGATTTCGCAATTTTCCGGATTTTTGTCGGAGCAGTCTGCAAGCTTTCCAGGAAGGGCCATCCCCTCAAGGGCGGTCTTTCTCCTGGTTAAATCCCTGGCTTTTCTGGCTGCGGCTCTTGCCCGCTGGGCCAGGATGGATTTGTCACAGATGGTTTTTGAAAGGCTTGGATTCTGCTCTAAATAATAAGTGAACTGTTCTCTTAAGAGGTTGTCCACCGCTCCTCTTGCCTCACTGTTTCCTAATTTCTGCTTTGTCTGGCCCTCAAACTGAGGCTCCTCAATCTTGACGCTTATAATGGCTGTCAGACCTTCTCTGATGTCCTCACCGGATAGGTTCGTTTCATTTTCCTTTAACAGCTTGTTCTTTCTGGCATAATCATTTAAGGTGGTTGTCAGGGCACTCTTAAAGCCAGCCAGATGGGTTCCTCCTTCCGGAGTATTGATGTTATTGACAAAGCTGTAAATATTTTCTGTATAGGAATCGTTGTGCTGCATGGCTACTTCAACATAAACACCATCCTTTGTTCCTTCACAGTAAAATACCTGATCATAAAGAGAGGTTTTTCCCTTGTTTAAATAGGTGACAAATTCCTTGATGCCCCCTTCATAATGGAACACGTGCTCATGGCTTTCTTCTCTCTCATCTTTCAGGACAATCTTCAAGTTTTTGGTTAAAAATGCAGTTTCACGGAGACGGATTTTTAAGGTATCATAATCAAAGATCGTTTCTTCAAAAATATCTTTATCGGGAAGGAAGGTAACCTTTGTCCCATGCTCATCCGGACCGCAGTCTCCAATGACCTTTAAGGGGTACATGGTCTTTCCCTTTTCATAACGCTGTTTATAGACCTTTCCATCCTGGCGGATTTCTACCTCAAGCCACTGGGAAAGAGCATTTACAACAGAAGCGCCCACGCCGTGAAGGCCGCCGGAAACCTTATATCCCCCGCCGCCGAACTTTCCGCCGGCATGAAGGATGGTAAATGCCACCTCTACTGCCGGTATCCCGGCCTTTTTCTGAATTCCTACGGGGATCCCTCGCCCGTCATCCACAACTGTAACGGAATTGTCAGGATGGACAATCACCTCTATGCTGTCGCAATATCCTGCCAGAGCCTCATCCACCGCATTGTCCACGATCTCGTAAACCAGATGATGAAGTCCCCTTGTGGATGTACTGCCGATATACATACCAGGTCTTTTTCTTACTGCCTCAAGACCCTCTAATATCTGGATTTGATCTGCACCATATTCTTGACTCATATTTGCACGCTTCCTCCTGAATTAATTTTCACTGCCTACGGTACCGCTTACCACCCGGAATATCTTATCAACTGGAAACCGGTTTCTTACAAATTCTTCCAGTCCCGTACAGGTGATCACGGTCTGTATATGATTGATTCCTGCAAGTAATTGATTTTGTCTGCTGCTGTCCAGCTCTGATAATACGTCATCCAATAAAAGGATGGGATAATCATATACTGTTTTTTCTACCAGTTCTATTTCTGCAAGCTTTAAGGACAACGCCGCTGTCCTTTGCTGCCCCTGGGAACCGAACCGGCGAATGTCGATTCCGTTGATGATGAAACTTAAATCATCCCGGTGGGGACCGGTAAGCGTTGTTTTCTGCTTGATATCCTGCTGCCTGCTTCGCCTTATGACATCTTCAAACGCATCCGCCTCTACATTTGGCTCATAAAGGATGCGCAGAGTTTCCTTTTCCCCGGAAAGATTCCCGTGGATGGGTCCGATGATACCATCCAGCTGCTCTATAAATGCCTTCCGGTAACCCATCATTTCTTTTCCATATTGGACCAGCTGCATATCCCATATGTCCAGGGTTTCCTCATAATCAGGCCGGAAAGCCATATCTTTTAACAGTTTATTGCGCTGCGTCACAATCCGATTATACTGCACAAGGGAATGGACGTAAAGCTTATTTAGTTGACATAATTCCAAATCAACGAACCGGCGCCTTTCGGCCGGTCCGTTTTTTATGAGATTTAAGTCTTCCGGAGAAAAAAATACAACGTTGACTATTCCAAACAATTCACTGGCTTTCCTTATGGGAACGCCGTTTACTGCCACGCCTTTGGCTTTATTCTTCTTCAAATGCATGTCAATCCGGTATGGAATATCTTTCTTTCTGATGTTTAGCTTGATATGCGACTCATCCCTGTCAAACTGTATGATTTCCTTATCCTTGCTCCCTCTGTGGGATTTTGTCGTAGCACAGACATAGATTGCTTCTAAGACATTTGTTTTCCCCTGGGCATTGTCCCCATAGAGTATATTGGTTCCCTGACTAAAATCCATATGTAATTCATCATAGTTGCGGTAATTCTTAAGCTCTATCGATTCAATTATCATGGATGGTGTTATTCCTCGATTTTGATGGTATTACCTTCAAACGTGACTACGTCTCCGGCTCTTAATTTCTTTCCTCTCTGGTATTCTACCTGGCCGTTGACGCGTACAAGTCCATCCTCAATGACAAATTTGGCATCAACTCCTGATCCCACCATTCCGGAAGCCTTTAAAGCCTGTCCCAGCTTGATGTATTCATCCCTTAACTTGATTGTCTCCATATTTTCCTCTCTATTTTCCAAATCCCATATTTCCCTTACCAGACATGGACAGTTTAAACCGCTGCCGCATTAAAGTTGACAGGAAGGATCAGGTAAATATATTTTCCCTCTTCATCCCGGATAAAGCAAGGGGATTTGGGATTCAGCATATAAAGGGTTACTTCTTCGTCATCAATGATCCTTAAAGCATCAATCAGAAACTTTGGATTAAAGCCGATCATGATGTCGCTTCCTGTTTTATGAATCGGAACCTGGGCATTCATGGAACCAAAGCTGGAATTCATCTTAAGCTGCATTTCCTGATCTTCAATATTCATGATCAGGGGCTTCTTATCATTTTCCCTTACCAGGATGGTGGCCCGGTCAAGACAGTCTAAAAGCTCTCTTTTATTGACTGAGGTCTTTGTCTCATAATCGCTGGAAAGCATCTGGTCAATCCGGAAATATTCACCTTCTATTAAACGGGAAACAACGATGGTATCATCAAATTCGAATAAAATGTGATTGGTGCTGAAGAAAATAAGCACTTCTTTTTCATTATCTCCGCCCAGGATCTTGCTGACTTCATTTAGAGTCTTGCCAGGAACAATGACTTTTATATCATGATAAGTATCTTTTAATTCAATATTTCGGATAGAAATCCTGTGGCCATCCAGAGAAACCACCTTTAACTGGTTCCCGGATACCTGGAAAAGCTCTCCAGTCATCATCTTATTGCTGTCATTGGGGGCAATGGAAAAAATGGTCTGGCGGATCACTTCCTTTAAAGAGAACTGGGAAAGGCAGATATAATGATCCCGTTCAATATACGGAAGATAAGCAAATTCCTCCCCATCCCGTCCCTGGATATGGAATACAGAGTTTTCACAGGAAATGGTGGTGGTAAATTTCTCATCGCTTTCAATGGTTACAAGGGAATCTCCTGCAGAAGAGAGTTTTCTTACGATCTCTGAAAGCAGTTTTGCCTCAAGAGCTATTTTTCCTCTCTCCAGGATGGTTCCTTCTACCTTAGTTTCAATTCCCAGCTCCATGTCATTGGCAGTCAGTTTGATCTCTGATCCGCTGGCATCGATGAAGATGCATTCCAGGATGGACATAGTTGTTTTACTGGGAACTGCTTTCAGTACGATATTAATGCCGTTTAGGATCTCATCCTGTTTAAATGTCAGTTTCATAATTGTTGATAACTCCTTTGCTCTAGAAATTGCAATAAATAGATGGATGATATAGTTAAATTCCGTAGTAGTAGTAGTAGGGGCTGTGGGTTTGTGTAAAAGCCTTAATAACCTATATAAAGGCAGATGTTTCCATGTTCATAACGATGTGAATAACGTCCACAAAATCTAAGGAAAACTATGAGGTTATCCACATGTAGATGAGAAACAGTTTTAGGCCCTTGATTATCCACAGAAGATTAACATCTAATACACACCTTATTGTGGATTGATTTTCTTTTTCAGAATTTCAATGGTGTTATTTAAAGATTCGTTTTTGGTCATGTTTGTGGTGATTTTTTCTATGCCATGGATGATGGTGGTATGGTCCCTTCCTCCTAAGTATTTTCCGATCATCTGCAAGGGGGTTCCAACCATTTCGCGGCAGAGATACATGACAATCTGACGCGGATAAACAATTTCCTTGTTCCGTTTCTGGGAAGAAATATCAAGAGGAGTAATGCCGTAGTGATCTGCAACTACCTGTATGACAAGTTCCGGCGTGATTTCCCGCTTATCGTTGGGGGAGATGATATCCTTTAATGCTTCTTCAGCCAGTTCTACAGTGATCTCCTTATTATCAAGGCGGGAGAGGGCTACGATTTTAGTCAGGGCGCCTTCCAGCTCCCGGATGTTGGACTTTATGTTGGTTGCTATGTATTTAATGACTTCATTGTCAATGTTATAGCCTTCCATTTCCTCTTTTTTCCGGAGGATGGCCATCCTGGTCTCATAATCAGGGGACTGTATGTCCACTGTTAAGCCCCATTCAAACCGGGAACGGAGCCGTTCCTCCAATGTTTCGATTTCTTTTGGCGGTTTATCAGAGGAAATGATGATCTGCTTTTTGGCTTCGTACAAGGTATTGAAGGTATGGAAGAATTCTTCCTGGGTACTTTCCTTACCGATGATGAACTGGATATCGTCGATCAGCAGAACGTCATTGTTGCGGTACTTCTCACGGAATTCCGTAGAAGAGAAGTTATTTTTGTTACGGATCGCGTCAATCAGCTCGTTGGTAAATTTCTCGCTGGTCACGTAGAGGACCTTTGCAGCCGGATTATTTTTTAAGATAAAATGACCGATGGAATGCATTAAGTGGGTCTTTCCAAGACCAACGCCTCCGTATATGAACAGAGGGTTATAGATTTCGCCTGGAGATTCCGCAACAGCCAATGAGGCAGCATGAGCCAGGTTGTTGTTGGCACCTACCACAAAGGTATCGAAGGTGTATTTCGGATTTAAATTTGCGGTTATGATGGCAGACTGGCTGACCTGATTCATGGTATTGGTAATAAGAGTGTTGCCTGCAGGTGCGGCTGCGGCCTCTTTTTGGATCTGGTTTTCAACGACAAAATCGACGCTGCACTCAAATCCAGTCACTTCTTCTATGGTAATCTTTAGAAGAAACCCGTATTTTTTGCGGATGTATCCCAAGAATTCCACATCCGGTACCGTGACGATGACTTTTTCGCCGTTTACAGAATAAACCTTCAGCGGAAGAAGCCATGTTTTAAAAGACACGTCCGTAATTTCGTGTTCTTCTTTTAAATTCAATAAGATTTCATCCCATTTTTCCTTTAACTTTTCTAACATTCTAAGTCTCCTACGTTTATAAAAATGCAAATATGCGCATTTACCCAATCTACAGTTCATTCTATACTATTTCGAAACAATTTTCAATGATAATAGAAAAAAATTGTGGATAAGTGTGTGCAGAGGATGTGTATTGCATGTGAATCATATGTTGATAATCATCCAGAGAGATAGTTGTCCACAAAAAAGGCAGATTTGGAAAGTTATGTTATTCACATCCCGGGAGTATGGAATTTATCTGGGCTTAAAGGACAGGCCTGTGAATAAAACGGCAATTATCAAGATAATATCCATAGAGTTTTCCACAAGTTATCCCCATAATGTTGATAAGTTTATGTAAATTAACAAAATGGGAGTGAATTTACTGACGCAGATTGACGGATAGTAACTTTCTATAATATAATGCACGTGTAACCAGATGCATTGTATCTTATTTAAAAGAACAGTAGCACAGGAGGTAAAAAATGAATATTGAAAACAAAACCCGTAGCCTGGTATTGGCAGCTGTATTTGTTGCCATTATCGTCATCATGGCGTTTACGCCCTTTGGGTATATCCCTCTGGGATTTATGAACGCCACCATCATTCACGTTCCAGTCATAATTGGAGCCATTATTCTTGGACCAAAATATGGCGGATTTTTGGGAATGGTATTCGGACTGACAAGTTTGTGGAAAAATACCAATATGCCCAATCCTACATCCTTTGTTTTTTCTCCCTTTATTAAAGTGGGAGAGTACGGCGGAAATATTGGAAGCCTGATTATTTGTATGGTTCCCAGAATTCTTGTGGGAATCGTAGCCTATTATGTATTCCGTGGAGTGTTAAAAGCTCTGGGCGAAAAAAGCGGAAAGAGGACCATTGCTTTAGGAGCCGCAGGGGTTGCCGGATCATTAACCAATACTCTTTTGGTAATGAATCTGATTTACTTATTTTTCGGAAAAGAATATGGACAGGCAGCAAAAGGACTGACGGAAGGAATTTATTCCGTTATTATAGGAATTATATGCATCAACGGAATTCCGGAGGCCATTGTGGCGGGAATACTTACGGTGGCGGTTACACAGGCCTTATTTAAGGCGATGAAAGGGTAATTACTGATAATAACAGAGCCATTTCTCCACGTATAAATCATTTTTGTGGAGAAATGGCTCTTAAAGTTTCCCGGTATATGGGAGTGAATGTTTGTTATGCATTTAATCCAGTATCTGGAAAGCCCCGCTAAAGCGCCGGGAGATGGCTGGTTTTAAAAGAAAAAAATACATTTTTCCCTTGACTAACCACCTTTTGTTCTATATAATTGAAACGATGTTTAATTAAAATAGTCTCAATATGTTTCATCATATTGCCTATGATAAGCTATTGTAACAAGAGGAGGTGTCCGTAGATTATGAAGATGACGTTTCAGCCAAAAAAGAGACAGAGATCTAAAGTTCATGGTTTTAGAGCCAGAATGAGCACTCCAGGCGGCAGAAAAGTTTTAGCTGCCAGAAGAGCAAAGGGAAGAGCAAAATTATCAGCTTAATGGACCAGGCCGCAAGTAATTGTGGCCTTTTCTTTTCTCAAATTCCTGGGAAACAGGAAAAAAGGAAAACGTTTCATGAAACATTTTAATTCAATTAAGAAAAGCCGGGATTTTCAAGAGGTTTATCAAAACGGAAAGTCCCTTGCCAACAGACTTCTTGTAATGTATGTCAGGAAAACGGACAGGCCTGAAACCAGAATCGGCATATCCGTCAGCAAGAAAGTAGGAAACAGCGTTGTAAGACATCATATAACCAGATTAATCAGAGAGAGCTTCAGGCTTCATGAGGAAATGGTAGAGGCAGGATTAGACATCGTAGTCGTTGTAAGATCAGCGGCAAAGGAAGAAAATTACAAAACAATCGAAAGTGCATATCTGCACTTGTGCGGACTTCATAACATTTTAAAAAAAGAATCGAAGTGATCTTATGGTAAAAAAAATCATGATTTTGTTGATCAGAGGATACCAGAAGTATTTATCTCCTCTGAAAATAAGAACTCACTGCATTTACACGCCTACGTGCTCTCAATACGCCATTGAAGCACTTAAAAAGTATGGTGTGTTAAAAGGTACATTTTTGGCTTGCAAGAGGATACTTCGGTGTAATCCATTTGCAAAAGGCGGTTATGATCCAGTTCCGTAACAGATGAGGAGGTAGTTCATTGGAATTCTTAGTATTGACTAAGGTAGGAGGCATCTTGGGGCCGTTTGCGACCGTTCTGGGTGTAATAATGGATTGGCTTTTTAAGCTGACCAGTACATTTGGTATCCAGAATATTGGTTTATGTATTATTTTATTTACTCTTGTAACAAAGCTTCTTATGTTTCCGCTGACCTTAAAACAGCAGAAATCTTCAAAGCTTATGAGTGTTATGCAGCCGGAAATTTCGGCGATTCAGGCAAAGTATAAAGGAAAGACCGACCAGGAATCTATGAGAAAACAGAACGTGGAGGTTCAGGCGGTTTATGAGAAATATGGAACTTCCATGACAGGAGGCTGTGTACAGCTTGTCATCCAGATGCCCATTTTGTTTGCCTTGTATCAGGTTATTTATCATATTCCTGCTTATGTACAGAGCGTGAAAGCGGTATTTGAAAATGTGGTGACATCCATCAATTCCCTTGGAGTGGATCATGTTGGGATGTTGACACAGTTTGCTACAGATAATAAAGTTAATATATCAAGAATCGGAAGTCTTACAACCAGCAATGGAATGGTAGATTTCTTATATCAGTTAAATCCAAGCCAGTGGAATTCTTTACAGGGATTATTTCCTTCCATTAAGGATACCATTGCAACCAATGCAGCACAGATTTCCCATATGAATTCCTTCTTTGGAATCAACCTGGCTTCTACGCCATCCAGCGTACTGTTTCCGCCAGGAGGGGGGTTCCATTTCAGTCTTGCCATTCTCATTCCGATTCTGGCAGGTTTAAGCCAGTGGTTCAGTGCAAGGCTCATGACAGTAAACCAGCCTAAAAATGGGAATGATGAAAACAATGCCATGGCTCAGTCCATGAAGAGCATGAATACAGTCATGCCGCTTATGTCAGTATTTTTCTGCTTCACCTTTGCATCCGGTATCGGTATTTACTGGATTGCCTCCAGCGTGTTCCAGATCATCCAGCAGGTTGCGGTAAACCGTTATTTGAACCGGATTGACATGGATGATATGATTAAGAAGAATGTTGAAAAGGCTAATAAAAAACGTGTGAAGAAAGGACTTCCTCCTCAGCGCGTTGCCCAGAATGCTACAGCCAGCTTGAAAAATCTTCAGGCGGCCAATGAAAAAGAGGAAGCTGAGATTAATGCCAAGGCTGAGAAAACAAAAGAACAGGTTAAGGCCTCCAGCGATTATTATAACAGCGGATCTTCAAATCCGGGCAGCATTGCGTCAAAGGCGAGGATGGTCGAGAAGTACAACGAAAAGCACAATAAATAGGAGGGTGACCTATGGATATGATTACAGTTTCAGCAAAAACCGTTGATGAAGCGATTACAAAGGCATTAATCGAATTAGGGACAACCAGTGATAAGCTGGAGTACGAGATTGTTGATAAAGGCAGTAATGGTATTCTGGGATTTATCGGTTCAAAGCCGGCTGTCATCCGTGCAAAAAAGAAAGAAACCATGGAAGACAAGGCTATGGCCTTTCTTTCCGATATGTTCGGCGCTATGGATTTAGGTGTCCATATGGAAGCTTCTTACCATGAAAAGGAAAAAGAACTTTCCATTAACATGTCAGGAGATGACATGGGAATTTTAATTGGAAAAAGAGGACAGACCCTGGATTCCCTGCAATATCTGGTAAGCCTTGTTATAAATAAGGAAAATGAAGATTATATCAGGGTAAAGCTTGATACGGAAAATTACAGGGAGCGGAGAAAAGAAACTCTGGAAACTCTTGCAAAGAACATTGCTTACAAAGTGAAGCGCACAAGACGTTCTGTTTCTCTGGAACCGATGAATCCTTATGAAAGAAGGATAATTCATTCCGCACTTCAAAATGACAAGTTTGTTATAACAAGAAGTGAGGGAGAGGAACCATTCAGACACGTTGTTATTTCCTTAAAGAAGGATTATTCAAAAAAGGACCGGAATCAGGAAAGAGATAAATAGACAAATAACTATGAGGGGTTGAGGCTGTCGGAAGGCACCCTCGCCCCTTTTCTTAAACAGGTGTTTATTCAGGTGATTGAATATGAAGATGAATACAATAGCGGCCATCGCCACAGCCATGTCCAGTTCCGGTATCGGAATTGTAAGGATCAGCGGCGAGGAGTCATTTCAGATTATAGATAAGATTTTTAAGGGTAAGGGAAAAGGGGAGAAAAAGCTTTCTAATGAGCCATCTCATACCATCCATTACGGCTATATTTGTGACGGGGATGAGGTCATTGATGAGGTTCTGGTTCTGATCATGAGAGGGCCAAGAAGCTATACGGCAGAGGATACGGTTGAGATTGACTGCCATGGAGGAGTTCTTGTAACGAAAAGAATTCTGGAGACTGTGTTAAAGTACGGTGCCAGTCCTGCGGAGCCTGGAGAATTTACGAAAAGGGCATTTTTAAACGGCAGGGTGGATTTATCCCAGGCTGAGGCTGTTATTGATGTGATTAATGCCAAAAATAATTATGCCTTAAAGTCTTCTGTCAGCCAGCTGGAGGGAGCTGTTTCCAGGAAAATAAAGGATATGAGGGATAAAATTATTTATCATATCGCTTTTATTGAATCAGCTCTTGATGATCCGGAACACATTTCCCTGGATGGGTATCAGGAGCTTCTTTTGGAGGCAATTAAGCCTTTAAAAGAGGAACTGAATCTTCTTATTAAGTCTGCGGATAATGGAAGAGTTCTTTCAGAAGGCATTGAGACTGTTATATTAGGAAAGCCCAATGCAGGAAAATCTTCCCTTTTAAATGTTCTGGTGGGAGAGGAGCGGGCAATTGTTACGGATATTGCAGGAACCACCAGGGATACCTTAAAGGAGCAGATCAGGCTGGAGGACTTAAGCCTTAATATCATTGATACGGCAGGAATCCGGGATACAGAGGATGTGGTCGAAAGGATTGGTGTTGAGAAGGCAAGAAATGCGGCCCAGGAAGCGGACTTAATTATCTATGTGGTGGATGGGTCCTGCCCCCTTGATGAAAATGATGAGGAGATTTTAGAATTCATTGAGAACCGGAAGGCAGTGGTACTCTTAAATAAGACGGATCTTATTCCTGTTGTTACAGAGGATATGCTTAAAAAGAAAACCGGACACCAGGTAATTCCCATTTCCGCAAAGGAAGGTATTGGGATCGGGAACCTGGAGGATGAGATAAAGGCCATGTTCTATCAGGGTGAAATTGATTTTAATGATCAGGTTTACATCACAAATGTAAGGCATAAGAATGCCCTTTTGGAGGCTCTTAAGAGCCTTTCTATGGTGGAAGACAGTGTGAAAGAAGGAATGCCGGAGGATTTTTATTCCATTGATTTAATGGATGCTTATGAGCAGTTAGGGACCATCCTGGGAGAATCGGTTGGGGATGATCTGGTGCATGAGATATTCCGTAAGTTCTGTATGGGTAAATAAGGAATTTTAATGGGGAGTGATAGGAAAGGAGAATGAAATGCAGCATTTAGAAGAATTTTATGATGTTGTCATAGTCGGTGCAGGCCATGCCGGCTGTGAGGCGGCCCTGGCCTCAGCAAGGCTGGGCCTTGAGACAATTATGTTTACAGTCAGTGTGGACAGTATTGCGCTGATGCCCTGTAATCCTAATATCGGCGGCAGCTCCAAAGGCCATCTGGTTAGGGAGCTGGATGCTTTAGGCGGTGAAATGGGCAAAATTATAGATAAAACCTTTATCCAGTCCAAAATGTTAAATCAGTCAAAAGGACCGGCAGTCCATTCCTTAAGGGCTCAGGCAGACAAGCAGGAGTATTCCAGAGCCATGAGAATGACCCTGGAAAATACGGAGCATTTGACCATAAGACAGGCAGAGGTTACGGAAATCATTGTAGAGGATGGAACCCTTACAGGTGTTAAGACCCTTTCCGGGGCAGTTTACCGCTGCAAGGCGGCAGTATTGGCTACGGGAACCTATTTAAAGGCAAGGTGCATTTACGGCGATGTAAGCGAATATACAGGCCCTAACGGCCTTAAGGCAGCCAATCATCTGACTGATTCCCTAAAGGAGCATGGAATCGAAATGCTGCGCTTTAAGACGGGGACTCCTGCCAGAGTGGATAAGAGAAGCATTGATTTTTCCAGGATGGAAGAGCAGTTCGGGGATGAGAAAGTGGTGCCCTTTTCCTTTTCCACGGATAGGGAAGTTTTGGAAAAGGAGCAGATTTCCTGCTGGCTTACTTATACCAATGAAAAGACCCACGAGATCATTCGGGAAAACTTAGACCGTTCTCCCTTATATTCAGGGGCCATTGAAGGCACCGGGCCAAGATACTGCCCATCCATTGAGGACAAGGTGGTAAAATTTCCGGATAAGGACCGTCATCAGGTCTTTGTTGAGCCGGAGGGCCTTTATACCAATGAAATGTACTTAGCCGGTATGTCAAGCTCTCTGCCGGAGGATGTGCAATATGCCATGTACCGGACGGTTCCGGGTCTTGAGAAGGTGAAAATAGTCAGGAATGCTTATGCAATTGAATACGACTGCATCAATTCCATCCAGCTTAAGTCCACCCTGGAAACCCTGCCGATCAGCGGGTTGTTTTGCGGCGGCCAGTTCAACGGAAGCTCCGGTTATGAAGAAGCGGCAGTCCAGGGCTTTATGGCCGGTGTAAATGCGGCAATGAAGATACTGGGAAGAGAACAGATCGTACTGGACCGTTCCCAGGCTTATATCGGCGTTCTGATCGATGATCTTGTTACAAAAGAAAATCATGAGCCATATCGCATGATGACTTCACGGGCTGAATACAGGCTGTTGCTGCGTCAGGACAATGCAGATATCCGTCTGATGAAGATCGGCCATGACATTGGATTGATCAGCGAGGAGCAGTACGAAAATCTGCTTTTAAAGGAACGGATGATTGAGGAAGAAATCAGTCGTTTGGAAGCTGCAAATATAGGAGCATCCAGAGAAGTGCAGGAATTCCTGGAAGAAAACGGGAGCACTCCTTTAAAAACCGGTACAACCCTGGCTGAGCTGGTGAGAAGACCAGAGCTTGACTATGTTATGTTAACTAAAATAGATAAAGACAGGCCCACTCTTTCTGAAGGGGTGATGGAACAGGTCAATATTAATATTAAATACGATGGATATATCCGCAGGCAGAGACAGCAGGTAAACCAGTATAAAAAGCTGGAGAATAAAAAGCTTGATGTGGAATTTGATTATTCCACGGTAAAGGGGCTTAGAAGAGAGGCCATCCAGAAATTGAATCTGTATAAGCCAATGTCCATTGGACAGGCATCCAGAATATCCGGTGTGTCACCGGCAGATATATCTGTTTTGCTCGTTTATTTAGAGCAGCTTCGATATCAGAAGAGCCTGGAAAAGAAAGAATGAGGAATGATATATGACAGGAGCATTTGAAGAAAATCTCCGGAAAGAATTGAATTTATTATCTATAGAATTGAAAGAAAATCAAATAAATCAATTTTACAATTATTTTCAGTTGTTAGTAGAATGGAATAAATTCATGAATTTAACTGCAATTATAGAAATGGATGAAGTGATCACAAAGCATTTTGTTGACAGCTTATCCCTGATAAAAGCAGTAGAGGAGATTGGTACAAAGGATTACAGAATCATTGATGTAGGAACCGGGGCAGGGTTTCCTGGAATTCCTCTAAAAATTGCATTTCCTGATTTAAGAATCACATTAATGGATTCCTTAAATAAAAGGGTGAATTTTTTAAATGAAGTAATCAATGGTTTGGGACTTGAAAAAATAGAAGCCATCCACGGGAGGGCAGAAGACCTGGGAAGAGACACTCTCCATCGGGAACAGTATGATTTTTGTGTCTCCAGAGCAGTTGCTAACTTAAGCACTTTATCAGAATACTGTATGCCCTTTGTAAAAGTGGGAGGTCATTTTATTCCATATAAATCCGGGAAGATTGAAGAAGAGTTGGCTGCCGCAAAACACGCCATATTTTTATTAGGCGGAAGTGTGGAGGAAGTGAAAACCTTTTTATTGCCGGGAACAGATGTGGAACGGTCATTGGTTAAGATAGTCAAGAATAATGGTATCTCTAAAAAGTATCCAAGAAAAGCTGGCCTGCCATCAAAGGAGCCGTTAAAATAAAATGTTTCACGTGAAACATCCTTAAGCTGTTAGATCAATAATTGAGCAGTGGATGTTTCACGTGAAACATTATTTTTTACTATTTTGATTAAACAAAGAACATTTGAATAATACGATACAGTTCAGAAGGATTTTCCAGCTGAGGAAGGTATTTGGAGTTACCGATCAAAGAACTTTCAATGGCCGGATTATATATCTGATATTCCCGGATCATCTCGCTAATGTTTTCCATTTCACATCCCCCAATAATATAAATGCTATTATTGATTTTCTTTAAAGCATTTGCAATGTTACACTTGGTATAATTACATCTGACACTGGCATACAAGGATTTAGGTGATTCTCCTAAATGTGCTGATTCATAGTAGGCATCAACCAGTGAGGTCTTCACGGAATAAGGATTATAGAAGTTATTAGAAAATTCTTCCATAATTGCCTGTTTACTGGTAGCAATGTGGTAGAGCAGTGTTCCCAAAACAGGCAAGTCCAAAATAAATTTATAAACTTTGCCATGTTTATTTGGTATCTGGCTGCAAGACAGTAAGGTATCCGGATTAATCAGCATAATCTGATCAAATAATTCCGGTGACTGATTGCATGCCATAACAGCAAGTGGTGATGAGGAGCCGGATGCAATGACATTGGTACGATGTCCAATTTCTGATTTGATGAAATCAGAAATCATCTGAACATATAGATAGTTGGTATAAGTCAGATCCGGTTTTTCAGAGCGTCCGCATCCTAAAAGATCCACAGCGTATACGGTATACTGCTCTTTTAAATAATCTATCATTTGATTCCATTCATATCCGCTGGAACAAGCCGTTAAATCATGAATGAGTAAAAGTGGCTTGCCGGTTCCTGTTTTTGTATAATGAATATTACCAAAACGCCATTTATAGCAAAGGGATTTTGAATCGGACAATATGTTTTTGGAGGTTGCGGAATATTTAATACATTTATTTATGACAGCAGTGGCAGTAGCAGTGCTGGCTGATAAAATAAGCAAGGTTAATAATTTGTTCTTTGTTTTCATATTTTACCTCCTGAAGTGAGTTTATCTTTTCTTATTATAATATAATCAATATGGACTTACAACGCCTAACATATTAATTTATTCTTAAAACTTGGAAAAACCTTACAGATATTCTTTTTTAGTGGAAGAACTTGACCATAAACCTGTTAAAATTTGTTGGATACAGCCTTATAACAGCTAAGTATAGGAATAAAACTGGCAAAATGTTTCACGTGAAACATTTTTTGTAATTTATAGATTTTTTTTACAGGAAACCATAGGAAAAAAAAATAAAGTATGCTATACTCTACTTTGAAATGCAATTTCCGGATGTTATAACAGGAAAAGGTTGAAAGGAAAAAGTCTTTTAACCTTGAATTTGTGGATCAACTGGATAAAAAAGCATATCCCCTTGATTCATTAGGAGGCAAAATTAAAAATGGGAAGAATCATTGCGATAGCAAACCAGAAGGGCGGAGTCGGTAAAACGACTACTGCGATCAATTTATCTGCTTGTCTTGCGGAATCAAGACAGCGGGTATTGGCTGTGGATTTTGATCCACAGGGAAATGAGACCAGCGGATTGGGGGTTGAAAAAAGTTCCATTGAGCGAACCGTATACGATCTGCTGGTAGGAGAGTGTGAAATTGAAGAATGCCTGATTACCAATGTTCAGGAAAACCTGGATTTGCTTCCTTCCAATGTGGATTTAGCAGGAGCAGAAATTGAATTATTGGAAATCGAGAACAAGGAAACACTCCTCAAAACATATCTTGAAAAAATCAAGAAACACTATGATTTTATTATCATAGATTGTCCTCCGTCATTGAATCTATTGACAATTAATGCCTTAACAGCTGCAAACACTGTATTAGTACCAATTCAATGTGAATATTATGCGTTAGAAGGATTGAGCCAGGTACTGAAAACGGTAAATTTGGTAAAAAAGAAGCTAAATCCCGCCCTTGAGATGGAAGGTGTTGTTTTTACCATGTATGATGCCAGGACAAACCTTTCCCTGGAGGTTGTGGAAAGTGTTAAAAATAATTTAAACCAGAATATCTATAAAACCATTATACCCAGAAATGTCAGACTGGCAGAGGCTCCCAGCCATGGAATGCCGATTAATTTATATGATTCCAGATCAGCAGGAGCGGAAAGCTACCGGTTACTGGCGGCAGAAGTAATAAGCAGAGGAGAAGAAATATAATTATGGCAAAGAGAACGGGTTTAGGAAAAGGCCTTGGAGCAATTTTTGGAGATGAAGTAATGGAATCTGCGGCAGAGGAACAGGAAATGAAGAACCATCCAAAGCCGGAGCAGACAATTGTAAAAAAAGAAACAGGACAAGAGGAACAAGAAGCCGGAAAAGGGTTGTTCCTCAAAATATCCTCCATTGAACCGAATCATAATCAGCCAAGAATGGAATTCAGGGAGGAATCCCTCATAGAATTGGCGGAATCCATGAAAGAATATGGTGTTTTGCAGCCACTTTTGGTACAAAAAAAGGGGGATTTCTACGAAATCATTGCCGGTGAACGAAGATGGAGAGCGGCAAAGCTGGCAGGTTTGAAAGAAGTTCCTGTGGTGATCCGGGAGTACACAAAGCAGCAGTCAATGGAAATTGCATTGATTGAAAATGTACAGAGAGAAGATTTAAATCCCATTGAAGAAGCCAAGGCTTATCAAAGGCTGATGCAGGAATTTGGATTAAAGCAGGAAGAAATCGCAGCACGCGTAGCAAAAAACAGGGTAACCATAACCAACAGCATGCGTTTATTAAAGCTGGAAAAACGAGTCCAGGATATGCTCATACAAAACCAGATCACAGGAGGACATGCCAGAGCGCTTCTGGCTGTTGATGATCCGGAAATGCAATTTCAGATTGCAGGAAGGATCGTTGCTGAAAATCTAAGTGTCCGTGAAGTGGAAAAGCTTGTTAAATCCTTATCGAAGAAAAAAGAGCCAAAGGAAAAAAAGGAAGAGGATGAAAGCATTTTTCTGATATTCAGGGAATTGGAAGACCGAATGAAAACTGCCATGGGAACCAAAGTAAGCATTAACCGGAAAGACAGTAATAAAGGAAGAGTGGAAATTGAGTACTATTCTGAGGCAGAATTGGAAAGAATAGTAGAGTTGATAGAATCCATAAGATAACATCATAGAAGCGAGGACGAAAGAATGGACAACAGTATATTGAATCAGTTACCGGTTGATCCTGCTTTTTTAATAATTGGATTAGCCGTAATTACCATGATATTACTGATCGTTGTAATCATATGTCTGGTTCAGATGAGAAAGCTGTATCGCAGATACGACTATTTTATGAGGGGGAAGGATGCGGAGACCCTGGAAGAGATTATTATGGAGCAGATGGAGGATATTGCGGAGCTTAAAGCGGAAGACCGCGCCAATAAGGATTCTCTTCGTAATACCAACAAGAATTACAGAAGTGCTTTCCAGAAATTTGGACTTATAAAATACAACGCGTTTAAAGGGATGGGCGGTAACTTAAGCTTTGCAATGGCAATCCTTGACTATACAAATTCCGGTTTTGTTTTGAATTCCGTTCATAGCCGGGAAGGATGCTATGTTTACATTAAGGAAGTGGAAAGAGGAGAAACAGATGTTTTGCTTGGAAGCGAGGAAAAGGATGCTTTGGAGCAGGCATTGGGATATCATTCATAAAAACCAGGTGCGGCAAAAGCTGCACCTGGTTTTTTATAATAGTAAAAGCGTTAGAATTTTTGATCAAAATCCATGAAAGAATTGATAGAATTTTGGTTTACAATAATTCTACAAAGGTATATGATCTGAGGGGCATATAATCTGCTTCATTTCCATATGGCGTTTCTCTGCAAGTGCTGCTCCGATGGCAGTACCGTATTCCGCCTGGTCCGGTATAATGAAATGGACATGAAACATGGGCTCAAGGATTTGGAATACGTCTTTGCACTGAGGGAATTTTGCCAGATTTCCGGTCATGACAAAATTGGTGATATTGCTGTTCAGTGAAGATAAAATAGCGGATTTCGCAATAACCTGGAGTACCATATTAATGATTCCCACGGCAATATCCTCGTCGGATACAAGGTTTCTTACCTTACCGAAATTAGAGGCTGTGGCGGAAAGAGGAAGGCCGGGCAGGGGAGTTCTTGAGATATCCTGTATCTGTAAGTCAACATTGCTTATATTCCCCCGGCTTGCCAGCTCCATGATCTGGGAGATATCCTGGGTTTTAAGGAGAAGGCTTGAAAGGCCGAGGATGGTTCCTCCACCTATGCCGATTCCTCCGGTATGAGTAATTTTATCTCCGTTTACCTGGACAAGAGAGGTTCCAGTTCCCATGCTTACCACGATTAAGTCGTTCAGTCCAGTAAAATATTGTCCTCCCAGACCATTGCAGGTGAATTCGTCTACCTTAAAAGTAGGAATTCCGTATAAGGGCTGTTCTACGTAAGCGCTGCCAACCCCTGTGATCATAATTTTTTCAATTTCATTCAACTGGATGTTGTTTTCATAGATGAATTTTCCAAGAGCTCCAAACAGAGAAGCTATTGGGTTATCAGCTTTAACAAAAGTAGGAATTTTTAATTTATTATCTTGAAATCCTACAATTTTAGTTGTGCTTCCTCCAAGATCAATTCCAATTGTAATTTTCATAATTTTAAAATCCCCTTAATCTTGTATATAAAAAATATAATCTTACCTGAGAAAAAACGATGTTTAAGGTAACATAATTATATTTCAGCGCAAATATGTCTGCGTTTCTAAGGCTTACTATATCATACATGATGCGCATTGCCAAGTTTTTAAATCCGTCCAAAAGCCGTTTATCCTCCTTTTTATAAGAATAAACCGGGAAATAGATGCTCAGAATATAACTTATCTGAGCTTGCAGCGCAAGTGAAGATAAAAGGGCTGCTTCTTAGCCCGTTCATCCGATTGTGAAAACAAAAGAGTTTTCACAATATAACTTGTCTGAGCTTGCAGCGCAAGTGAAGATAAAAGGGCTGCTCATCTGATTATGGGAAGTGTTTTGGCTTCCGTTAGCATGTTTAATTAGAAAAAGAGAAGGGCGCTCAGAAATAACCTTATATTATATTATATTAAATTTTAAAATATGAGATTTGAATAAAAAATAGCTTGAACCATGTATATTTTTGTAAAATATAACATTGACAAAAAAATAACAATAGCATATAATGAAATCACGATAGATCGTTAAAAAAATATCGATATAAAAATACCTATTTAACTTATTTTAAAAATTGGAGGAAAATCATGATGGCTAAGAAAGAACAACAGGTAAGAGTTCCTGAGATCATTGATAGTGTAGATGCTCTGATCGCGAAGATGGAAGCCATGAAAGAGGCTCAGAGAGTATTTGCTTCCTTCACCCAGGAACAGGTGGATAAGATCTTTTATGAAGCAGCAAGTGCTGCCAATAAGTTAAGAATCCCTCTGGCAAAAATGGCTGTAGAAGAAACCGGTATGGGTGTTGTGGAAGATAAGGTCATTAAGAACAACTATGCTGCAGAATATATTTATAACTCCTATAAAGACACCAAAACCTGTGGTGTGATCGAAGAAGATAAGGCATATGGCATTAAGAAAATTGCAGAGCCTATTGGTCTGATTGCGGCGGTTATTCCGACTACAAACCCGACTTCAACTGCTATTTTCAAAACCCTGATCAGCTTAAAGACCAGAAATGCCATCATAATTTCCCCTCATCCACGTGCAAAGAATTCTACCATTGCAGCTGCAAAGGTGGTTCTTGATGCCGCTGTTAAGGCTGGCGCACCGGAAGGGATCATCAGCTGGATCGACGTTCCTTCTCTGGAACTGACCAATGAGGTCATGAGAAGTGCGGATATTATTCTGGCAACCGGCGGCCCTGGTATGGTAAAAGCAGCTTATTCTTCCGGAAAACCAGCCCTTGGCGTTGGTGCAGGTAATACCCCTGTAATCATTGATGATACGGCTGATATTAAGATGGCAGTCAGCTCCATCATCCATTCCAAGACCTTTGACAATGGTATGATCTGCGCTTCCGAGCAGTCTGTAACGGTTCTTGAACCTGTTTATGATGCAGTTAAAAAAGAGTTTGCAGCCAGAGGTTGCTATTTCTTAAAGGAAGATGAACTGAATAAGGTACGTAAGACCATTATTATCAATGGTGCGTTAAATGCCAAGATCGTAGGCCAGAAAGCTCACACCATTGCAAAGCTTGCAGGCGTGGAAGTTCCTGAATCCGCAAAGATCCTGATCGGTGAGGTTGAGAGCGTTAATCTGGAAGAAGAATTTGCACATGAAAAGCTGTCACCGGTTCTGGCTATGTATAAGGCAAAAACCTTTGATGAGGCGATTGAAAAGGCAGAGCAGCTGGTTGCTGACGGCGGTTACGGACATACCTCTTCTCTTTATGTAAATGTAAATGAAAAAGAAAAAATGGCAAAGCATGCAGCGGCTATGAAGACATGCCGTATCCTGGTGAATACCCCATCTTCTCACGGCGGTATCGGTGACATCTACAACTTCAAGCTTCAGCCATCCCTGACTCTGGGCTGCGGTTCCTGGGGCGGAAACTCTGTTTCTGAAAACGTTGGGGTAAAGCATTTGCTGAATATTAAGACCGTTGCTGAGAGGAGAGAGAACATGCTGTGGTTCAGAAATCCTGAAAAGGTTTACTTTAAAAAGGGTTGTATGCCTGTAGCGCTTAGTGAATTAAAGGATGTATATAACAAAAAGAGAGCATTTGTAGTAACAGACTCCTTCCTTTACATGAACGGTTATACAAAACCGATTACAGATAAATTAGATGAAATGGGTATCGTTTATACCGTATTTTCCGATGTTCAGCCAGACCCGACCCTGGCAAATGCTCAGGCAGGTGCGGCTGCTATGAAGGCATTCCAGCCGGATACCATTATCGCCTTAGGCGGCGGTTCTGCCATGGACGCAGCTAAGATCATGTGGGTAATGTATGAGCATCCAGAGGTGGACTTCCAGGATATGGCCATGCGCTTTATGGATATCCGTAAGAGAGTCTACACATTCCCTAAAATGGGTGAAAAAGCTTACTTTGTGGCCATCCCAACTTCTTCTGGTACAGGTTCTGAGGTAACCTCCTTTGCGGTTATTACTGACCAGGAAACAGGGGTAAAATATCCTCTTGCAGATTATGAATTAATGCCGAATATGGCTATCGTTGATGCGGACAACATGATGAGTCAGCCAAAGGGCCTTACAAGTGCTTCCGGTATTGACGTTATGACTCATGCATTAGAGGCTTATGCTTCCATAATGGCTTCTGATTATACGGATGGTCTTGCACTTAAGTCCATGAAAAATGTATTTAACTATCTGCCTATCGCATACAATGACGGAACCAATGTAGAGGCCAGATGTAAGATGGCAGATGCTTCCTGCATGGCTGGTATGGCATTTAATAACGCATTTTTAGGTGTATGCCATTCCATGGCTCATAAATTAGGCGCTTATCATCACCTTCCTCATGGTGTTGCAAATGCGCTGCTGATCACCTTGGTTATGGAGTTCAATGCTTGTGAAGTTCCAGCTAAAATGGGAACCTTCCCACAGTATGAGTATCCTCATACTCTGGCAAGATATGCAGAATGCGCTCGTTTCTGCGGCCTGGATGGCAAGGATGATGCGGAACTGCTTAAGAAATTCATTGCAAAAATCGAGGAATTAAAGAAGGCAGTAGGAATCAAGGCAACCATTAAGGATTATGGCATTGATGAAAAGAACTTCCTGGCTACTCTGGATGAAATGGTTGAAAATGCATTTGATGACCAGTGTACAGGCGCAAATCCAAGATATCCTCTTATGAGTGAAATTAAGGAAATGTATTTAAAAGCTTACTACGGTAAATAAGTTTAAATAGGTAGCAAAAGGCCGTACCCGAATCGCGGGACGGCCTTTTGCATTTTCTTTTTTATTTTACCTTCCCATTTTTAAATAAAAGAATCATCTCATGGGTCAGGCTTAAATTGGTGAAGTCGTCAGGGATATCCTCCGGAGCCATCCAGTCTGCTGTGGATAATTCTGTTTCATCCAGGCAGACCTGTGGAGAACCATCCAGCTGGGCCCAGTATCCGACTAAAATGGAATCACTGAACCCCCATGGCTGGTTTTTGTAATAGCGTATGTTTTTGACCCGAAGGCCTGTTTCCTCCATTACCTCCCGGTTCACAGTATCTTCCAGGGTCTCACCAAATTCCGTATAGCCTGCGATCAGGGCATACCGGGTGTATTCTCTTCCCGCATACTTGGTCAGCAGAAGCTTTCCGTTGTAAGTAACAGCCACAATGATGGCCGGAGCAATCTTTGGGTAAACGGTATTGCCGCAGGAGGAGCAGACCATGGATCTTTCTTTTTTACTTTTCATCATGGGAGATCCGCAGCAGCCGCAGAACCGGTTGGAACTGTAAAACCGGTGAAGCTGTCCGGCAGAAACAGCTGCAAAGGACACCCACATGGGCTTTAGCTCCCTTAATGCGCCTGTTTTATAAAAGAAAAGAGATTCTGTTTCTGCCAGGCTGATATTGGTTTCATCTACAAGAAAAAAATCCATCTGGTCAATGGAAAAAAGATAGTCAGAGCAGGCTATGGCTTCTTTGCTTAGGTTTTTTAAGTCTCCGAATTGGGGGATTTTTGTGGAACTCTTGTGGTCAAGGAGGAGGCAGCCATCCTGGAAGTATAGAAAATAGCTGTCCATGTGCGGCGTTTTTATCTGAAATTCGTTATGAAAAACATGGGGAAAAATATCCTGAATCATCTGTAAAGAACCTTCTTTGGCATAATTTACTTAATGAAGGCAAGCAAAGCGCGCCTTCATTAAAAAAATCAGCCATCCAGTGAGCCAAAGGCAAACTGAACTTCCTTTCTAATTATTTACATTAAAGTATTGTAATCTATTTTAAATTTCAAAATGTTTCCTGTCAAGCCATTAGAATATAGTTAAAATATAGAAAGGCCGGCGCTTTTATCAGCGCCGGCCGCAAATATATTGATCATTGCCGTAAAATGGCTTTTCGGATAGGAATTCCGGTAATAACAGCAATCACTGTAAGTACAATATCCTTGGGAACAAATGCCACTATGGAATAGGAAAATACCCCTAAGACCGACATATCACCGGATAATGCTGCCCATTGAAGACCTCCTATGGTTTCATCTATTAAGGTGCCAAGAACCGGGAGCAGGAACATAAGAATCGTGTTAAGAGTCTTGCAGCTTGTTTTCGGTCTGACGCCGCAGAGGAGTACCATAATAAGCCAGCCCCATATGTAACCGCCGGTTAGCCCCATCAAGTGTTGGAGGCCTCCTCGAAAGTTTGAGAAGATGGGCAGTCCTACAGCCCCAAGAAGGATGTAAATAAGTGTTGCTAAAAATCCCAGCCTCCATCCTAATACGGTTCCTATAAGTGCTACTCCAAAGATCTGGATGGTTATGGGAACACCGGTTGGCAAGGGGATAGATATTTGAGAAATTACGGCAAGAACTGCCGCAAACATCCCGGCCAAAACTAATTCCTTTGTTGTAATCCGTCGTTTGGCAGGGGATGAAGTCTTTGTTTGAAATGTTTTTGCTGTATTCATGAGATCAGGCTCCCTTATGTAGTATAAGATTCTACTGGAATGGTAACACATGCTAAATTGATTGTCAACTAAAAAATATAATAGGTTAACAATTAAAAAGCGGTTACAAGGAAATTTTGAAATAAACTTGAAAAAATAACCAGTCTGTAACCGTTGAGAGATATACTGAATAGATAGAAAATACAGCTTTTAACTTATTAATAGATTTTATCTTAAGATTGAAATAAATAAGGAGGGTATAAGTATGAAAGGTATAGGGAAGAAAGTGCATCGCTTAAAAAGGGTGATTGCCTGGTTGCTGACTGTTGCGATTGTTACCGGAAATATATCACAGCTTTCAGTAACTACCGCATATGCCTCGGAGACTGCTGAGCGCAGAAGTGGATCTTCTGCCAATGCAGGGAAAGCATCTCCATCGGAGGCGACTCCGTCAGAGGCGGCGAGAGTTATTGACGTCCAGGTCACTCAGTCTGCTATTGAAAAGGTTCTTAAAAAGGATTTTGACAGCAGACCGGAATTAAAGGAAGATTTGGTTCCCTTTGAAGGAGATCAAAAGGATCTGGTCATAGGAAAATTATATGAAGAACTAGAGGGAAAAACTCTGGTGCTCCAGAAAAAGGTGGGAAAAGCCATGTATCTGGTGGTGGTATCAGATACCCTGGATGGAGAACCTTTTTTTGAAGCCGATAAATCCGAACGGATCAGGCAGGAATCGATCCTTAAGAATATTCAGATCATAGGCGTCAATGGCTATAAGGACCGGGATTGCGAATTCCGGCTGCGGATCGTTGGTGACGATTTAATGATCACAGATGCCCAGATGGAAGAATTTGCGGTCATCGGGGAAAATTCACAGGAAGAAATAGAAGAAAAATCTTCCTCAACCGGGAATCAATCCGGAAGCTGGGGAAGTTCTGGAAGTTCCGGGACCGGGGAAACGGCTGCTGTAACAGAGGAAGAGGCCAAGGATCAGGAGACAGAGACCCAGGAGACAGAGACTCAGGAAACCAGTGAGGCTCATAAGAATCTTTCAGAGCCGGCTGAAGAAGCAAAAAGCCAGACCGGGGAAGTGAAAGAGACACAGAGAGAAGAGAACTCCAGGGAAACCGAGAAAAAATCAGAAAATGGAGTCAAAGAAGATAGTAAAAAAGAAGAGAGTAAAAAAGAAGAGGGCGGAAAAGAACAGGGGGAAGATTCCAATTCTGATAAATCCGGGGAAGCTCTTTCTGTAAGCAGCATCGAAATAAATGGGATTTCAATAACAAAGCATGAGGTTCCGGTTCTTTTCAGTGCTGAAAATACACTGGCAACAGCTTCTGAAGCAGATAATTATTTCAATGGCGGAGAAGATGCTGATCTTGTTTCTGCAGGGAATACGAAGGCCCTGTCAGAAGAGGAACGGGCTGCCCTGATGGGAACCGATGTTGCCACCCTGAATGGAGAAGAAAGGAAAACAAGTTTATTCTCATTTCTCAGCCAGCCATCCTTTGGCATGGTGGTCCACAGCTATGGAATGACCCTGCTGAATACAGAGGTGAACAGTGAAGGCAGGCTCAGTCCTTATGAAACGGCTTTGACTTATTATGGGCCAGATGCTGCGGATAAGAAGGATACGGTTGAAGTGAATCTGTCACAAAGCCAGACCGGTTCCATAAAGGCAGGAATTTTATATACCTATACCATCACCTATACCATGCAGGCAGCACCTCTTTACGAATATGCCGCAGGAGGAAAGCTGCCCCTCTTTGATACTTATGAGAATGCAAAAATTCTCTTCACTGTGCCTGACGGCATTGTCATAGAAGAGCGGCCCGGAAAAGTAAAGCTGGTATCTTCTGATGATGGTGGTAAGATTTATGAAATCAGCGTGGGAGATGAGCAGAATGTAATTCGTCCGGGCAAATCAGACAGCATAACCGTGAACGCCTATATTGACGGGAACGGAAAAAGAGCGGTTGGCGAGGAATTTAAACTGCCTCAGGACAGCGTTGCTTTCTATGCTGACGTTAAGGTGGCTGATAAGACAGATAAGGAGAATGTAACTTATCCTGGCAATGTTGAAACAGTCACTTATGCGGCGCAGCCAGATGATACCACACTGACTCTTGTTTCCGATGATGCATGGCATATTAAAAAGAGAGTCTATCCAACGGATCATTCTTACACGGTGGTAAGAGACGGTGCAGGAAATCCAGAATTTGTGGACATTACCTATCTGATTGAAATGGGCATGTACGGAAGCTCAGGTGACATATCCAGGCAGCCTAACGGAACCATTTACCAGACTTATGGCCGTACGGGTTTTAAGGAGGCTTCTTATAAAATTACGGATTCTCTTAAGATTCTCACGGAAAATGCGCCTGAGGCCATGAAGCCGGTTTCCGTAACGGCCAAATGGGGAGACGGATCCAACGTCAGGATGATTAACAATGGGGATGGGTCGATTACAATCAATGAGTTCAAGAATCAGGGACAGAATGATGCGGATCATATTTACGTGTCAGACTTAGCACCAACCTATAGCTCTTATCTGGTAACAGCCCGTTATCCATATGAACCATTTTTGCTGAAGTACAATGATGAACGTATTGGGAATGAGACCGTATTTACGGTCAACAATAAGGCCCGTCTGGAATATGTAAAGCTGGGAACAGATCAGTTGGTGACAGAAGACTCTGATGTAAATATTGCAATTCATGAGGTCAACAAGCCGGCAGTTATCAAGATAAAGAAGGAAATCGACGAGGGACTGGGCTTTACCCAGAAGTATGGATTGACCATGGAAAAGGAATATCCCGGGATGGCTGGCTTTGAGATCAATTCTCTGGATCCTGACAACAAGCAGACGCCTTATGACAATTATACGGTTATAGACAGATATGGTCAAAAAATTAACAATAAAAACATTGCTGTCAATCCTTCAAGCGATAAAACGGAAAGCGGATTCTATGCAACGGGGGATGATGGTTACATCCGGATCCAGGTTGATCCGGGAACCTATGTGATCAATGAAATCGCAAATCCAGTTGGAACACAATTCAGCTCCGCTAAGGTTGGAACAAAGGCGGTTGCCAAAGGGGATGATATTAAGGTCACCTTAAAGGCAGGAGAAAACGCTGAGATTACGGTGGTTAACGAAGTCATTGGAAAGGGAGCCATTGAATTTAATAAGAAGGCCCGTACCTGGAACAGTGCAAACCTTAGTGAAACAGAATTAAATTCTTTGGAAGGCGCGGAATTCATTCTTTTTCAGAAAAATGAAAATGGAAGCCTTTCAGAAGTTAAAACCGTAAAATCAGACAGCAAAGGATATGTGTTGTTTAAGCCTCTTACACCGGGCAAATACATTGTAAGAGAAAAAAGCGCTGGAGGTTATATCCTTGACAATCATGATTATGAAGTGACCGTAGAGGCCGGTAAAACATCGCCGGTAAAAGGCGGAAATAACCTCCTTGTCAACACTTTAAATGAAGCAAGGGTAAATGTGACAAAGTGGATGCAAAATGACAAAGCTGGTTATATTAAGGTACCTGGAACTTACAGGGGGGACTTTAATAATAAATTCTGGTTTGAAAAGTATGCAGAGGGAACGTGGACAGAAGTGGGCATTGGCTCAAAAACCACCTACTCTCTGGACGGTTCAAGCCAGTTTACGGCGACTCTTCCAGTCTATGATGGAAGCGGGCAGATGATTAAGTACCGCGTAGTTGAGAAAGTTCCTGACGGATATTCTGACGGGAATGGTGCCGAAGCTGGTTTTTCACAGGAAATAAAAGGGAATAAGACTTACATTTATAAGACCTTTTCCCTGGAACCTTTAAAGACTGCTCAGGTTGACTTGAAGAATAATAAAGGGGGAACCTTAAAGCTTCAAAAGGATGCCTGGTCCATCAGCAGCGAAAGCCTGAATAAGAATGATTACAAAAATGGATTTCAGTTTAAGCTTTATTATAAAGACGGAAACGACTTCACCGAAGTACTGCCAAATACGGTCTATACAACAAATAGTAAGGGAGAAATTCTGGTAAAGGGCCTTGATGTAACAAAGGACTACTACTGGTCTGAAATCAACAGCAGCGGAAGGCTGGAAGCAGATGATTCCGAGAAGATGGTAATTTCCGGAAATCAGGTTTTTATTGGGCCTTATCAGGTAGTCAGAGAAAGCGATACCACCGCAAAGGCTTATAACATTCCTCAAAAGGTACCTTACTGGCTTTATAAGGTTGATATCACAAATAAGAACAATCCCATATCAGCACAATTTAAAATAACAAGAGATGCTGATAAGACAGTAGTTTTCAGCGGTTCGGTGACCAATAAGGGAAAATATGTGATTCTTGATCCCGGAACAGAATATACCATGGAAGAAACAACGCCTCCTGCTAACTTTGAAAAAGGGAAAGACATTAAGATCACTACTCCTAATGGACCTATTCAAAAAGCGGATTTGGAACGATGGTTTACCCAGGGCAATGAAGTGACTCGCCGGACCATTGAAAATAAACCATATAAATCTGTTTCCATTAAGAAGACACAATATGATGCAGACGGCACGGCAAATCCCAGCGCACAAATACAGTTTGACGCTTATGTAAAGAATGGCAGCAGCTTTACAAAAGCAACTAGTCTGATATCCAGTGTACCGACCCAGCTTGCTCCTGGAACATATTACTTTAAAGAAGTTGTTCCTGACGGTAATATCAATCCTTATTACCTGCTTTCTGATGCTGATAAAGAGAAAGGTACCCATCCGGGTAATCCTGGTTATGAGATTTCCGGAACCGATGTATACTACGGACCGGTAACCATAACCGCAGCGTCTACAAGCAGCGAAAAGAGCCTGAATATCTTTCTGGCAGGAGAGAATAAGCCCGTAGAGAATTACAAGGATAATGGAAAAGTAGCGGTTACTAAAATGGATGCGTTAAGGGATATCCCTGTGAACGGAGCCGTTTTTGGTATTTTTAGAGCAGATAAATTTCATATAAATGATTGGGCAAACAGCATCAAAAATCCAATTGAGAAGGTAACCACAAGCGGAAGCGGCCAGGCAATCTTCAGCAGTCCAGACCTTAAGATCTTTGACAGCAATGGAGACAGGATTTCCTATGTCATTGCCGAAATAACGCCTCCGGCCGGATATCTGCCATCCTTTGAGATATTAACTACGACCTTAAAGGAAGGCAAGGTAATTACTAAGGTCAATGGAGATGATAATGGAAGTGAGCTTGTTATTAAGAACGAACCCAAGCTGACCATCCGTACCCAGAAGTATTGGAGGGATGAATGGAATTACCAGTTCTATCCGGCGAATCATGTTCTTGGAAACGTGAAGCTGGCCCTCTATAGGATAAACGCAGACGGCGTTACGGCAGATTATGTAAAAACAGAAACCACCAATACCTATGACGGAATCGCAACCTTCTATGATATTAACCGGAATGATACCTACTATGTGGTTGAGGTCCGGGTTCCCACAAAGGAAGAAACAGGTTTTGATTTTGACCTGAATATGAAGGATAAGACACCTTTAGCAGAAGGAAATGTTGAACCTCCGAAAATACTTTCTGTTTCAGACCTGGAGGCAGGTAAATACAATGCAGTGAAATATACGGGTAAGGAGCTTGCAAAAACAGCGGACTCTTTAACCCAGAATACCGATCCACTTTATAACTATAAGCCATGGGTTCAGTTTAATATATTAAAAACCTGTGATGGAAAGGCATTTGATGGAACTCCCCATACAGAGGAACCTGTCAACGGAGCGAAATTTACCCTTTATAAGATGAAGGATGATGTGAAAAATCTTTCAGGAATTCATTTAGAGAATTTGGCGAATGAAGACAGGTTTGAGAAGGTAGACAGCTATGAGAGCGGCACCCGGATCAATCCGAAGACGGGAATCAGAGAGAACGGGGAATTTGATACCGCTATTTTAGAAACCGGCAAGGTATACTGGCTGGTAGAAGAAGAGGCTGCACCGGGCTATCAGCTTCCTGGCGGACGTAAGATCGTAGCAGTATTCGCACCAAAAGATTCCGGTTACACAGGATATAATGAAATGCTTCATCTGTATGAAAATGGTCGCAATGAACAAGTCGCTGTTGTGAAAAATCAGCATGGAGATGGCCTGGGAGGCCTTGATGCATACTATTTCCAGATTGCATTAAACAAATGGCTGAAGGATTCTTCAAAGCAAAATGCAGAACCAACCCTTTTAGGTGGAGCTAAATTCCAGATATGGCTGCTGGATCCTGATAATAAAGCAAAACTGCTTCCTGTCCAGGTGGTTGAAACCGGTCTGGAATCCGACAGTGAAAACAAAACAGGCTATGCCCTTTCCAGGATGATCAACATGGGTAAGCTTAAGGCAGAGCTTGAAAGCAAGGGATTTGATAAAGCAAGTATTGAAAGGATCCTTAAGCTTGAGAATGATAATGTAAAAGCCCTCTTTGGACTGGAAGAGGTATATGCACCTTCTAAGGTCCAGATGGATCCAACTCTTCACTACCTGGAAGTGACAATTCCCAAAAACCAGGATGTCATTGATTCCCAGTATTTCTGGAAGCAGGGAAAATCAGAGAAATACCGGCTGATGAACACAGTATTGGAGGAATACCCGGTAACTCTGGCTAAATACGGATACGTACCGGATTCCAGTACCTTTGGTAAAACGGATGAGGAACTGAATTCCTTAAATATCGTAAAAACTCCTTTAAGCGGCGTAAAGTTTGAAATCTTTCAGTACCAATGGGCAAACGGCCGTTATAGTTATGTAAGCATTGGAACTTATACTACGGAAAGCAATGGCCAGATAAAGATACCCAAGGGCTTAAAAGCAGGGCGGTACCGGTTAAAGGAAACCCTGACAACGGCCCAGGAGAGTAAGTATATTACCATGTATACCGGCGAGGACCGCGAGGAAAATCTTTGGAGATACTTTACGGTGGGAAGCACACCTTCCACTGTGAACGTTTATAACCCGGAGAAGCCGGATCTTGTAATTGAAAAGACCACATGGGCAGGAGATCCTTCCATAAACCTCCAGGGGATCACCTTTACCATTCAAAAATCAGACAGCAGCGAGATCAAGGCGGCTACTGTAAAACTTGAGAATGGAAAATATGCTGCCAACTTTAAAGATTTAGACAGCGGTGTTTACACCATTCAGGCAGAAGAGTTAGGAGACGGAGTGGCAAAATCTGTGACCAGCGGATATTTTGAAACGGCATCAGTAAATGTGGGATACAAAGCAAAGGCTGCCGGAGAAAAGGTATCTCTGGTACGCGTTGGAGACAGTGTAACAGGAAAGCTGGCAACAGCTGTAGTTAAGAATCCGCGTCTGGCTGATCTTGTTATTTATAAGACAGATGCAGAAACAAACGAAAGCGGTTCTGGTATGGCAGGTGCTTCCTTTAAAGTGGAGTACTTGATGTTCCGTTCCGGTACAGATTTGATCGAAGGGGTTCTGCAGAATGTAACGGATAAAGGATATAGTAAACCAGATCGGGACTTTAAAGAAATTTCAGGGACTCTGACTGATAACAAGGATGGTTCTTATACACTAAAGAGCTGTGCGCCGGGCTGGTACCGGATCACAGAGCAGAAAGCCCCGGAAGGCTATACCATTGACGCCCAGCCGATGATTGTGGCCGTAGTGGGAGATATGGCAGGCGGATACCAGGGGATTACTCCTGTGACCTTTGAAAACAGAAAGAAAGCAGAACTGACCGTAACAAAGAAGCTTTTCTTTGGCGATGGATTCATAAATGATGAGAACATTGCTAAAAAGCTTCCGGCTGAGATCGTATTTGATATTTACACCTATTCCAATAATGCCTATAAGCAGATGTTAGACGAAAGCAACAGGCCGGTACAGGTAAAGCTCCAGAGCTTTGAAACTCAGGATGGTTATTACACGGCAAAGGGAACAGCATTACTTCCTCAGAAGCCGGAAGGCGGCGCCTATTATCTGAAGGAGCAGGAAAACTCTGACTGGATGCTTTCAGCCTTAGGTGTGGAAGATAACGGTACCCTTCAGGAAGACGGATATATTAAGGTAGGCGGAGAATCTGATTTTACTTCCAAAAACCCGGTATCCATTACGGTGAACAACCAATATGCAAAAGCAAAGATACGCCTGACCAAGGTAGATGGGACGGATCCATCAAAGAAATTAACTGGAGCAGCCTTTAAGCTGTATTCTGATCCGGAACTGACAAGAGCGGTAGGAGATTTCACAGAGATAGGGCAGAGCGGAGTATATGAAATCGTATTTTCCACCAAACTTTACAGCCCTGGAACCTACTATATAAAAGAAGTGAATGCTCCTGCAGGCTATATTGCAATCACAACAGCCATACCGGCCGAGGGCCTGACAGCAGAAACAGGAAAAACAACAGAAATTACCGTGGAGAATCAGGGCGGTATTGATTTGCAGATTACTAAATACAGTGGAAATGGAGGTTCAGAATCCCTTAAATCAGGAATCGGCTTTGAGCTTTACAGAAAGTCCGGAGGCGCCTGGAATTATGTTGGGGAAGGAACCACCGATTCCGGGGGTAAGCTTTCTTTCCGGGGACTTGAGCTGAATGCAGGTGACGCTTACGGAGTTTATGAAGTGACGAAAAAGGAAAATGGCTTTGAAACATTCCGTATGGCTTCCTTTGAAGGAGAGGCGGGGACCATCCTTCCTATAACAGCGGAGGTGGTAAAGAACGGAGAAACCAAAACCGGTCTGGATCTTTATGTTCTGACAGGAGACAATACTGTTACTCCGGGAGTATATGACTTTAAGGCCCATAACCAGGAAGCGCTGCCTTTAAAACTCATTAAGAACGATGTAAATAAATCAGATAATCCCAGCGGATCCATGACCGTTTCCATGAAGATCATGGAAAAAGAAACTGGAAAGCAGGTTGGAGATCTGGTTGCAGTACCATACGGGGAAACCGGAATTACGGTGCCGTTGTTACCGGGAACCTATGTCATCGAAGAAATGGCAGTGATCCAGAACAACCAGGGCTATGTCATTAATAAGGATGATGTCAGAACTATTTACAGGAAAGAAGTGGAAGTTAATAAGGGTGCAGTTCCGGAGCCATGTGAATTTACTAACGTAAAGCAGAAGACAGGTGTGACACTGGATAAGACATCTGTAACAACCACATTAAAAGATTTATGGTGGAATGACGGCCAGACAGTGACCTATACCTTAACGCCTCATGTGGTCAACAGCATACCATTGGACCGGTTTGTAGTAACAGATACGGGCTTAAAGATGCTGGATGCAGGAAAGACAGTGCTTTCAGAGGCTGATTACACCTACGAAAAATATACGATCACCGGGGTTAAGCCGGGAAAAGCCACGGAACAGAACCGCATTAAGGGTGCAAAGACCGGAACCATCATGGCTGATGTGACCTTCTATGATTTTAACGAAAACCAGGTAGGAGAGGTGCAGAGCGTTGCGGTATCCGGTGACGGAGAGATCGGTCTGGTAAACCCGGTAAACGGCAAAAAGGTAAAATCCTTCCAGATCAGCTACCGGGATGACACCTTAAAAGGCTCTACGGAAAACCAATATGTCCTTGGAAATGATTTTGTCCCGGGAAGCATAGAGGTTACGGTAAAGCTGAACCGCCAGGATCCAAAGCTGTCTAACGGAACCTTTAAGAAGGAAATCAAATATATCCGCAACGTGGCCGATGTGGCTATGGAATTCAGAAAATGGGATACCAACGGAACGCTGGTTCAGGGCCAGGAAATGAGTCAGGCAGAAAAGGAATGGGATATTCCGGTCGTACAAAGCCAGGCACCGACGATTTCTGTGAAAAAGAGCGTTGATCCCATTAAGGGCATACAGCCAAGTGATATCCTGACTTATACGCTTTATGTAAAGAATGATACCACAAGCAATGATCCTGATATTGTTCCAATGCAAAAACCCATTCTCATTGATTATGTGCCTCTTGGAGTTACCGTATCAGGGGAGTCAGCCGGCGAAAACCGCCTGTTAAAGGCTGTGAGCTTAAAGGATGCCCCACAGGGCGTTGCCATTGAAAAGACTATTAAAAAGATTGATCCGGAGACAGGAAGGGAGACCTTATTCATCCAGTTAAGCGGAGTTCTGGATAAGGGTGAGTCCGTTACGGTTGAAGTAAAAGCACAGATTGCGGGAAGCATTATCAATTATGGAAAGAACATTCTCAATGAACTCTATGTAACAAGTGATGTTCTTCAGCCTGCGTTTTCATTAAACCAGACAGGTGCTTCCTTTATGATCAAAACAGATTCAGGCAGCAAATGGCCCAGTGCAGACTTGCCAAGGGCTGTGCAGCTGCCGGATGAAAAGTACCGCGGCTATGGTTATGCTTCGGATTCTGCGGAGAACACCATGAGCACTGGTACCGGAATTGTCCTTCATAAAGAGGTAAAAGGAAATTTAGACACCAGATTCGTATCAGGAACAACGGTAGGAAAGGTGGAAAAGAGCGGGGAGGATACGGATCTCGCTGATAAGGATGGTACCGTATTATACCGGCTCACAGTTAATAATGCTTCAGCCACTGATTATATCACCCAGCTTCAGCTTATGGATATCCTTCCGGTTAAGGGCGACTATAGTACCGGCAATTTTGAACGGCTTAGTGATTACCGTTTGAAGTTTGAGGATATTGTGTCCATTTCCATTGAGAACAGGACAGATAACAGGGAAGGAAGAAAGGTTAATGATTTCAGCAAAGAGGTGACTTATTCTGAAAAGGCAATTAACAATAAAGAAACGGCTCTGCAAGGAAAAGACTCTCTTTTAAATAACAACAAAAACGGGTTTTGGTCTGGAAGCTCCAGTGACCCCACGGCTATCCGCATTAAGATCACTGATCCCGAATTTTACCTGGCTCCGGGAGAAAACCTGGTGGTGATCTATAAAACGGTTGTACCTTATAACACAATGAAGGAGCTGGATGATGTAGCTTACGGATATGCGGTCAATGACTTTGCTACTTCCTTCAGTTATAAGAAGAAACTATCAGATGCTGCTGATATCAAGTTCGACCAGGTACAGACCAGCAACGCAGTCCAGGTAGTTCTGGTTCCGGGAAAAGTGAAGGTATCAGGACGGATATGGATTGACGACAACAATAACGGTATACAGGATGAAAGCATTGAGAACGACCATCTCCTTACGGATTTGCTTCCGGTGCTTCAGTCAGAGTACTTTAAGGTCAGTCTGTTGAAGTACAGCAGTAAGAGCGGTGACGAGGATGTAACAGGAGCAGTAGGAGTCAGCGATGCCAGATTCCTGTTTGAAAATCTGATACCTGCAAAGCCTTTTGGAATCACTGGGTCAGGATTCACCAAGGATCAGGAAAACAGCTGGTACAGCAACCAGTCTCTGATCTTATCAAAGCTAAAGGGTGATGATCCGGCCCATTACAGGATTTATGTGACAACAGGAACCATGCCGGAGGGATATGAAGATCTGGTGTTTAAGCTGGCAAAACCAACCATGCTTTCTACCGGAGAAAATCCTGAAGCCGGAAGATCAAGGCTGCCTGATACCCTGGCAGAAGGAGGAAGCAATTACGAAGAGAGCCGGGACAGCAACTTTAAGGAGGCGAAAGGCTCTTATGCATCGGAAGACTTCTTCTTATGGTCTACAGGAAGTGACTATGATAAGACAAAGGATATCGGTTTTGTACCATATCGGAATGTAACGATTAATAAAACAAATGAAGCCGGAAATCCGGTGGCAGGCGCTCATTTCAGCGTATACGGACCGTATACCAACGAGGAGATGGAAGCATTCCGGAAAAATGGAATAAAGGATGCAGCAGTTCTTGGAAGCCCGGCAGCCCAAGGCAGTACGGCCCTGACCGGCGGCGAGGCAGCTTGGAATGCAGGTGAACTACTTTATTACCGGAATTATATCGTTGTAGAGGATGGGGCACCTGTGGGATATGAAATTGCCGGTGCACAGTCCGATGATATGGTTCCAATGGATTCCTATCAGGTGGAGGGGCAGAAGGCCTGGGAGTTACTCAGCAAGGAATTTAAGACAGCTGGAACCCCAATACCAAGCACGATAACGGTTAAGAACCGCTATGTATCCGGAATTTTGGAATTTACAAAGCTGGATGGATTGACGGAAAAGGAGCTTGGCGGAGCAGCATTCAGGATTGAGAAAAAGGGTGCTGTGGTAGAGGATGCCTGGAAAGCATTTACAGATGCCATGAAGGCGGATCCGTCATCCATGGGAGTGACAAAGGTAACTGCAACAGACAGTGCAGTAGAATTTGAGGTGGTATCTGGTAAGGTAATATTGACCGGAATCCCATACGGAACCTACACCCTGTCAGAAATCCGGGTGCCGGATGGATACGATATTACAAAGAAGCAGGCTGATATCGAATTCCGGATCGAAACCAACGGGCAGAAGGCAGTGCTTTTCAATCTTGAGGGCAACCTAATTAAGAATACCAGAACCGAATACAGCTTGAGCCTTAAGAAGGCGGATAATGCAGGCAACGACAAGGTAGCCGGAATAAAGTTCGCCATAACCGGCCCAGGAAAATATGAAAGCAGTTCATGGAACCCGTTTAGCAAAGACAGATTTAAGTTAAATGATCCGTCTGAAAGCGGATATGAAGTAAAACAGACCGATGAAGACGGACGCATTACCTGGAATCTCCCATATGGAGATTACAAAATAGAGGAGCTTGATGCAGAGGGCTATGAATCTGTGGAGCCATTTTACGTAAGAATTACTGTGGATGGAACCGTTTCTCTGTTAGATGGGGAAGGACGGGGCGAGCTTACTTTAAATAGCTCAGAACAGAACCAGATCAACCTGAGTGTTAAGAACGTGATTAAAACCGGTTCCCTTAACTTAGAAAAGATTGACGGGGAAACCAGAAAGGCCATCGGTGGAGCGCAGTTTGAGTTAAGCGGGACCTCAGTGATTGACGGGGCGTTTGCCGCTTACCAAAATCAGGTACTAGGTCTGGGAGTATCCCATATATCAACAGGAGATGAGGGCGGAAGGCTGTGGATCAGGTTCCAGGTAGATGGAGCCGGAGATTCAAAGGCCGGTCTTCTGACAGAGATCCCATGCGGCAGCTACACCTTAAAGGAGATCAAGGCACCGGAAGGATATTTATTCAGCGGCGGAAGTGAATGGACCAGAGATTTTACCATTGAAAGTGCCGAAGGCGTGAGCTTTACAGGAGGCAATGGAATCGTCAATACGCCTCATGAGCTGAATATTGAAAAACGGGATCAAATGACAAAAGAGATACTTCAGGGTGCAGTGTTTGTGCTGATGACCGCAGACGGAAAGTATGTGGCTCTTGATGAAAACAATTCTTATACTGGATTAAAGGAAAGCCAGACGGAAGGTTCCGGGTTTACTACCGGAAGCGATGGAAGAGTCACTGTAAAACGTCTCCCGGCAGGAAACTATGTTTTAAAGGAAATTGAAGCTCCTGCCAACTACGGCGTATCTGCCGATCAGGAGATTTCTGTGCTCCAATCCGGCAATACGGAGACCGTAATGGTATATGATGTGAGGAATAAGGCCAAAATACGTATTAACAAGGCTGCATCCCACAACCATGAGATGAGGCTTGACGGAGCAGTATTTGAGATTTACTCCGACAAGGACTTAACAGCACTTGCAGGCACCATGACAACTGGAAACGGCGGCATTGGGGAATCAGAAATGCTTCCTTTAGGAACTTATTATGTGAAGGAGCAGAAAGCTCCTGCCGGTTATGAATTAAGTGACAGAGTATATGAAGTGACATTGACCAGTGAAAGAGAGGCTTATACGGTTCAGGCAGACGGAAATGACTTCGTTACCGATGATTATGGAACCGGATCTCTGGTATTTGATAAGGTTGACAGCTTAACAGGAGAAGCTCTTGGGTTTGCCAGGTTCTCCCTGACCAGGAAAGAATCAAAGGTAGACGGAGCATTTGAACATTTTGCAGAAGACTTAAGAAATAAGAGCCAGGATGAGCTGGAGGTAATGGGAATTAGCGGAGTTGAGACAGAAGACGGCAAGATCCGCTTTACGGCGGTAAACGGCCATGTTGACATGAAGGGAGTCCCATATGGAACGTATACTCTTAAAGAAGAAAAGGCACCAAAGGGGTATTTGAGTCTCAATGGAAAGGCAGAGTTTGATTTTACCATTACAGAGGACCAAAGGGAAGCTGACCTTGGATACGGCAATGCGGTAATTAATGAGCGGGCTCAGTTTGAGCTTCAGCTTAAGAAAGGGGATAATCTTGGAAACACCATTAGGGGAATCCAGTTTGAGATTTTAGGCCCGGGACGGTATGAAGAAAATGGAGTCTTATCAATTTTTGGAGCGAACCGGTTTAACACTGACGCGGACTCTGATGCCGGATTGTTTACGACGGCTGAGGATGGGAGCATTCACCTGGGACTTAAACATGGTGATTACCAGATCAGGGAAATTACTTCTGACCGGTATGATTCCATTGAACCCTTCTATATCAGGATCGACAAGGAAGGCAAAGTAAGTATCTTAAAGGATAACAGCAGCGCAGTGTCCGTTTCAAATGACGCTCTTGTGACCATTGCTGTGACCAATAAGATCAGCACCGGAAATCTGGAAATGGAAAAGGTAGACGGTGAAAATACCGGAAAGAGGCTTGAGGGAGCAGAATTTGTGCTGTCGAATCTTTCTACCCTGGTTCCGGGAGCCTGGGACAGCTACCGCTACCTGGCGGCGTCAGAGGGCGCTGCCTGGACGGCTGACCAGGTGGTGGGAAATACCATTACCTTTGTGCTGAACGGAAAAGGGGTTATCACAAACCTGCCATACGGCACTTACCGCCTGACTGAGAAAAAAGCACCGGATGGGTATCTTCTGGGAACAACTCCATGGACAGCAGAGTTTACCATCAATGACTCCAATAAGGAGATTAAGTATACCACACCAGGGCTGTTTGAAAAAACCAATGGACCGATCATGAATATGCCGTCAAAGATCACTGTGGTAAAAACTAATGCAGTCTTTGCGGATGTAAAGTTAAAAGACGCCGAGTTTATCCTGAAAGCTTCTGATGGAAGATTTGTAAAGCTGGATCATGGATCCTTTGCCGGATATACGGACGACAAGGCGGCAGCAGGAAGGTTTGTAACCGACAGTGACGGACAGTTTGTAGTAAAGAGACTGCCAAAGGACACCTACACATTCCTTGAGACAAAAGCTCCGGCCGGGTATCGTATCAACAACAATATACCGCCTGTGACATTAGATGGGGTCAACAGCTTTACGATTACCGTCCAGGATGAGAAAATCAGTGGCGGCGGAGGCTCATCGGGAGGACCTTCCGGAAGGGATAATCCCGGAGGCCCTGGAGCTGCGGTAACAATCGTGCCGGACCCAATCCCGCTTGCAAACCTGCCGGGAGATGGATCTGTGGATCTGCTGATTGTTGATGACGGAAACGTACCCCTTGCCAATCTGCCTAAGACAGGTGACAGGCAAAATGCCGCTGGTAAGATGATGGCAGCCCTGTCCGGCTTTATGTTAGCTCTTTATGCGGCACTTAGCAAAAAGAAGAAGGAAAATTAATAAAATAAAGGAAATCTGTTTATTGACTTTATTAAATGAACTTGTTATAATTTTTTAGAAGTTATGACGAGGCAAAGGGGCCGGAACTTAGAAGAGTTCTGGCCTCTTTTTGCCAATTTAAGCAGTTTATAAACCAATCCAAGGAGGAAAAAAATATGTCATATGTGGATGAAGTCTATGACAGAGTCGTGAACCAGAACCCAGGGGAAGCTGAGTTTCATCAGGCTGTTAAAGAGGTGCTTGATTCCTTAAAACTTGTCATCGATGCCAATGAAGAAAAATACCGGAAGATGGGTCTTTTGGAGCGTCTTGTGGAACCCGAGAGAATTATTTCCTTCCGCGTGCCGTGGGTGGATGACAATGGTCAGGTACAGGTGAATAAAGGATACCGCGTCCAGTTTAACAGCGCCATCGGACCATACAAGGGCGGACTGCGTCTTCATCCTTCCGTCAACCAGGGAATCTTAAAATTCCTGGGCTTTGAGCAGGTATTCAAAAATTCCCTGACAGGCCTTCCTATTGGCGGCGGCAAGGGAGGTTGCAACTTTGATCCCAAAGGAAAATCAGACAGAGAGGTTATGGCATTCTGCCAAAGCTTTATGACCGAACTGTCCAAATACATTGGGGCAGACCAGGATGTTCCTGCTGGTGACATTGGAGTGGGAGCAAGGGAAATCGGATTTTTATATGGCCAGTATAAGAGGCTGACCGGCTTATATGAGGGAGTTCTTACTGGTAAGGGCCTGACCTATGGTGGTTCTCTTGCACGTACCCAGGCTACGGGATATGGTTTGGTATATATTCTTGATGAGATGTTAAAGCATAACGGCAAGGAACTGGCCGGTAAAAATGTGGTTATTTCCGGTTCCGGCAACGTAGCGATCTATGCTACGGAAAAAGTACAGCAGCTGGGCGGCAGGGTCATCGCATTAAGTGATTCCAACGGTTATATTTATGATAAGGACGGAATTGATCTTAACCTGGTTAAGGAAATTAAGGAAGTACGCCGTGGACGGATCAAAGAATATGTGGATGCCCATCCAACGGCTGTTTATACAGAAGGAAAAGGTATCTGGAGCATCCCATGTGACATTGCCCTTCCTTGTGCAACACAGAATGAATTAAACTTAGATGATGCAAAAATGCTGAAAGCAAACGGATGCTTTGCGGTTGCCGAAGGTGCCAATATGCCTTCAACCAGAGAAGCAACGGATTTATTCTTACAAAGCGGAATGCTCTTCATGCCGGGCAAGGCAGCCAATGCAGGCGGAGTTGCGACTTCTGCTCTTGAGATGAGCCAGAACAGCCAGAGGCTTTCCTGGACCTTTGATGAGGTAGATGAAAAGCTTCACGACATTATGGTCAATATATATGCAAAGGCAGCTTCTGCAGCAGAGCGTTACGGTGTAAAGGGAAATTATGTTGCTGGTGCAAACATAGCCGGTTTTGAAAAGGTTGTTGAAGCCATGACAGCACAGGGAGTCGTATAAGATAATAAGGGGCCTGTGTTTCCTGAAAAGGGAACTGGCCCCAATTTTTAAAATACGAAAATTATGCTGGCATTATCATCATTTATAGTATATAATAATCGGTAAGGCTTGAGGCGGAGTGTTCTTCGCCTTATTGTTTTCCAGAAAGTTAATTTAGAAAGACAGAAAGCAGGTGATGATCCTATGCATAAATTCTTAAGAACCATTGGTTTCAGCCTTTATCAAAAAGACAGGGAAATAGAAAAGTTATTAGATGATCTCTGTGAAGATTTGACCGGCCTGAAACGGATTCAGATTGATGAGGAATCCAATCTCTGTGAGCTTCGCAGGGAAGTGGCTCCAGGTATGGGGATTGCTATCTTTGGAGAAATGGACCGGGAAGGAAAATTTCAAAGAAGCTATTATTATCCATATTTGAAAAGCAATGATATGACATCAGAAGTAGCCTGTTCCATCCAGCGCCATACGGAGCGGGAAACTTACGCCGGCCTTTTGGATGAATATAAGGTAGGGATTTCCCTCATATTCTATATAGACAATTCCTTTGATTGCAGGGAACGGATCATTGATCATCATCCGCTTGAAACCAGGGATGTCTATCTTACCGGCCTTGCAGTAAGCGGAAAAGTCCTTCTTCCTATTCAGAAAACAGAAATACAAAGGGAAAAGGCCAGAGTGGCGGCAAAAGACCGTAATACGCTTTTAGAGGCAGCAAAAAACGGCGATGAAGACGCGATGGAGACCCTTACCATTGAAGATATTGATTTATATTCCCAGGCTTCCAGAAGGGTATTGAAAGAGGATCTGTATTCCATCATTGATTCCTGCTTTATGCCCTGCGGTGTGGAATGTGACCAGTATTCCATTATAGGAGAAATCGTAAAGATAGATGAGAAGAAAAATCAGATCACCAAAGAAGAGGTTTATGATTTTACTTTAGAGTGCAGTGATCTTATTTTCCACGTGGGAATTGCTAAAAAAGACTTGGTGGGAACTCCGGAAATCGGGCGCAGATTTAAGGGACAAATATGGATGCAGGGAACCGTGAATTTTTCTGAGCCAGTGGAATAAGTATAAAATTGTCTTGACGAAACGTCGGAATATGAATATAATAGTAGACGGACCGTAAAGGAAAGCAGAGGAGAAAATCGATTCTGCCTGTTTCTTTGCAGTTTCATATAGGAGTTTCTGTAGCTCAGCAGGATAGAGCGTCCGCCTCCTAAGCGGAAGGCCAGCGGTTCGAATCCGCTCAGGAACATCATGAAAGACATAGCTTTCCGCTAAGAGGAAGTTATGTCTTTTTTTGCTTTATAGACTAACTATGAAATTATAGAATTCTATCCAACCAAATATGCCGTTGCTTTTAAGCGTTTTACGGAATAATAAACTCCAATTTTTCACTAACCCAGCCTGTATAATTTGCCTAACAGTAAATTTTTTATCTCACAACTACAAAAGGCATATTTTTTAAGAATGGAAAAATATGTATTTTTTTGTATAAAAAAGTATGATAGTATAAAAAAGGCAAAAAATAGACGGAAATTTGTCGTACTTTTGACTATTGATTATTTATATAACGAGACTGTAGGAGGTCACCCGAATGAAAATAATAGGCGCTAATGACTTGTCAGAATATGAGATAAATAACGAATTAAGAAATGGCGGTAAATTGGTTATATATCAATTTTGCATATCCATTTTAGTTATGACATTTAAACGCGGTTCCGATATTTATCTCATAAGGGCTGGAGAAAGTGCGTTTGTAAAAGGTCTGGGATATACTTTACTTTCCCTCATATTCGGATGGTGGGGATTCCCATGGGGGCCAATATATACCATTGGTTCAATAATAACTAATTGTAAGGGTGGAAAAGATGTGACGCAGGAAATAATATCTTCATGTTGTGAAGAGTAAATGTACATAATAGGAGCATGATAAAATTAACTCCAGTTTACCGGTCAAGCAATAGAGGGCACTTGCAGCCATAAAAAATCTTTTTTTCATTATTTCAAATGAAGCAGGTACGAAGTATGGAACAGTTTTATTAGACTGTCCAATATTTCGTACCTTTTTCTATGTCTCAAACCCTGTATTTACGGGGATTTGCATACTTGCTATAAAATTAAGACCCAAATTAATGATGTTTGAACACCTTTACCCAAGTTGGATAGAACTGATTCTGAAATTCCTGATACATGAAAAAAGGCCCCCAAAATGAGGGTACACGAAGAAGACCGTAAGAGCCGTCGAAACACCAGATAAAGAATTTGTGGAATCAAAAGATATTGATGTAAAAATGAATATGTTTCACGAGAACGTACATCTTGGCTCTAGCCAACATATCGCCCCCTCTGGTATAATAAAATCACAAATGGAAAGGACGTGAACAAATGCAGAAAATGTTAGAAAAAACACCGGATATTTTATTGTCAAGGGGAGCGAAGCTAGAGGAAGAATATAAAAAGGTATATCCCGAACTGGCGCCCTTAGTAAAACAATGCTTTTTAAATACCATGGATACCACTGTAAAAAGACTGGACGATGGCAGCTTTTTTGTAATTACCGGGGATATTCCGGCTATGTGGCTGCGTGATTCAGCTGCTCAGGTAAAACCCTATATAAAATATGCCGGAAAAGACAGGGAGCTGTGTCAGATTATAAAAGGCATTATTCGGAAGCAGGCAGAGATGATCTGTATCGATCCTTATGCCAATGCGTTTAATGAGAGTGCCAACGGTGCGGGACATAAAGATGATACAAAGTTAAATGACTCTGTATGGGAAAGAAAATATGAAGTGGATTCCTTATGTGCTCCTGTTTATCTTTCCTGGCAGTTCTGGAAAGAGACAGGAGAGACGGATATCTTTGATGAGAAGTATCTGGAGATGCTTCACAATATTTTAGAAGTATTTACTAAGGAACAGTACCATGAGACATCTGAGTACTTTTTCCGAAGAACCGACTGCGTGGAAACCGATACACTTCCTATGGAGGGAAACGGGAATCCGGTAGTTTATACAGGGATGACCTGGTCTGGATTTCGCCCTTCGGATGACCGGTGTGTCTATGGGTATCTGATTCCTGCAAATATGATGGCAGTGACCGCGCTTACCTATGCGGAGGAAATATGCAGAACGGTTTATCAAAATGAGGAACTGGCCCGAAATTGCCAAAAACTTGCGGGGGAAATCAGAGAGGGTATAGAAAAATATGGAGTTGTCCATCACGAAAAATACGGCGATATCTATGCTTATGAAACAGACGGTATGGGACATCATATTCTGATGGATGATGCAAATTCCCCCAGCCTTCTGGCTATTCCTTATCTGGGCTACAAAGATGCTTCCGATGAGATTTACCGGAATACCCGCAGATTCATTCTGTCGGAGGACAATCCTTATTTTTATTCCGGTACATACGCCCGGGGCATTGGAAGCCCTCATACACCAAAAGGCTTTATCTGGCACATCGGATTAACGATGCAGGCATTAACTTCCACTGACAGGGATGAGATACTGGAATGTCTGAGAATGATAGCGGCTACCCATGCCGGTCTTAACTATATGCATGAGTCCTTTAATCCGGAGAGCCCGGAGGAATTTACAAGGGAATGGTTTGCCTGGGCTAATTCAATATTTGCAGAACTGCTGGATCAATTATCAATTCAAGGGTTCTGGTTCTGAACAATTATGGATGAATTATAATTATCTGCACCGGGAGGAAAACCTGGAATGAAATTGGAATGGATACATTCGAAGTCTATATTTATGCAGCTGGTCGTTTTTTCTCTTTTGATCAGTCTGATACCAATATTGATTGTCAGTACTTTTTTGTTCAGAATGCTGGAAAATATGGTGATAAGTGAGATGGAAGACTACCATGCTCAGATCACTTCCCAGTATACGAAAAATATAGAAGAAAAGCTGGAACAATACCAGAAGAGTTTAAGATTTATTTCCAACAATACGATGATATTAAGTACGTTGGCAGATAAGAATCAAAACCCTTATGCCAGGGGGGAGATTATCAGTGAAGAGGTAACAAAATCTCTGTTGTTGGAAAAAAACAGCGAAATCAGAAACTGTATGGTTTACTCCATGGTTAAAGAGAATCCTGTATATGGAAACAGAGCTTCTATGATAGAAGAGGCCGGCAGGGAAATATGGTATCCAAAAGAACAACAGGTAGATGAGGGGTGGTTTTCATACTTTGTCCTGGGGGATAAAGAGCCTCTTTTATCCATAGTGAAAAAGGTAGAAAAGCTAGACACGGATAGTCTGACCAGAACACAGCTGGGAATTGTAAAGCTGGATGTTTATATGACAAAATTGTTTGCACCGGCCGCTTTAAGCCATGACAGCAATGCAGCCTATGATGTGATTGCATATAGCGGGGATTCGGAGATACTATATTCCACAGATGCAGATACTGCTCCGGTTTTGCAGGAATATTTAAAGAACCATGACAAAGAAAACCCAAAGAACGGTTCCATTCAGGAAATCAACACCTACGTGGTCGAGCAGAAAGACTTAGACAGCTACGGGATGAAACTTTTGTTCCTCTTCAACAATAAGGAAATACTGGAAAGAAGAGCTGAAATCCAGTGGATGGTGCTCCCGTTGATAGGAGTGCTGATCCTGATCATCATCGGCTGTTCCTATGTGTACAGCAGAAGTTTTTCCTCCCGGATTGCCCTTCTGCTTCAGAAGTTCCGTACAGCAGAAACCGGAGACCTGACCATACAGGCTCCTATTAAAGGAAAAGATGAGATTGCAGAACTGGATCACCAGTTTGACCATATGCTGCTGAAGCTGGATCAGCTGATTAAAAAGAATTATATCCAAGAGCTGGAAAATAAGGAAAACCAGCTTCTAAATCTGCAGCTGCAGATTAATCCTCATTTTCTATATAATACATTGGAGACAATCAGTTCTATTGCAGCAGTGAAGCAGGTATTCGTGGTGTGTGATATGTGTCAGAGGCTGGGGGAGATTTTCCGGTACAGCCTGGGAAAAGATTATGGTGAGATCGTAACACTGGAACAGGAGCTGGCCCATATTAAGAACTATATTTTTATTCAAAAAATCAGGTATGGAAATCGTTTTGAGGTTTTCTACAATATTGAGGTAGATGACCAAAAGTATTACCTTCCAAGGTTTATCTTGCAGCCGATTGTGGAAAATGCGATTGTTCATGGTCTGGGTGAACTGACCAGCACAGGAACTTTTGAAATCTCTGCTTATGAAAAAGAGGATATGCTCTGCATCTGTATTGAGGATGACGGAGTGGGCATGGACAGTCAGGGTGTGGAAGCCTTAAGCGCTTATATTAACAGCACCGAACCGGATAAAAAGAAGAATAAAAGCATAGGAATCAGGAATGTAAACCAGAGGATTAAATTGTCCTGTGGGGAGCAGTATGGAATTATCATAAAAAGCCATCCGTATCAGGGCAGCAGGTTTACACTTTGTCTTCCTGTAGTCAAAGGAGGTGAGACAGATGAGGCATAATTTACTGATTGTAGATGATGAAGAATTAATACGTCAGGGATTGCGGGCACGTCTGGAGTATTTAAAAATTAATACTTGTGAAATATTTGAAGCTGCAAATGGCATGGCAGCCCTGGAGGCTGTAGAAAATCATCCGATTGATATCGTGATTACGGATATCAGGATGCCTGACATGGACGGGCTCACCCTGATTCATGAAATAAAAAAGCTTCAAAAAGACATGCAGTTTGTCGTCTTGAGCGGTTATGCAGAGTTTTCTTATGCAGAAACTGCAATTCGCCTGGGAGTAAAGGCTTATCTGTTGAAACCTCTGTCCAATGAAGAACTGAAAAAGACATTTAAGAAGCTATATCAGGATATGGAGAGGGATTCCAAAATCAGAAGTGCCATGTTTAGGCAGACGAGAATGGATCGTGAAAAGCAGGAATACCTTCAGGAAAAGGCTATCAATGCACTGCTTTTTGACACATCAGCTGAAACCATGGATTATAAGGGCTTAAGCGAAGTCTGCGGGATAGATGCCGGTGACTGCAGCAGGGATGTGTTTATGATGCTGTCTGTTATCCATATCAACGGGGAAACCTATGACAATATGAAATTTCGCCGGATGGATTGTGATTTAATACGGTTTTCTGTTCGAAATGTTTTCCTTGAACTGGAATCTTCCTGCGGAAAACAGATTGTGAACAGCCTTTCTGACAATAATCAATTGTATGCGGTCTTTTTTATGGAGGACGAAAAGAGACTGAGGAATGAAGTGGAGCGTATTTTTCTTGAGATGCGGTCTGTTCTGGAAAAGAGGATGAAAATTTATCTGACATTAGGGGTAAGCAGATACACGCTCTTACTCGGAAGAAAATCAGCTTCAGAAGCACTTGGAGCCTTGAAACAGAGAATCATTTATGGAGATTCCAATCTATACTTCTATGAAGATACCGGGATATTCAGTGAACAGAAATTTCCGGTTTCTCAAATTCATCTGCTGGATTCCTATTTGGAGAAAAACGAGATTCATAAGATAAAAAATCTTTTGCAGGAAATTTTTTCTGAAGAACTGATGCGCAAGTATGGGACGCCTTATCTGAGAATTATGTGGGTGCGGATTTTAAATGTAATTCTTAAACATTATGATAAGAAAAGAAAGGCCTCCACCATGGAAAAACTGTTGATGAGCTTTAATCTGCCGGATCAGATTCAGTCGGCTTCTGAAATTCAACAGCGTATTATCGATATCATTATGGAGTGTGTCCGTGCAGAAGCTGTGAACGACATGAATGCCAGGAGTAAAATTCAGATGGCGGTCCGGTATATTCAGGAACATTACAGTGAAAATATCGCAATCAATGATTTAGCAATGAGCTATGGTATGAGTCCAAATTATTTCTCGTCTATATTTAAAGCGGAGACCTCACAGTCTGCTGTGAATTATATTACGGAACTAAAAGTCAAAAAGGCACAGGAACTGCTTGAGAATTCGGACCTCAGCGTGGTAGATATTGCAAAGCGGACCGGATATGAAGACAGTCAGTATTTCTTCCGGGTATTCAAAAAACACACAGGTATGACTCCTCTTGGTTATCGGGAACAAAACAGGAGGTAAAAAGGAAACACCGTTAAATTATGTAGAATCTCTACTAAAAAACGGTGTTTTTTCTATTATGTCAACAACATCAGGTTTTATGAATTCCATGTCATACCTTGTAACCGCAGTTTCGGCCTTTACCATCGGTAGTAACTCTGTCTGCGTTAGTACTATGCGCCTGGCCCCATAGTCATAGGTAAATCACCGGACTTACGCACACCAGGTTTTCCAAAATCGTTTCTCTTTCGTAAAGCTTTGGAATAATTATGGTATCCTTTCCGAATTCTGTTACCGGAATCCGGTCATACAAATGACAGGTTAAGGTGGCTGAACCGGATTTCAAAGTGATGATATAATCTTCCGGCAGGACAGGAGTATATCCCGATTTTTTTGTCTGGTAAACAGAAAAATGAATCATGCCATCCTCCCTATGGATTTCCAGCAAAGGGCCTTTGCATACCCAGGTTTTTTGCGTGTGTATGGCATCTGCCAGTTCCTGGCTTACATCACCGCCTTTTTCACCCTGGATGTAGGTGGCGTAATGTCCGGAAAAAGAGCTGTTGCCATGCAGATCCATGCCGCAGGCAGCAGATAGTTTTTCACCGGAAAGTACCAGAGATTCCCAGAGCATCACAGCCTTTTCATTTACCTCATGAAGGGGTTCGGGGTTATTGAAGATCTCGATAAAATCACAGCAGGAATAGTCAGTAACAGTCATTTCAAACCGGCATCCCTGGGCAAAAGGCCAGCCATAGGAAAAGGGATGGGCGATGCCCACCAGTGCGCCTTTGGCCCGGGCAGCCAAAAAGAGCAGCTCTGGTTTGTGTTTGTTGATGTTCTCCCAGGGGACATACTCCTTTAAGTTCAGGCAGAGAATGTGCCCATAGTAGGTTGTATATTCCATGCCCGGAATAAAAGATACGGGCAGGTGTGTTTCTTCCAGAATGGCCTGGATTTTTTTATGACCGGATATGGTGTTGTGATCGGTAAGAGCAAAAGCGTCCACTTGATCAGCTGCCATCAGCTCCGTCAGTTCACGGCAGGTGCAGGAAGCATCCGATTCGTTGGTATGATTGTGTAATTCCAGTCTTTTATACATGTCAGGTTCCTCCTATTATCGTACCCTTACAGTCAGGGTGTAATCTGTGTTATCAAGGAGCACGGAAAAAGCCAGAATTGTAACCTTTAAAACTCCTTCAATGGATGCCTGCGGAATGCAGCCTTCTGTAGCTTCTTCGGGAGTAAAGTGCATATGCCTGGTGGCCAGCTGCCGGTGGATGCATCCGATGAATTCATCGTTTAACATTGCCAGCGTATGGATCTCGGTTTTCATCTGATTATAGATGGCATCCTCAAGTTCTTCCGGGGAAGCTGGGGTTAAATCATAGGCTTCTTTGCAGTAATCAAGCAGCCTTTGTTTCAGCCCGGGAGTTATATCTTCGGGAGAAAAGTGCCGGGGCCCGAAGGAAAATTCGATATCCAGTTCTTCATAGGTTTCATCCAGGCAGACAGTATAGGAAATCTGCCCCACAAAATCTTTTGACAGTTTTCCCTGGACCTGATAGACAGTTTTCATTTCATCCATAGTCGTATATCTCCATTTATATTTTTTATTGATTCCAGTCAAGAATAAGCAATCATTTTTCCAATGTCAAGCATCGGAGAACAATCGTAGAAATATCCAGTTTTTTTGAAAGTTGTGTGCATTATGAGAAAAACCATGTTTTGATATACTACATATATTGGAAGACAATCAAGAGGCCCGGGTGAAGGGCCGGAAAGGAAGCTTTATTTGGAAAAGAGAACTCTGTATAAAGAGGGAAGCTATAAAAAAGGGAATCTTCATACCCATTCTACCTGGTCGGATGGAGTGAATACTCCGGAGGAAGTGGCAAAACATTACCGCAGCAAAGGGTATGATTTTCTGGCAATTACGGATCACTGGGTGTATGGAATCCATCCTGAGCTTTGCAGGGAAGATTTTCTGGTATTCCCGGGTACAGAACTGGATATAGAACTTCCTTTGAGAAAGGATCATCATCTGGTTGGGCTGGGCTTGCCGGAAACCAACAAAATTCCGGAAGGTTATACGTTTCTGGAGGAGCGAAAGAGAAATGCCTTAAGTACCCCTGAGAGGATCATAGAATATTTTGGACAGAAGGGAAATGTCACATTATATGCGCATCCGTACTGGTCGAAAGTGGACTCTGCTGATATTAAGTATTTACAAGGCCTGATAGGAATGGAAATCTATAATCATGGATCAGAATTTGAAACAAATAACGGCAACTCGGAAACCTACTTTGACCATTTTCTCTTTGTGAGAAACAGGATTAACTGTTTTGCCACAGATGATGCACATGATCTGGAAGAACATAGTCTGGGCGGTTTTGTGATGGTTAAGGCCAGGGAATTTACTCACAGAGGGATCATGGAGGCACTGAAAGATGGCAGCTTTTTCGCGTCCGGCGGTCCACTGATCCAGGACTTTTATGTAAAAGACCAACAGGCAGTGGTAACCTGTGGAGCCTGTCAGGACATCTACTTTCAGACCCCTCACCGGGGCGGCCATCTGCACAGTGATGCAGAAACCTTAACAGAGGGGAAGTTTGAACTGAAAGGCGACGAGGAATATGTACGTGTGACGCTGAAGGATTCCCATGGGAAAAAGGCATGGAGTCAGCCTGTATGGCTCTGGTTATAGGAGGGCTAAAGATGCTGAAACTCGTAACATTTAATATAAGATGTGATTACGATCAGGATAAGGACAACAGTTTCCGATATCGAAAATCACTGATCCTGAAACAAATACAAAAGGAGAAACCGGATCTGATCTGTTTTCAGGAGGTGCTTCCTCATGTGGCAGCGTGGTTAAAGGATGTGTTAGATGATTATTATGTGGTCGGATGTGGGAGAAGTGAAACGCTGGAGGATGAACAGGTGGCTGTGGCATACAAAAAGAAGCGGCTGAATCTGATTTCCATGGAAACTTTCTGGCTTTCTTTACAGCCTTACCGGCCTGCCAGCAGATATGAAGAACAGTCAATCTGTCCCCGGGTGTGCACGGAAGTCTTGTTTGAAGATCTGGAGGAAAGACAGGTGTTCCGTCTTTTAAATCTTCATCTGGACCATCAGGGGGTACAGGCAAGAATTCTGGGACTGAGGCAGGTACTTAAAAAGGCGGAGGAAGCAAGGCTGTTTCCCGAAGCGCCTGTGATTCTGGCAGGTGATTTTAATGCAGAGCCGGATGGCCAAGAGTTTCTTGAGATAAAGCAGTGTCAGGAGTATAAGAATATCACGGAAGGGATTGGAATTACTTATCACGGCTTTGAACCGGAAGATGAACCGGAGCGCATCGACTATATTTTTATCAGAAACTCAAAAGGTGAAAGTCCCGGTTTTAGATGCCGGTCTGTGGATAAATGGGAGGAGAGGGAAGATGGCGTGTGGCTGTCGGACCACTATCCTGTCTGTGCTTTGCTGGAATGGATTTAATGAAAAGGTCATTAAAAAAGGGGGGATATTTTATGCAATATGAGCCGATAAAACAGCCGCTTGGAAAAAGGCTGTTTCGTTACTGGCCGCTGTATGCAATGCTTCTGCCTTGTATTGTTTACTACATATTGATTTGCTATGTACCTATGGCAGGCTTGGTACTGGCCTTTAAGGATTATTCATTTAAGAAAGGAATCTGGGGAAGCCCATGGGTGGGACTTAGGTACTTTAAGACCTTCTTTTCCAGCTATGACGCTCCAAGACTGGTAAAAAACACCTTAACCGTGGGTGTGATCAAATGTATTCTGGAATTTCCGTTTGCCATAATACTGGCACTGATGTTAAATGAGCTTCGCAGCATGAAGTTTAAGAAGGTTTCACAGACGATTACATATCTGCCTCACTTTCTGTCTTCGATTATTATCGTTACCATGCTGCAGAGAATTCTGGCTCCCAACACAGGTGTGCTGAATCAGGCAATTTCAGCACTGGGAGGAGATGGAAGTACGTTTTTCCTGATGGATGCAAAATACTTTTTCCGCATTCTGTTTTCTATGGATTTGTGGAGGAATATCGGATGGGATTCCATCATCTATCTTGCGGCAATCAGTTCGGTAGACACTTCTCTTTACGAAGCGTCGGAGATGGATGGCTGCGGCAAGTTAAAAAAGATGTGGCATATTACACTGCCCAGTATACGGGGAACCATAGGCCTTCTGTTCATCATGGGAGTGGGGGGACTGCTTTCCTCCGGTGTAGAGCAAATCTGGCTTCTGCGCACGCCCGGTAACATGTCCCTGGCAGATACTCTGGATGTCTTTGTACTTCGGACCGGTATTCAGGGAGGGCAGTTTGGTTATGCAACAGCCATTGGCTTGATACAGGGACTTGTGGGCCTGGTATTGGTTGTAGTATGCAATAAACTCAGTAAGAAGGTTACTGAGGTGGGACTTTGGTAAGAGCTTTATAACTATATTTTTCTAGGGAGGTATTTAATATGAAAAGGGAAACCTTAAAACGTTGGCTGGCAGTGTCTATGGCCGGAGCCATGGCGCTCACAACGCTGGCAGGCTGCAGCAGCCAGGGCAATAGCAGCAGTACTGCAAAAAGCGAAGAAAGCAGCACAGATAATTCTGATAAGCCCGATACCTGGATTGCAGACCGTACCATTACGGTTCAGGCCTATGTAAATGATATCGGGGATACGCTTCCAGATGATTTTAACAACACCGAAACAATGAAAAAGATTACGGAGCTGACGGGTATCAAACTGGATGTCCGATATACGCCCGGAGACAGTGACTCAAAAGTACTGGCTTCCCAGCTTGCATCAGGAACTATCCCGGATGTGATTATCAGCTATCTGGATGATTCCACAAGAAAGGAATTCCCGCTGCTGTATAAGGCTGCCAGGGATGGCATGTTTGCAGATGTTTCCGATTATATGAAGAACAGTAAGGTGTATTCCAAATATTATGAAGATGGTTACCTTCCTCAGGATACCCATGATAATATTGTGTTCAGAAAAAATCTGGACGGTGTCTATATGTGGCAGATGAATATAGACGAGATTGACCGTTCTCTGGAATACAATGCAGAGGAAGAATATGTGGGCGGTATGTACATCCAGTCTGCCATTGCGGATGCTCTTGGTGTTGATCCGAGAACAATTAATACACAGGACGACTTTTATAACCTGCTGGTAAAGATTAAAGAAGGCGGCTTTAAGGATGATAACGGCAATGATGTATATCCATTGGGGCCGAAATACTGGGGTGGCTCTGCAGATCCTCTGAAATTTATCACTGCCGGATATAATTGGGGTGTCAGTGATAATTATAATCTGGATACAGATGGAAAAGTAAAACACATTGCTGAAACAGATTATGCCTATGACCAGATTAACTTTGTGAGAAAGCTTCTTAACGAAGGACTTATGAATCCTGAGTTCTTTACCATGGACTCCACCCGTGCGGAAGAGGTTTCCAGAAATCACAGCTCGGCAATCATGGCAGATGTTCATAACTATGAAGAAATCGTATACGGAAGTGATGACTGGGTACCTCTTGGACCGTTGAATGATATTCAGGGAGACAACAAGGAAGTGGTACATGGCAAGTCTCACCGTGGATGTATGGCAATCTCTGCAAATGCTGAGAATCCGGAGGAGATATTCAAATTCTTTGACTGGCTGTCTTCAAAGGAAGGGCAGATCATCGCCCAGTATGGCGCTGAGGGAGTATCCTATGACATGGTAGACGGCTATCCGCGGTTAAAGGATGAGGTTGTTAAAAAATTAAATGAAGGTGATACAGATTATCTGATTAATACAGTTGGTTCCGGCCTTGGCGGTTCAGGAAATTACTTTTTTGAATTTGTGCTGACCAATAAAAACAACATTGATAACTTTGGAGAGTCACGTCCCGGTGCATCCGCAGGTGAGTCCACTTTCGCAAGAAGTGTAAAGATTGCCAGAGATTATCCGGTGGAGAAGAAACTGGTTCCCGGGCTAGATGCCACAGCATACTTATCAGCAGATGAACTGGCGGATGTTAAGCTGCAGATGGAACTTCTGGACTGGAAGGAAACCTTCATACAGGCATGCTTCGCAAAAACAGACGATGAGGTGAAATCCATTGTTGAGTCCTTCCGTGCACAGCTTAAAGCAGCAGGTGTGGAAAGATTTGAAGATCATGTGAAAAAGGTTTACGATGAAAATCCGAAATCAGTGACGTTTTATAAATAAGATATGGAGAGGCGCAAAATGAAAAAATTCAATAAGATGTGGCTTACATCCTGTATGAAAAATTCATTTTGCGTCACCCCGAAGAAAGAGGAAAGGATTGGGCAGAGAATGAAGAACTATATAAAGACGAACCCAGTGGACCGGGTAATGCAGATACTTATTTATATTATAATCATTGCACTTTGTCTGATTATTCTGCTACCGTGTTTAAATGTACTGGCTCTTTCTTTTAATGATGGAAAGGATGCCGCCCGGGGTGGTATCTGGTTCTGGCCAAGAGAATTTACATTAAACAATTTTAAAGAGGTATTTAAAGACGGAAGCATCATGAATGCATATGGCATCACTTTGGCGAGAACAGGAATCGGAACATTTTTTAGTCTGATGGTCACTACGATGGCAGGCTTTGTACTGAAACAGTATGATCTTCCCGGACGTAAGTGCATCACGATTCTGATTACCTTTACCATGTTATTTGGTGGCGGTATGATTCCTACTTATATCCAGTATAAAAATTTGCATTTGCTCAACTCTTTCTGGGTATACGTAATTCCCGGCCTGGTGAGTGTAACGTACCTTATGATGGTGAGAAGTTTCTTTGAGGGGATACCGGACAGTCTGGAAGAGTCGGCAAAGCTTGACGGATGCGGATATTTTCAGATTTATACAAAAATCATGCTCCCTTTAAGTAAACCGGTAATTGCTGTTGTAGGACTTTATACGGCGGTGAATCACTGGAACGATTGGTTTGCCGGAGCATTCTATATGAATAATACGAAGTTATGGCCGGTTCAGACCGTATTGCAGCAGATGCTGACGAAAGCCATGAGTTCTCAGCGTGAGGTTACTTCCGTGGCCCAGGCACTGGCCCATAATACGGCCTCCGTAACTTCGGATTCATTAAAAATGGCGGCAGTTGTGGTAACCACAGTACCGATTCTCTGTGTATATCCTTTTATACAGAAATATTTTGCCCAGGGCGCTATGATTGGTGCGGTCAAAGGGTGAGTGTCCAGGGGAGTGAGAATGAACGAAAAAAGATGGGATTTATACGTTTACGGTGATGTAAATATTGATATTGTAATACCAGGTGTGGAAAAGTTCCCTGAGCCGGGACAGGAGGATGAGGTTCCGGTCATGGAGACTTTTGTAGGCGGCGGAGGCGCCCTGTTTGCACTGGGCGTGGGTAAACTGGGGCTGCATCCGGTGTTCCAGGGGGAAGTGGGAGATGATTTCTATGGAGCGTTCATCCGAAAGGTATTTCGGGAAAATAATATAGACGATTCCCTTCTCCAAACAAGCAAAACACAAAAGACAGGCATTTCTTTAAGCTTTACAAATGAGAAAGACAGGTCTTTTTTAACCTATCGCGGAACCAATGAAAGCATCAATATCGATACCGTGGATGTAGAGAAGGTAAATGATGCTTCTCATATTCATGTGACGGGCTATGGGGGTTCAGCAAATCACGATTCTTATTTAAAATTCCTCCGGCGAATCAAAGAGGAAACACAGACTACGGTTTCCTTTGACGTAGGATGGGATTCCACAGGGGAATGGAAACGGGAGATTTATCAGTTGTTTCCATATATTGACGTATTGTTTATGAATGAAACAGAAGCCTGCCATTACGGGCGGAAGGATGATGCCGGAGAAGCTGCACTGGATTTTGCGGCGTATAGCGGACTGGCAGTGATTAAGATGGGAAAACAGGGTTCCATTGCCGTAAAAGGGAAAGATATTTATGAGGCAGCCGCTTATACGGTGGAGGCCATAGATACCACAGGGGCCGGAGATTCATTTAATGCGGGGTTTCTGTATGGATTTTTAAAAGGAAAATCACCAGAGGATTCTCTGCGTTGCGGGAATGGCTGCGGTGCATTGTCAGTAACTGCACTTGGAGGAAACACAGGGTTTCCCACAGAGAGCAGGCTTATGGAGTTTATACAGACTTATCAGGAAGGGAGGATGGCAAAATGAAGATTGCAGTGATTGGAGGAGCGGGCGTACGTACCGTTATTTTTATAAATGGCCTTTTAAAGCGCTATAAAAATTTGAATATCCATGAAGTTGTTCTCTATGATATCCAGGAGGAAAAGCAGAAAATTATAGAAAAGCTCTGTAAGCATGTAGTAAATCGGGAACAGAAAGATTTGAAGGTATGGGCGGTATCTGATCCGGTGGAGGCCATAAAGGGGGCAGACTTTATTGTAACGACCCTTCGTGTGGGGGGAGATTCATCCCGGGGAATAGATGAGACAGTCGCACTGGACCTGGGGGTTATTGGTCAGGAAACCACGGGAGCAGGGGGATTTTCCATGGCTGTTCGAACAATACCGGTGTTGTTGAAATACTGCGAGATGATAAAAAGACACGCACCTGAGGCGTGGATTTTTAATTTTACGAATCCCTCGGGTCTGGTAACTCAGGCGCTGCACAATGCCGGATATTCCAGGATCATCGGAATCTGTGATGCTCCAAGCAGCACGAAATTCCGCATGGCAAAGGCACTGGGAGTGACGGAAGATGAGCTTTACGTGGAATTTTTCGGATTGAATCATCTCTCATGGATTCGCAGCGTAAAAAAGAACGGGGAAGAAATCCTGCCCAAGCTTCTGGCTGATGACGGGTTTTTAAAGCGTATACAGGAATTTTCCATTTTTGATCCGGAACTGCTGCGTTCGATTGGATTCCTTCCCAATGAATACCTATATTATTACTACCATAGGGAAAAGGCACTTGAAAATATAAAAAAATCGGGAGCAACCAGAGGAAAGACGATTGAAGCCGTCAATATCAGGATGATGGAGGAGCTGCAAGCCATGGATATGGAGGGGGACCCGGAAGGAGCGCTGCAGGTTTTCCTTTATTATATGCAGCTCAGGGAAAACTCCTACATGAGCATCGAAACCGGTCTTGAAAAGCGGCCGCTGATTGAAAAGGGACAGCTTGAGGTTCCTGAGGGCATGGGGTATGCCGGTGTTATGCTGGACTGCATCGAGGGAATGCAGAGTGAAGAGGGAAAGTATCTTGTGCTTTCCGTTGAAAATAACGGGAGCATTCCGGGACTTGAAGATCAGGACGTGATTGAAACCACCTGTCTGGTATCCAGGGCTGGTATTTGCCCGGTTAAGATTGAAGAGGTGCCGGAAGAATGTTATTTATTGATCCGCCTGATTAAGATGTATGAGAAACTTACGGTAGAAGCTGTAAAAACACAGTCAAGAGAAACTGCCATCAGAGCGCTGACGCTGCATCCCCTGATAAATTCCTATTCATTGGCAAAGCAACTGGTAGATAGATACGATGAGGTGTATGGAGGAACAAAAAATGCCATTTGATTTTCACAATCGGGACAGAATGAAAAATATCATAGAGGAGTTGGAAAACCTTCGATATCGAGACAGAAAAGACCTGGAAGGGTTGTTATTATGGGAGGATAATGGGACAATAGGCAACAGAATTCCCCAAGGGGCAGGACAGCCGGTGGAAACCGGTTTTTGCTGGAAGGGCTGGGATCGTTATAACTGGCTGACTGCTGACGTAGAAATCCCCCAGGAATGGATGGATAAAGAGGTTCTGGGACTGTTTGATTTCGGTGCCAGGATCGGAACGGGAAATAACGGGGATTTTGAGAGTTTACTGTACTTAAACGGAAAGCCTTATCAGGCAGTGGATGGAAATCACCATGAAGTATTTTTGGAGCCGGCAGTAAATGGCTATTCCCAGGAACTGAAATTTCGCCTGTGGTCTGGACTAAGCGGCGGAGGAATTCCGAAGGAAAAGATGATGGAAATCCGCCAGGCGCAGATAGGAATTCTTGATCATCCCACAGATGATCTGTATTATCTGGCCAAGGCAGCACTTGAGACTTATGATTTGCTGCCAATGGGAAATGAGTATAAAGAATGGATCTTGAATACTCTGGTAAGTACTTTTACCAGGATTAACTTTACAGAGCCGGGAAGTGAAGAATTTTATGAGACTGTGAAGATAGCCTGGCAGTTCCTTGACTCAAAGATGGATGGCAGGGGAAAGCCGGACGTGAACGTAAGTCTGATCGGACATACCCACATCGATGTGGCCTGGCTGTGGCGGCTGCGCCATACAAGAGAAAAGGCAGCACGTTCCTTTTCTACCGTGAACCGGCTTATGGAGAAGTATCCTGAATATCGGTTTCTTCAGACACAGGCACAGTTATACGAGTATATTAAGGAAGATTATCCTGATATCTATACATATATTCAAAAGCGTGTGAAAGAGGGAAGATGGGAACCCTCCGGAGCCATGTGGGTGGAGTGCGACTGCAACTTAGCTTCCGGAGAATCGATCATTCGTCAGATTCTTATTGGTAAAAATTTCGTCAGACAGGAATTCAGCTATGAAAGCGAATACTTGTGGCTGCCGGATGTGTTCGGATACTCCTGGGCACTGCCCCAGATTTTAAAAAAATCGGGTATCGATACCTTTATGACCACAAAAATAAGCTGGAACGACACCAATCGTCTGCCTTATGATACCTTCCGTTGGAAAGGAATGGACGGAACGGAAGTGACGGCCCATTTTATCACAACAACAGATCCCGGAGAGGACTACTATACTTATAATGGCAATACCAGTCCGGACGCCATAAGGGGTGTATGGGAGCAGTATAAAAATAAGGATACCAATAAAGATCTGCTGATTTCCTTTGGATTCGGTGATGGGGGCGGCGGCCCGACCAGAACCCAGATAAAGCAGGCAGAAGCCGCCGGCAAGATTCCAGGTCTGCCCCATGTAAAGATGGAGATGCCTACGGAATATTTCCGCCGTCTGAACCAGACATTAAAAGAAAACCCTATGGATGGCTATATACCCGTGTGGGATGGCGAATTGTATCTGGAGTTTCACAGGGGGACCTATACTTCTCAGGCCTACAATAAGAAGATGAACCGGAAAATGGAATATCTTCTTCGTGATACAGAGATACTTTCCGTATTGGCCGGGGCAGCTGCGGGAGCACCTTATGATTATAATAATCTTTTAAAGGCGTGGAAAATTGTGCTGTGTCATCAGTTCCACGATATTCTTCCCGGCTCTTCTATTAAAGAAGTGTATGAGGACAGTCATGTGGAATACGGCCGGGCCCAGCAGCTGATAAAGGAAACCATGGAAGCAGTAAATCAGACTCTTTATGCATCGGAAGCAGGATGCTATACGGTGTTCAATAACTCCAACTGGGTGAGAAGCGGAGCAGCCTTTATCCAGATGACCGATCCAGAGCTTTCTCATTATAAAGGGCATATGGTGATAGATGAAAACGGTCAGGAAGTAAAAGCAGTGTGGAAAGAAAACGGGGTGCTTATATGGGTTTTCCAGATACAGCCATTTTCATTTTCCACTTTCCGCTTTGTGACCCCAAAAGCCGGGCACACCGGTATGGAGCTGCCAGATTCTAAGACAGGAGCATCTCAGATTGAAACGCCATTTTACACGATTTCCTGGAATGAAAAGGGTCAGTTGAACCGTATCTATGATAAAAAAGCGGAGCGGGAGATTCTTCCTGAAGGGAAATGCGCCAACGTGCTTCAGATTTTTGAAGACAAGCCCAGATGTTTTGACGCCTGGGAACTGGAGCCTACCATTGACTTAAAACGAGAGATAGTGGAGAACTGCACTGAGGTCAGTACCAGAAAACACAGTCTGGGCTGGGACGTGGAGTTTTCCTGGCTGTATCATAAATCCCAGATCCGGCAGACTATGTGCCTGTATGAAGAAAGTCCGCGGATTGATTTTAAGACAATCGTAGACTGGCAAGAGCGTCAGAAATTGTTAAAGACCAGTTTTCCCGTGGATGTGCGTGCGGTAGATGCCCGGTTTGATATTCAAAATGGAAATATCCGCAGGCCGATTACCAGGAATACGACCTGGGAGGCTGCTAAGTTTGAGGTGGCAGCTCACAAATGGGTGGATATCTGGGAAACCGGCTATGGAATGGCCGTGTTGAATGACTGCAAATACGGCCACGATGTGAAAGAGGATACCATCCGCCTGACGCTTTTAAAATCGGCAGTGGATCCTGATTATACGGCAGATCTTGGAACCCATGAATTTACGTATGCAATTCTGCCTCATGATAAGGAATGGTATGAGGCGGGCATTGAGCAGCAGGCATTTGATTTAAATAATCCGCTGACCGGAAAGCCGGGTCAAAACAGGCTGGGAAGTGAAAGCTGGATTTCATTTAATCAGGAGAATCTGGTTGTGGATGCGCTGAAACGTGAAGAAAATGGAGAACGCATCATACTTCGTTTCCATGAGTTTGAGGGCAAAAGATGTTCTGTGAAAATCAGCAGCAGACTGCCGGTAAAACAATGGTGTGAGTGTAATCTGATGGAACAGGAGACGAAGTTTAACCCGGGAGAGATTCAAGTACCGCTGAAGCCTTATGAAATAAAGACATTGTTACTGGAACTGGAATAAAGAAGGAGCCGTGAACATGAGGATTCAAATCACCTGCAGCCCGGCCCCTGAAAGCAGGAACTCACAACCGGAACATGGAGAATCACTGTTTTCTTTTTTCAGAAAGCTGGGAAAGAAAGGTGGAGGTGACTGTCAGATTCGGCTGGATCAGTTGGGGTTCACAGCGGAAGAACTGACACAGGCCGTAGAACATGGAGTCTGCGGCCTGTATGATGGGGCCTATCGCTTTAAAAAAGAGGCATTAAAGGGTCTTAACCGCAAAGAGATTTATGAGAACCGTGATGGCCTGGCTGATTATGGAGAAACCTGTTATACCCTTGTTGTGGGTAACGGTGGGGCTATTGAAGACAAATATACAGGAATATCGGATGAAATGTGGAAACAGATTCTTTTCAGAGGGGAAAACATAGGCAGATGCAAGGGATATGCCCGTACTCTGGGGAATCTACCAAACAATTATTTACATACGGAGGATCTGGTCTGCTATGCCGAAGATCTGGCGAAAAACCTTGGAGTTTTCTGCCGGACGTTAAGGAATCGGGAACTGGAAGAGTTGAACTGCGGTGGTTTGCTTGCTGTGAACCAGGGAAGCAGCCGGGAGGCAGCCATGGTGATTCTTCAGTATGAAGGACTGCCGGGAGGCGAACGGATTGCCCTGGTGGGAAAAGGACTGATGTTTGATTCCGGCGGATACCACTTAAAATCCATGGATGGTATGTGCGGCATGAAGTTTGATATGTGCGGAGCAGCAGGCGTACTTGAAGCTTTTGAAATCCTGGTACGTAATAAAGTAAAAAAGAATCTTATGGTAATCTTAACTTTGGCAGAAAATGTCATCAGCTCCGACGCGGTAAAAATGGGAGATGTGATTACGACACTGGCCGGAAAGACGGTTGAGATTTATAATACGGATGCAGAAGGACGGCTGGTGCTCTGTGACGGCATTACCTATGCGCAGCAGCAGAAAGCAGCTTTTGTCCTTGATATGGCGACACTGACTTATTCGGCTCACGCTGCACTGGGAGATTCATTTACCGGGTTGTTTGTAAATGATGAAGATTTGCTGAATCCCTGGATGGAGGCTGCCCGGGAGTCAGAAGAGATGTTTTGGAGGCTTCCCTTGAACTCTTATTATCATAAGCTTCTGGAATGGAGTACAGTCGCAGATTTTGCCAATTATGCGCCGGGAAAGGGCGCCGGAGCCAGTGTGGCAGCCTGCTTTCTGGAGAAGTTTGTGGAGCCGGGAACCCGGTGGATCCATCTGGATATGGTAGGACCATCTGTGATACGTTCTGAAACTGAGGAAATGAGAGAGGGGGCCAGCGGGGCCGGTATTATTACTATAGTGAAATTTCTGGAAAAGCAGTAAGAAAGGAAACGATAGATGGATTTTGTATTTTATGAAAAAATATCAAGGGAAGTGTTGGAGAACTATTTGTCCCGCTGCGTAACTGCAGCGGGATTATTCGAAAGCGAAACCCTTACGGATGATCTGCGGGCTATTAAAGAAATGGGCGTAAAATTTCTGGGAAGGGCCTCCGGCATTTGGTATATGCCAATGGAGGACGAGGAGCATTTCCGTCTTTCCAGGGAACTGGCCGAAAAAGTCCATGCTGTGGATCCGGACATTATTCTTCAGGCCTGTGTGTTTGAATGGATTGTGGAGCGGATGGAGGAAATCAGGATACCGGCCTATGTGTTCAAAGCTTTTGGGATGAAGCCGGAAGAGAGAACCTTTCGGATGCAGGAGGCGTTATTTACAGATGAATCCTCCGGTTATATAAGCCGCAGACAGGATCCGTCTAAAAATGGAGGTATCCCGGATCTGTCCCGCCGGGAAGCCCAGATGTGGTTTTATTACCGGGCAACCAGATATATTGACTGTGGTTATGAAGCTTTGCATATGGGACAGGTGCATTTATACACGGCTCATGATCCGGGTATGGAAAAGACAGCGCAGCTTTTTACCATGATACGGGAATATGCCAGAGTACATGGGAGACGGCGCAAGGTGCTTTTAGATGCCCACACCCATGGAGTAAATATCCGTGGGAAGCTGCTGTTTGATTATCATGCCATGCCATTTACCAGAGTTCCTCTTCTGGAAGTACCCGGAGAGAAGCTGGTGCTGGTGAGAGAGGGCTACAGTGAAGGGGGAGAAAACCCCAATGGATGGTCTGCAGGCACCATGCCTTATTTGATGGAGTATGATAATTGGGGTGGTTTAGCGGTGGAAGACCGGGATTCCTATTCAAGAGAAGAGCTGGCATGGAGGGACTGGTGGGGATATGATCAGATTGCCTGGTTTGCCAATCAGTCAGAAGAGAGCCGAAATCATTTTTTGGAGTATACTTACAAATGGACGGAGATTAATAATCCCAATGCTTACTTTGAACTGCCATTTCGCCGGATGCTGGGAGATGGGGCGGTTACAGGAATAAGAGCTGACAACGGGGAATGGGACCGTCAGAATTTTTATCAGATAAACTGGAAGAGTTCTGATTGCCCCATGGGATTCAGCCAGGAAGAGACTGCGAAGCGATTATGGGCCACTGGGCATGAACTAAGAAAGAAAGCGGCCAATCCTGAGATGCTCATCCGTTATGGAGCCGGAGAAGTCTATGATGAAGGGACTGGAATGAAGCTGCCGGAGAAAATTGTGGTATATGGAAGTTTTCAGCCTCATGTGGGTGCAGTAAAAAATGATTCCAACAGCGAAGTGACCCGGATGTATTACATAGGTGACAACACCTATACACTGTCTGTGGTGATGCCGTTTGCAGGAACCTATGATTATTCGGTAGCGACTTACGGAACGCTGTCAGCTACCTATCAGGAAGACAGATATCCCAGAAGCGGCTCAAGCAATAAGGCACATTTTACCACGGAGAAAGATAATATGGCAGTGCGTTTTCAATACCGGTTTATTACAAATGAAGTTACAGTAGAGAAGTTTGATTGAATTAATAAGAATGGCGCCGGTGCTTAAAGTGCTATTTAAAAAAATCTGAAATTATGAAAGCATGATAAGGTATTTAACCGGAAAGTAGGGGAATAAGCTGTACAGATTAAGGATTTGAACCAGCACATTAAGAAAAGCCTTTTCCTTTTATTCATCACATGATAAGATAACCATGTATAAAAACACTTAAGAGAAAGGATACATGAGTATGGGTAAAGTATGGAAAGTAAAGGTTGATGAAAAGAATTATGAGATCAAGCTGAAGGGGAGTAAGGTTCTTGTGAATCATGAAGAAAAAAAACTGAAGGACTTCCTTGTTAAGCGAGAGTGGTTTCAGGCTGCTTATGCTATAGATGTTGGCACTAAAAAGGCTTCGTTGATTGTAAGTTCCCTGATTGGGGGAACGAAGCTGGTCATTGACGGGAAAGACTGTGCAACCGGTGAAGCATATGTTCCTGTTAATATCCCTAAATGGGCATATATTTTCATGGCATTGCACTCGATAAATCTTATAAATGGTCTTTTGGGAGCATTGATCGGTATAATCGGCTGTTCTGCTACTGTTTCTATTTCTTCCAACAAAAAAATCCATATAGCCGCAAGAGTGGCCCTGGATATTGTGGTGCTGATTTTGACTTATGTTTTGGTTTTTGGAATTGGATTTGCATTAGCACAGTTATAAGGAAGGAAAGATAAAATTGAATATATTTAAGGAACTTAGATTATCTCTTTATGATTTTAAATGCTTTAAGGAATTTATAAAAAATAAACGCAGCAAGGTTTTTTTAGCCGGAGTTGTTCTTATGGTCATATATTTTTCCCTGACCATGATTGTTCCTTTTATAAAATTTCAGTTCAAAACAGGCGGATTTGTCAAAATTATAGAAGACTATGTTCCTGATTTTGAGTTGAGCGGCGGAACTCTTTGGGTTGAGAAGCCTATCGAATACGAAAAAGATGGTACGTATATTTATATAGATACGGCCCCGGATATCTCTTTTTATGATGTGGATGAGATCAGGGAATATATTTCAGATTATTATCAGGTAGTCCTGATGGATTCAGAAAAGGTCATTGTAAAGAATAAAGGTGAAATTATGGGAAGATACTTTTCCGAATTTGACATGGATTTCAGCAGGGAGACGCTTCAGCAATGGGTACCCAATGCCTATCTGATTGTAACAGCTTTTATGGTTCTGGCATTTATATTTATGACGGCGTTGTTTTTCTTTGGAGTACTGGTCGTTGCTCTTATTGGGATGATAGTTGCCTCCTGTATGAAATACCGTCTGACCTTTGGACAGTTGTATCAGATGGGGGTCTATGCCAGAACGCTGCCTTTATTGATTAAGGCAATTATGTCCTTTCTGCCGTTTTCCATACCAATGTTCGGGATCATTAATTTTGGACTTTCCGTGTTATATATTGTACTTGCCATTCAGAAGATGAAGGAGTCTGATCTGCAAAAACCCATGGAATTTGTTTCAGAACAGGGTAATTATTTTAGATAAAGATAAGGGATACTACGAATTTTTTATAATTCGCAGTATCCTGTTTCACTTCTTTGTAAGATAATGTAAATGGTAAACCACATGTCCTGTGAATCATGACCACCCGTCAAATGAGTAGTCATGATTTCGTGATTTAATAAGTTCAATTGTGCTCAAATAAAAAGTGCATCCCTGAGACGCACCTTGTGCAATATAATATCACAAACAAAAGTATAAATCCTTAATTGAATGTAAAAGAAGCAAAGGGAAAATTGGATAAAATGACAGAAAAGGAATAGACAGACAATGATAAACAGAGAAGATATGCTGGAGCTGACAAGGCGGATGACCCTTGCCCGGACATCCTTTACAAGAATCGCAGGGTGTTATGTTGATAGGGAGGGAGAGTTTGATGGGAGTTTTAATACAAACTTTTTAAAATTATCTCCATCAGAGCGAACCCAAAAATTGAAGCTGGCAAAGGAGATTCCCTTTTCTGCCACCAATGTAAACTTAAAGAAATATGAATTTCCACAAAGCATGCGAAGGCCGGGGAGCATGTGGCAGCTGCTTATGGCGATGAATGAATGCGGATTAAAAAATGATGCCCTGATGGACACATTTTATGATGTAGTCATGGAAAGCTACCATACGGATTTGGAATATGCCATTTTACTTTTCCATGATCGCTATGATATTCCGGCAAAGGCTTCAGATCAGGAGAGATTGTGGGAATCGGAAGAAGTGTTTGAATATATGATTTGTGCTATCTGCCCGTTAGCAGGGGAGTATGAGCCGGGGAAACCGGAGTGTGGATTCTTATTCCCCGCATTTACAGACAGAAGCGGGGATCTGAATCATATTGATGTATTTCAGGCAGATGGGGACCGGCCCCACAAGGAAATCCTGGAGGCATTGGGAATCAGCAGTGCCAGAACTTGAAAAGAAGTGAAAAGCCCCTCGAAATGAAACATATACCATTTCTTTAAGTGGTATTGGCTGTAATTAACGAAAGGACGATCATATAAGATGAAAAACAGAAAAACGGCTATGGAACCGGCGGATTCCCAAGTAACTGCCGGGGAAACAGGGGCACCGAAGGAATCTTCTGCAAGTCAGAATGAAACCAGGAGCGAGAAAACAGATGATAACGATCTAAAACAGGTGCAGGAAAATCAAGCTTTGGAAACAGGCAGCATCTCAGAAGAGCAGAGCAATGCTTCAGAATCAATCTATTGCATCCACCTGCCAGGGAAGTGGTCTTTATACACGCAGCTCTATCTGGGAGGTAAATGAGTCCATGGACGGATTGCAGAAATTAGTGGGGAAGCAGTCCGAAAACTCATAAGCAAGTCCTGGGCCGTCTCTTATAAATTAAAAGCCTTCCTAAATTCGCTTGGTGTAATCCCATGAACATCCTGAAAAGCGGCAGAAAATTTGGAGGCGTTTTTATAGCCGCACAGCTCCGAAATATCCCGGATACTCAAATGGTCATCAGATAAAAGCTGCATGGCACGTTTCATTTTTTCCCTGCGGATATAATCATAAAGGGGAATCTGATAAATGTTTTTAAAGCTGAGGCGTAATTTGCTCTCGCTCATGTCTGCTATTTTTGTCAATTCTTCCATTGGCGGAACCTGGAGAACATTTTCGTCAATTTTTAGTTTTACTGAGTAAACCTTTTTCTCATTTTCCCACGTTACATAATTTCTGCGGCTGTTCCTTCGCTCTGGAGTTACAGGATAGTTTCTGGCGATTGAACATAGCAGATGAAGTACCATTCCTTCAAAGGCAAGGAGGGGCATATCCGCATTGCGCACTGCCCAGCGGATCTGTTCTAATACCATCATGGTATTTGGTGAGTTGTAATGTTCTGATTCCCATGCTTTTGCATCTGAAATGCTGATTTTTGGGGCATTGTTTCTTGTTTGCAAAAAGGGTTGTAAAAAGTCATCGAAAACAAGAACACTGGTAAAGCAGGTATGGATTCCTTTGGGAAAGGTCAAATGAAATGGCTGGTGAGGATTAACCAGAACGTGGGTCATGGGGGTGAAGGTGGTTGATGCTTTGCCTTGCTGGGAATATATCATGTTGCCGCAGTCAATACAAAAGATCCACAAACATGGCTTTTTCACGTCTATGGTGTGGATGGTTTTTTTGTCTGGAGTAAACCACGCGCTGGAAACAAACAGGCCTTTTGCAGGACATGCTTCAATGATCCATCCATTGGACCAGTGGGGTGGAAAGTAATATCCGGTTCCTGGTCCGTAGGTCCGCTGATCCAGGTTATATTTTTTCGCCATGGCTCCCCATGAGGCGGCTTGATATTCATTCATTGCATGATGGCTCACTTTCTAACTTTTATACCTTCAAATTATACATGAAAGAAGAAAAAAGGACAATGGTGTAATGCTCCAATTTGGTTTATTTGTACTCCATATAGCTGAGCATAGAATGAAAAAAACATCAGAAAACAGCGAAAAACTGTGTGTTTGCGCAGTTGCATGAAAAATAAACTTCCTCGTAATGCGCTCAGGCCATATTGACGGATATTTTATATTGTGTTAGTATTCTGCTTAGTTAGTTTAGACTAACATAAAGGAAATGAAAATAAGCTCTTAAGCTGTAAGAAGGAAAATTATCACAACTTTAAGGAGAATTGATATGAAGAAAATAGGGTCCATATTTTGTTTTATGTTTGCGCTTTTGTTTACGCTGACAGGATGCAGCAGTGTAAGCCGGGAAAGCTCTAATGCGACGGACATGCACACAATAAATACAGTAATGGGAGAAATAGAAGTGCCAAAAGAACCCCAGCGTGTAGTCGTGAACTGGTACATAGGAGAGGTGCTTTCTTTAGATTTGAACGTGGTTGGATACAATGCATGGGAACAGGAGACCATGCCATTTTATGGCAAGTTCTCTTCTGATTCCAAGCTGGAACACTGGGCAGCGGAGGATATTATGGCTGCAGAGCCAGATTTGATTATTACTTATCAGACAGAGGATTTTGAAAAGTTTGGGAAAATAGCCCCGGTACTGGTCATTCCGGAAGAAAACGTAAGCTCTGTTGAGCGTCTCCGCATCATTGGAGAGGCGGCTGGAAAGTCAAAAGAAGCAGAAGCCTTGATTGCGGCCTTTGAAGAAAAGCTTGCCGCAGCAAAGGAAGAGCTGCAAAGCGAAAAATACCAGGGAAAAACATTCAGCATTCTGGAAGACTGGGGTCCATCCGGTGATTGGAACGGTGTGGCATATGAAACTGGTTCCAGAGGAGGAACTTTGGTTTACAACTATCTTGGTCTTAAAAAACCGGAGAAGCTGGAGAAACTGGTTGAAGAATCCGGCAACGGCAGAGGGACCTTAAGCTATGAGGTGGCTCATGAATATTTCGGAGATTATATATTATGGTTCCAGCAGGAAGGAAAAGAATCAGAATATGCAAAGACAGATATTTGGAAAAGTATTCCTGCTGTTGCAGAAGGCCGGATTGCAGAAATTCCGGGAAAGTATCAGGGATTGTTTTACTATTCTGATGTAGCCAGTTTATCTGCACAGTTGGATTATACGGTTTCCGCAATTCAGGGAATGTCAGAATAAAGATCAGAGTGAAGGAGCAGTTCTCATGTTGAGGCTAAATAAATATAAGGCGGCGCTTTTTATGGCGCTTGCAGTTGGAACGCTGCTTTCTGGCTGCAGTTTAAAAGCGCAGACAGCCGGTGGCGAAACAAGAGTGATAAAGACCGTTCATGGAGAAGTTGAGGTACCGGTGGATCCCCAGAGAGTAATTGCAACGTATTGTATGGGAGACGTTTTGGCCCTTGGAATAAAGCCTGCGGCAACTTATGACGCTGCGGGAAAGGCATATGAAAAAGAAGTGGCAGATTTACCGGTTTGGGACAAATTTGAAGCAGAAGAAATTTTATCTTATGATCCGGATTTGATTTTAGTAGTGAATCAGGAGCAGTATGATATTGCTTCTAAAATTGCACCTACGGTATGGCTTCCTTTTACAGAACTGTCCTTAGAGGAACGGGTCCGTTTCTTAGGGGAAGTGCTGAACCGCCAGGATGAGGCGGAAAAGGCTTTGGAAAATTTTGAACAAAAATTGAAAGAGGCAAAGGAAGAACTTGCAGAAAAACAAATTATGGACAAAACAGTCAGTATTTTCGAGAGAGAAGCAAACGGCAGCATTTGGGTATTTGGTGATAAATGGGGCCGGGGCGGTGACTTGATTTACAGCCACCTGGGGTTTAAGGCACCGGAGATCGTTCAAAATGAAATCATCGCAAAAGACCAGTACCGGGATGTGTCCATGGAAGTGATCCAGGATTATGCAGGAGACTATTTAATCCTGTCCGGAGATATTGAAGAGCTGAATGGAAACACCATTTGGGAATCCCTCCCCGCAGTAAAAAATGGTAGAACGATTCCCATTGATTTTACTCTGTTTTATGATATCGACATCTACTCATCCAGTGTACAGCTGGATTATCTTTTGGATGCGATGTTAAATATGCCTGAGTAGCTTGATAGTCATTACGGAAAGGAACAGGCTTCAATGAAAACTACATCAATAAAGCGGCGGTGGAAAGGCTCTGCCGGCTTTACTATTTATATGCTTCTTGGATTTGGACTTTTGATTTTCATGTCGGCTGCATCCATTTCTTTTGGTGCTGCCGACATGCGCTTTACCACTGCCTGGGAGGCAATCTTTCGATTTAATCCAAATTTGACAGAGCATCAGATTATTCAGACCCTTCGGCTTCCACGTACCCTGGCAGATTTAATGGTGGGGTGCAGTCTGGCAATTTGCGGAGCAATTATGCAGGGAACAACACGGAATCCCCTTGCTGACTCCGGACTTATGGGAATCAGCTCCGGAGCCACCTTTGCCATGGCATTTTGTATGGCATTCCTGCCTGGGCGCACCTATGCCCAGACTATTTTGTTTGCATGTACGGGAGCCGCGGTTGCCACAGCAATGACCTATTTTATTGCTTCTCTTGGAAAAGGAGGAATGACGCCCCAGCGTCTTGTATTGGCAGGAATTTCTATTTCCATGCTGTTTGGAGCATTCAGCCAGTTCCTCTCCATTAAATACCGTCTTGGCCATGCCCTCGCTTATTGGACAGCAGGAGGAACAGCAGGGGCCAAATGGAGCGAGCTTATGATGATTCTCCCTCTTTTTGCAGCAGGAGTGCTGGCAGCGCTTTGGCTTTCTCCATCGGTTACTGTGCTGAGTTTAGGGGAAGATGTTGCAGCCGGATTGGGGTTAAAAACCAGATTGGTCAAAGGAATTTCTACGCTGATTGTGCTGCTCCTTACCGGGCTTTCTGTCATTATCGTAGGGCCGGTTGGTTTTGTCGGACTCATTACCCCTCATATTGTCCGATATATAGTAGGGGTGGATTACCGGTATATCATTCCGGCTTCAGGGCTTTATGGTGCCTTGCTTACGGTTTTTGCGGATTTAATAGGACGATTAATCAATAAACCTTATGAGACGCCAATTGGTATCATATTTGCTGTGATCGGTGTTCCTTATTTCCTTTATCTTGCAAGAAAGCAAAGGAGGGAATTTGAATGAAAAAACAGTTCCTTTTTCTGATTATGGTAATCTTAATGGCAGTAATCGCTGTGATCAGCATTAACTCCGGAAAAATGAATCTCACTCCAGGAGAAGTTTTAAGTGTGATCACAGGAAAAGGCACCCCGCAGCAAAATTTAATTATTTTAGAATTCCGCCTTCCCCGCATTGTTCTGTCAATTCTTGTGGGAGTGGGAATGGGCGTTTCCGGTTGTATCATGCAGAGCCTTTTGCGAAATGATATGGCAAGTCCAGGTACTTTAGGAATCAGCTCCGGTTCAGGGCTGTTTGTACTGATTTTTGTGGTATTGTTTTCTGCAAAGACGGTGTCATCTGCAATTTTGATGCCATTACTTTCCTTTTTCGGAGGAATGACCGCTGCAGGATTGATTTTTCTGCTTTCTTATAGAAGAGGGAAAGACATTTCCCCTACAGGGCTGATTTTAACAGGCGTTGCACTGGGAAGCGGATATGGAGCCTTAACTACACTGCTGACCCTTAAGCTGGATCAGAATCAGATGGATTTTATACAGCGCTGGAGCGCCGGCAGCTTGTGGGGAGATGAATGGCGTTATCTTGTAATACTGATTCCATGGACATTGATTTTATGCGGATATGTATTTTATAAAGCTCATATTCTAAACATTCTTAATCTTGGGAATGAAACGGCTTCGGGCCTTGGTGCTGCAGTAAAGCCTGAATTTATCGGTTTGACCGTAGCAGCAGTAGCACTTTCTTCAGGCAGCGTATCACTGGGTGGAAACTTCTTTTTTGTAGGAATGATTTCCCCTCATATGGCAAGAAAATTGATGGGGCCAGACCATAAATGGTTCCTTCCTGCCTCCGGGCTTTGCGGTGCGATCATTGTACTGCTTGCAGATACCATAACAAGAACCATCAGCCTGGGGGCAGATGTGCCTACGGGTATTGTAATTACGGCGCTTAGTACTCCGTACTTTTTATATCTATTGGCGAAAGCAAATTAAGGAGGACCGTATGAATAGTATCACAACAAAAAAATTAGATATTGCCTATGACAACGCCATGATTGTGGAGAATTTGGATATGGTAATTCCTCATAAAAAAATCACGTCCATCATTGGTCCTAACGGATGCGGGAAATCCACGGTGTTAAAAGCCATCGGGCGCATTTTAAAACCCAAAAACGGAATGGTTTATTTAAATGGAGGTGATATCTCCATACTTCCCACTAAGGAAATTGCAAAAAAAATGGCGATTTTGCCCCAATCGCCTTCGGCTCCCAGCGGGCTGACGGTAAGTGAACTGGTTGCATATGGGCGGTTTCCTCACCAAAGCGGGTTTGGGAAATTGACGCCTGAGGATAAAAAGATTGTGCGGTGGGCAATCTCGGCGACCAAGCTTTTGGATTTGGAGCATCGGGAAGTAAATACATTATCAGGGGGACAGCGGCAAAGAGTCTGGATTGCCATGGCACTTGCCCAGCAGACAGATCTGATTTTACTTGACGAACCCACTACTTATCTGGATCTGGCTCATCAGCTTGAAGTGTTGGAGCTTTTATACGGGCTGAACCGCAGCCAGGGCTGCACCATTGCCATGGTTCTTCATGATTTGAATTTGGCGGCACGTTTTTCTGACTATATGATTGCGGTCCGGGGAGGGAAAATCATCCAGCACGGCAGCCCGGAAGAAGTAATGGTACCTCATGTTTTAAAGGAGACATTTTCCATTGATGCTGAAATTGTCAAGGAACCAAGAACAGGACGGCCTGTGTGTCTGACCTATGCTCTTTTGCATCAGGAACGTCTGTCCCATAAGGAGGCGATTTCTGTATGAGAATAGCACTGCGGATATTCCGGGAGGCAAAAAGGTACAGGATTCATCTGATCTTTGCACTTTTAGCCCTCGTGGTATCTACGGCAGCCGGGTTTTATACGCCATGGGCCTTAAGGGAATTAACGGCACTTGCTACAGAGGGAATCAGTGATTTTCAGGCTCAGGCCCTGCGTATCGGACTGTCTCTTCTTGGCGCAGCTACAATCCAGGCGGCAGGAACTTCCGCGGCCGGATATTTAAATCATTATGCAGCCCTTCACTATGTGGCGGATTTACGAAAGAGGCTTTACGGCAAGCTGCAGCATATGAGCTTAAGTTATTTTCACAAAAGCAGGACAGGCGATCTCACCAGCCGTGTCGTGAATGATGCGCTGGATGCAGAGATACTTTTGGCACATGTGATTCCGGATTTTGCAGTCAATGTTCTTACATTTATAGGAGTGGGAGCTTTGCTGTTTACGATCAATGGAAAGCTTGCCATGGTAAGTCTGGTTACCATACCTTTTCTTCTGGGAATTACCATGTGGCAGAGCCGTCATGTATCCCCTACCTGGAAAGAAAATTCCCGGGTAAGAGGGGAACTTGCCGGAAAGGTCCAGGACAATCTTTCCGGCATCAAAGAAATTCAGATTTTTAATCAGCAAAGCCATGAGGAACGTAAGGTTGCAAATCTTTCGCTTCGCCACAGTTTAGCCTATCTTCGTGCAAGCTTCTTTTTTGAAACAACTTATCCTTTGCTTGCCTTTGTCACTGCACTGGGAACGGTGATTGTGGTCGTTTATGGCGGGTACCTGGTGGGAACCGGGGAAGTGGAGATTGCAGACATTGTTGGATTTGTTATGTATCTGTCCATGTTTTATGGTCCTGTAAAAAGCTTTTCTGCTCTTGCGGAAAGGGCGGGAGAAGCCGGAGCCGGGTGTAAACGGGTATTTGATGTTTTTGATGAAATCCCGGAAGTAAAGGAAAAGAAAAATGCAAAAACCCTTAATCGGGTTCAAGGTGAAATTGTGCTGAACGATCTCTCTTTTTCTTATCAGGAAGATATTCCGGTAATGAAGAATATTAACCTGACCATTAAGAAAGGGCAGACTGTGGCTTTGGTTGGGACTACAGGTGTAGGAAAAAGTACCATAGCAAACCTGATCAACCGGTTTTATGATCCCCAGGAAGGAGCTGTTTTCATTGACGGAGTTGATATCCGGGATGTGACGCTTTCCAGTTTACGGGACAATATTTCCATGGTGTTACAGGATACATTCCTTTTTAATGGAACTGTGTATGAGAATATTGTATACGGCTGGAAAGATGCGAAAAGAGAAGATGTTATTGCAGCGGCAAAGGCAGCAAATGCCCACGATTTCATTGAAAGGATGGAAAACGGGTATGATACGTTTATCGGGGAACGGGGCGTTTTACTGTCAGGAGGACAAAGGCAGAGAATTGCTATTGCCCGTGCGATTTTAAGAGATTCTCCAATCCTGATCCTGGATGAGGCAACCTCTGCTTTGGATACAAAAACAGAAAAGGAAATACAGGCGGCGTTGAATGAGATTTCAAAGGAGCGCACCACCATAATGATTGCACACAGGCTTTCTACTACCCGTGAGGCTGATTTGATTGTAGTGCTTGATGGGACCGGTATTGCGGAGATGGGTACTCATGACGAGCTGATTGCGAAGGGAGGAATTTTTGCCCGGTTGCATGGAGCTCAGGCATCGTAGGTAATAAAAAAAGACATTACCGGTTTCCTATTTTTAAGTAAAACGGACCATGGAAGAATTTTCTACGGTCCGTTTTATGATAAAAATGGCAGCTACTTTCCTTCACCCATCTCCATAAATTTAGCCGGAGAGCAGCCGATATATTTTTTAAACACCTTTATAAAATACTTATATTCAGAAAATCCCACCATCTCCGCGATTTCATAAATCTTATACTGATCTGATTTCAAAAGCTCCACAGCTTTCTGCATCCGGTATCGGTTCAAGAAGTCATTGAAGGTGTAGCCGGTCTCGCTTTTGAATTTGGTATTTAGGTAGGTACAGGAAAGATTATATTCTTCGCTTAAATCGGTTAAGGAAAGGCGGGAAGAATAATGCTCTTCTATGTACTTTACCATGGTGCTCACGTATTTATTTTTGAAGGCGACGGTTTCAAAAATATCTGTTTCTAAAATCCCCAGTTTTTTCTTTTCCATATGGATTTGCCGGATATATCCCTTCATCCGTGTATTCGCTTCCAGCTTTTCGGTTATCTTATGAATCGCATCATAAAGCTCTGTAAAATCTACAGGTTTTAGCAGATATTCTGTGACGTCAAGGCGAATCGCCTTTTTGGCAAATTCAAATTCACTGTATCCTGATACAATAATGGCTTCATAACCGTATTCTTTAATGCTTTCTTCCAACATCTGCAGACCGTTCATGATAGGCATGTTGATATCTACTATTACGATGTCGGGTTCGTTTTCTTTGATCTTTTGAATTCCATCGACTCCGTCTATGGCTTCACCTATAACTACGCAGTTAAGCTCCTGCCAATTTACCATGAACATCAGACCTTTTCTGATGATATCTTCGTCTTCTACAAGTAAAACTTTATACATAATAATCCTCCATATCTGCCGGCATGGTAACGGTGACCCGTGTGCCGGAACCTGGCTGGCTTTCGATTGTCAGGCCATATCCGGGACCATATAACAGCCGGACAACACGATGGGAATTATAAAGACCAATATGATCCTTATATTCATCCTCCGACTCCAGTCCGGTCCGCAGACTGGCAAGGCGTTCTCCATCAATTCCGCTTCCGTCATCCTCCACACACAGCTCCAACAGATCATCATGCACGCGTCCGGTGATGGTAATGGAGATGGAGTGGGTATCTTTCATGCCGTGGACCAGGGAATTTTCCACAACCGGCTGAAGCAGCAGCTTGGGAATCCGGTATTCCAGCACTTCCTCCGGAATATCAATATGATATTTCAAACGACGGTTATAGCGCATTTTTTGTAACAGGAGATAATCATTGATATATTCAATATCCGTTCTGAGTGAGACAATGGTGCTGCCGTAATAGATGCTGTAGCGCATGAGGCTGGCGAAAGACTGAACCATATCAGATGCTTTTGCTGCATCGATCATAATTTCATACCGGAGGGTCTCCATAACATTGAAGATAAAATGAGGGTTAAATTGTTCTTCTAATTGTTTGATTTCCATGGTCCGCTTTCGCTCGGACAGTTCACTGTTATAAGTAAGCAGTTCTTCCCGCTGCATTACCATGTGGCGGTAGGCATCATCCAGTTTCTGGAATTCATCAAATACCTGAGAACGGAGCTGATAGTCCATATTGCCTTTTCCCATCTGTTCGATGGATTTCTGGAGTTCATTGATGGCCAGCAGGTTTTTCTGGGTGATGTGTTCGGTTACAGGCAGGGAAATGATCACCAGAAGGATTCCTACGATAAGCATGAATATAAAGCCGTAAAACAGCAGACTCTTTTGATATTCAATGAAAACCAGTGTATATAAGATCAGAGAACTTCCGGGAAGTGAACTTTTTTGAATGTGATAATGCTTTCCATTGACCTTTACCACATTTCCTTCCTGCCAGTCCATCCGATATTTTCCGGAAGGGTATTTGTCCATGGGGTCGGTCTGCTGGCGGCTGATAGAAAAGATAAGATTATCATACCGGTCTGTGATGATAACATCATCCAGGGGATATTCGTGGATGATCTCATAGAGGTAGGTATCCAGCAGGTCAAAAAACAGATAGCCGGCAAGTGTGCCGTCTTTTAACACGGCTTTGCCAAGAATTAAATCTCCTGCCTGTCCATGGGCATAGTTTAAGCGGCTTGGCAGTGTGAAAGTCTTTTCGGGCTGTTCCTGCATCTGGCTGATCATGCGGTGGAAGGTGTCACTTTCCAGGAAAATATCCTGATTGCCGGAGAATAGATTGCTGCTGACAATGTGTTCATGCTGATCTAAGAGTACAAAGGTAGACCGGATTGTCTGGGCATTGGTGAAGTCATAAAGAAGCCGGTTATTTGCAGTGATGGCGGCAGAGTCTGTGCTGTTAAGGGCGGTCAGCAGATCCGGGCTTTGGGAAAGATCTGCCAGTCCCTGCTGATAGAGTAGGAGCTGTTGATTTAGGATGGCGGATAGCTGAACGTGATTTTTTTTGTTGGTACCGGAGATAATCCACTTTACATTGATGAATAGGAATAAAAGCACCAGTACAAATAATAGTGAGATGATGGAAAGAGCATATTTGATGAAGGATTTTTTTATGTAGTGTTTGTATTGGTTGCTTTTCATAAGGCGGGCCTCCGAATGTATACATGGTTAATAGCTAAGGTGGTTTAGAGCGTGTGGTTATAGTTATTATACCATAAGTCCGCAGTGCAGCTCATAAAACCTGCGGTTTCATGAGCTAACGGGCATTCTCCCTATGAAATAAGCCATAAAGAGATTTTCTTATGTGCAAGCACAACGAAAATCTTTTTATGACTTATTTCGCACTGCTCATTGCTTTCGCTAAATGCTGATATCATTGCTGCCCGTTAGTTTGAAGAACAAAAGCAGCGATAGGATACTGGTCAGAGTTAGGAGGGTTGAGTATGCAGCAGCATTGCCGAAGTTGCTTCTAATGACCTCTGCATAAATAGCTACGGTCAGTGTCTGGGTCTTGCTGGTATAGAGGATGATGGAAGAACTCAGCTCACTGATTAAGGTGATCCAGCTCATAATGGCGCCGGATAATACACCGGACATCATCATGGGAACTGTAATTTTTGCAAATGATTTCGTCTCTGAACAGCCCAGACTGATGGCAGCTTCCTCCACACTGGGGCTGATCTGTCCGATTATGGCAGTACTGGAACGGATGGTGTAGGGCATACGCCTGATGGCCAGTGAGATGATGATAATGAGTGCGGTGCCGCTGAGGAGAAACGGTTTTGTGTTAAATGCATATAAAAATGAGATACCCAGTACAGAGCCTGGTATGATGTATGGGAACATGGTGACCGTATCAAGGATATTAGTCAAAAATGATTTTTTTCGTACAGTCAGGTAGGAGATCAATATTCCCAGTACCACAACCACAGCGATGGCACACAGCCCGAATAAATAAGTGTTGAGAATTGCGCCGTTGTTATTCTTTGAAAACAGTGTGTTCCGGTAGTTATCAAGAGAGAATCCTCCGGTGTATACGCTTCCTCCTCCGGTAGCCAGGAAGGAAGTGAAGATAACAGTGAGCTGCGGAAGGATGGCCATGATAACAACCAGGTATACGAACAGGTGGGATAATACATTTTTAAGACCAGTGCAGTTTTCTGCTTCCATAGGTTTTAGTGCGGTCATGGAATAAGTATAGCGGTTTCCAAGATAGCGCTGGAAGAAGAATAACAGCAGGGTGATGCCGATGATAATGACACAGAGTGCAGCAGCAAAATGGTCATCGGTATTGACCTCGCCCATAAACTGGCTGTACATCAAAACCGGAAATGTTTTATAACCTTCACCGATCAGCATAGGAGTACCAAAGTCGGAGAACACTCTCATAAATACCAGGAGGGAGCTGGCAAGCATGGTGGGCATGACCAGTGGCACGATCACTTGCAGCACTCTCTGGAGGGCACTGCATCCCAGGCTTTCAGCGGCTTCATTTAAGGAGTTATCCAGGTTTTTAAGAGCGCCTGAGATATACATATAAACCAGTGGAAAGGATTGCAGAGAGAAGACCAGTACAATTCCTGCAAATCCATAAATGCCGTTTAACTTTACATGAAACAGATTGTTTAAGATCTTGGTGATAAAGCCATTGCGCCCCAGTAACTGAATCCAGGCATAAGCTCCGATAAACGGCGGAGAAAGGTAGGACATGACGATCAGGATATTTAAATACTTACTTCCCCTGATTCGTACACTCCGCAGAACATAGGCCATGACCAGACCCAGAGCAGCCGCCAACAGGGTGGAAACAATGGTGACTTTAAAACTGTTTACCAGAGTGCTCCAGTAATATTTTCTGGCGAAGAATTTACCGAAATATGCAAGACTGAAGGAACCATCCTCGGAAAGCACGCTCTTATATAATATCAGAATTAAGGGATAGACTACAAAGATGAGAAAGAGGGCCAGAATCCCCAGTGCCATAGCTATCCAGATATTGAACTTCTTTTCGCCGGCATATCTCATACCTGATCCCTCCTGACTACAAGATTTCTATTTCCGTCTTCGGTGTAAATGTTGATCTTTTGAGGCTGCACAGCAAGACGGATTTTAGAACCATCCGGAATGATATCCCAGATATCGGAATTCTGGATGACTTCGATTTCCTGACCGTCTGCCAGGGTAACAAAATAATGGGTGGTAATGCCAAGGAATACACTGCTTTTTACTGTCGCAGGGATGCCCGCACCGTCTTTCTGGTTGATGATGAATTCTTCGGGGCGGATGGATACCTTGATATTCTGTCCGTCTTTTGCTTCCTGGCTTAAGTGATCCATGGGTACGGTATAATCCTGAATCTGAATGGAAGTCTCACCGTTCTTAACCGATGTTTTACCGGACAGGATATTGGATAAGCCGATAAAGGTGGATACAAATAAGTTTGCGGGCCGCTGATAGATGTTCTTAGGCGTATCGATCTGTTGGATGACACCGCCGTTCATGACTGCGATCCGGTCTGATACGGCCAGAGCCTCCTCCTGGTCATGAGTTACATAAACGGTGGTGATGCCTATCTGCTGCTGAATCCGTTTAATCGCATTTCTCATCTCCACACGAAGCTTGGCATCCAGGTTTGACAGTGGCTGATCCATCAGGAGAACTTCGGGATGGATGACGATTGCCCGTGCTAAGGCGACACGCTGCTGCTGACCGCCGGACAGCTTGGCGGGCATACGGTTTTTTAAATGGTCGATTTTTACGACTTTCAGGATTTCATCCACCTGGGCCTCGATTTGTGATGCAGGTATTTTTCTGTTTTTCAGTCCAAAGGCCACATTATCCTTAACTGTCATGTGAGGGAAAATGGCATAGTTCTGGAAGACCATGCCCATGTTTCGTTTGTTGGTGGGGATGTTGTTGATTACTTTCTGGTCTACCTTGATTTCGCCGCCCTCAATGCTGTTAAAGCCGATGATCATCCGAAGCAGGGTTGTCTTGCCGCAGCCGGATGGTCCCAGTAGGGTGAAGAATTCCCCGGGTTTAATGTCCAGTGATAATCCATTGATAATGGTGTCTTTTCCAAATCGTTTTATTGCATTTTCTATACTGATTGCTACGCCCATAGTTTATTTCTCCTGGTATATTCCATATTTTTTGGTACAAAAAGACTGCCCCTGACTGAGTCCCAGGCAGTCTTTTGTTTTGCTTGATGCAGTTTGTTAATCCATGGATGTTTCCATGTGCTCACTGAACCGATTAGTGATTTCTAATTTATGCTCCGCTACCCATCCCTCATCATAGTTATCAAATAATTTAATCTCACTTTGAGGCTTCATATAATCAGCCAGAGTGGCGTCTTTCCTTAAAGGTCTTACGGTCAGTGTGGAACCGACTGCATTCTGGATCTTCTCAGACAGCATGTAATCAACAAATTTCTTTGCATTTTCCGGATGCTTGCAGTCTTTTAGAATCTGTACGGATTCCCCGGGGAAGATGGCTCCTTCTACCGGGAATACAACTTCTACTGCGGCACCTTCCTTGACATAGTTGGCAGCAGGATCTTCCCAGGTCAGACCTACTACGTATTCGCCTTCAGCCACGCCTTTGTATACCTGGCTGGAGCTGTTGCTCATTTTGCCGTCTAAGTTGGCGATGAACTTGTCTACATAGGCCCATGCTTCGTCTGAAAGGGGATCGCCGTCTTTGCCCATGCCGTAGAGCATAGCCAGCAATGACTGGAATGCGGAACTGGAGTTTACAGGATCGCCAAATGCGATTTTTCCTTTTAATTCCGGATTTAATAAATCTTCGAATCCATCAATTTTCATATCGCCTTTTAAGTCTTTGTTTACGATCATAACAGTAGGATCTGCAAATGCAGGGGTAAAGTAACCGGTAGTATTTTTAAAGGCATCGATCATGTTGGCATCTTCGGCTGATACATATTCCATGAATAAGTCTTTGGATGCGGATAACATGGTCTGGTCAGCGACCCAGAAGATATCGCCAAGAGGATTGGCTTTTTCTGACTGAGCTCTCTTTAAAAGCTCTCCGGTGCCGGCGACCACCACCTCGACTTTAATTCCGGTGTCCTTTTCAAATTCCGGAATCACGGCATTGTTTAAGGATTCCCCGCGGGCGGTATAGACGACCAAAACAGGCTCTTCCTCCCCTGGTGCCTGACTGGCGGCTTCGGTTTTTCCGGTATCTGCCGGTGCTTTATGATCGGCCTGTTTCCCGGAGCTGCAGCCGGTGGCTGCCAGTGCCATGGCTAATAAGACTGCTGATATTTTTGCTGTTTTCTTCATGTGATTCTCTCCTCCCTATTGGTGTTTCACTGGTTTATCTGATAGTTTCATTTTAGCTGTGGGAACAGGAAATGTAAATCCGACAATATCACACAAAGGTGTAAAATACACAACATATGTATGATTGTTGTAATAACATTGATGTATCTGCCATGTGGTTTGTAACCGAAAGCCAGCCTGCTTAATTCCTGTCAGCTGGCTGGCTTCTTTAGCACTTGTCAAGGTAAACTTAAAGTTTGTTTACACTTTTGCTTATAAATTCTTCTTTTTATATGTAAGCGCTTATAAAATAAATAAAATCAGGAGGAAACAAAATGGCAGACATTAATGTAATTAAAGCTCAAAAGTATCTTAACGCAATGTTCGGAGGTCATCCGAGCTGGGTGGCATTAGATGAGGACGGCTATACCGGTACTGCAGTAATGCAGGGAATTATTAGAGCGTTTCAGATTCAGAATGGAATTTCCAGTATTACGGGTACAGTGGGACCGATTACGATTAACAAAATGAAAAGTTTATCAGTGATTGAAAAAATGAATCCTGATGATGAAAGTAATATTAATGTATGTCTCATTCAGTGCGCATTGTTTTGTAAAGGGTACAATGCCGGCGGTATTACAGGTATTTATTATACTACAGGCGTTTCAGCAGTTAGAAAAATGCAGGCTGATGCAGGACTTACAGTAACAGGCAGAATTGACTGGAAAGTTTGGACAGGACTTCTTTCAATGAATTGGTTTCAAAAGGTGTTTAGAGGTGACAGTACCACACGATTGATTCAGCAGCAGTTAAATAGCGACTGGTCGGATATTATTGGCGTTGGGCCTTGTGACGGAGTGGTTTCAAGGCAGACAGCTTTGTCATTGGTAGGTGCACTTCAGGCGGCTGAAGGAGTTACGACAAATCTGATTACAGATTTAAATTCTGTAAATTTTGGAGATGCAACTACAAAAGCGTTTCCTGGGAGCCTTAAATCGGGGCAGAATTCCTCCGCGTATGTACCATTTAATAAATTAGTTCAGTATGGGCTATATTTTAACGGTTATGATCCGAGAAGGTTTGACGGAATCTTTGAAAACATAACTAGAAGCGAGGTTAAAGCTTTCCAGGAATTTTATGGTCTAACGGGAATTGGGCTTGTAACAGAGGGGGAAGTCAATGTTTCTACTATGAAGTCACTGCTGACAAGTAAAGGGGATACTGGAAGAAAAGCCAAGGCCTGTGATTGTGCCACTGTGTTAAACCGGCAGCAGGCTCTTGACTTAAAAAATGCTGGCTATACTCATGTTGGACGCTACCTTACGGGTTCTGTTGGGATTGAGCACATTCCTAAGTATTTAACTCTTGAAGAGATTGGCTTTATTGAAGCGGCTGGACTTAATGTATTTCCGATTTATCAAGATGGAGGATACTATCTTAAGTATTTTCAGAATCCATCACAGGGATCGATTGATGCGCAAACAGCAGTTTTAGCAGCTGAAAGAATCGGGATTCCGGAAAATACCACAATTTATTTTGCGGTGGACTTTGATTGCTACGAATACCAGATTACTACATTCATTATCCCGTATTTTAGACGCATTAACCTTTTCTTTAATAGTGCAAAAAACAGTAAGAAATACAAGGTGGGTATTTATGCTCCCCGTTATGTTTGTACGAAGATAAATGAACAGGGATTGGCGAAAACTTCGTTTGTGGCAGATATGTCAACCGGATTCAGCTGCAATTTAGGCTTCCCGATTCCCTCTAACTGGGCTTTTGATCAGTTTAACGAGCAGCAATTTACCTCTTCACCTTCTTTTCCAATTGATAAAGATGCATATTCGGGAAGGGATTCAGGGGTTTTCGGCTTCGATAAAGTAAAACAGAAAACAGACGAAGAACTTCAAAAGGAAAATAGGGAAGCTCTATTGGAAATTGCAAGAAATCAGTATATCTATGATGTATTAGATCCACTTGGCTATATGAACAAAGCGTTGGAAGTGGGCATTACCTACAATAAAAAAATTTTGCTTGATACCTATACAGTTGGAAAAAGTGTGGTTACAATCACGGCAGCGTACTCACAAGAAATGAAAACTGTGGCAGAAACAGATTACAATATTAAAGTCGGCATTGATAATTCAGGTAGTTTAACCATGGGATGTCAGGATCAAATCAGTGAGATAACGTCCGATATTGATCTTGGTGAACTTGGAAATGGGGCTGATTTCAGCAATGTTTTGACTAGCATTGCATTATCAGTTAAATCGGGTAACATTTCATTTGGATATGATTTTTTGACACCCAAACAGATAAAAGTTACAATTAGCGTTAGTTCCGAAGACTTGCTGCCGGAAGTTCCGGGTTTGGAAGCTGGAATTACCGTACAAATAGAATTTAAAATTACGATCAATAATGATAGCAATGATCAGTTTGATGCAAAAGAATTTGCTGCTGTTGCTTTAAAGACCGTTGCTGTTGTAGCGATTGTTGCAGTAATTTGTCTTGTCGCCAGTACAGGAGTCGGCGCCTTATTGGAATTCTTAGCTAGTGGGGGATTTTTAGTGCTTGCATAATTTAAATACAGCGCAATATTCTGGTATATATGAATGTTGCGCTGTACTTTACTGCATAAAATGGATTTTTCCTTGACGGACAAGTATTACGGGCGTAATATATAGAAGTAGGAGGGTTTCTTTATGAAATTTACTCAAGCTTTTACAGCAGATACTTTAGCTAAGTTAGAGGTACTGTTTCGTGTAAGAACCGGTACAAAAGGCAAAATGATTCAATATGGTAAAAAGAGTATGAAGCTGTTATATGGGGTAATATCGGTATTATATCTTTGCACAATCTTATTCTATTTACTTGAAAATGCCATTACAAATTTTATGAAGGTATGCTTTTTTACCGCCGCCGGGGCCACGGTTTATGCAATTTTTTTATTATGGTTTAGAAATTGGAACAGAAAGAGGCTGCAGGAAGTAATTCGTAAAAAATATGGTACTCCATTTTCAATGGAACTGGAGAAAGAGCATTTGATTTATAGAGAAGTTGTATATGGCTATAAAGAGATAACCTATATTATTTTTTATGATGTTTTTATCCTTATTTATGTGAGAAAAAGGATATTGATTATTCAAAACAGTGATGGGATTTCTGATACTATTAATAAAATAATAGATGAAAATAATAATATCATGAAAATTGAGCAAAAAGCACCATTTAACTTAGATGCTTACTTTAAAGCAGATGGAATGTAAACGCAGAAGGGTGGTGAAAGACGCCTAAGTATAAATATTATGCTTGTAATAGTTAAGAGAAGAAACGACAGAGAAAGAGAGGGTAAAAGATTATGAGGTATCAGGATGAAAGAATTGAAATGGTCGATAGAAAAAGAGCGTAAAATAATAAGGGGGATTTTGATAGTTTTATGTATTGTATTGAGTATGATGCTAAAATACAATCTATCCAATAACAAAGAGGGGGAAAGTTTATCCCAGAAAGAGTTATATGAGAAAGGGTATGACCTCCCAATAAATGAAAAAGACAAAAGGGAATCGGAAAAAGAATGCGAAAAAGTCATGGGGATTGTATACAAAATATATGAAAATTCAGATAAAGGAAATTCAATAAACATTACGATTCCCGAGGAAACTGTGAAACAAATGTATGATGCCATAGCTGCTGCAGGAATCCCTGTTTCGGATAGTGGAAATAAATATGGCATGGCAAATCATAAAAAAATGGAACAGTTTTTAAACCATAGTTCCAGTGGGATAAAGTCGGAGATTGTTGTATATAGAGTACTGACAAATGGAGGCATTGCAAGGCAGAAATTTATATTTGATGGTAAGGATATGTATTCGTTATATACAAATGCTGTATGGAACAAAAATATGTTGATTTCAATTACGGCTACATCTTATACACGGATAAAAGAATGGAGTTATACAGAAAAAGGCTGGTTCCGCTTCGCATATTGTGTACCGGAGTATCCCGAGGTAACGGAAATTATGAATGGAAATATGTTAATTAGAGTAAAGCCGTTTAATAGCAAATATCAAGAGATGACTGAAAAATATCTGGTGCCTGTCAGTTATCAGGGAAATAATATGCTATGTTCAAATTGGGATGAGGAACACATGGAACATTTGGATTATACTGGACTGTTTGAATCTCTTTATTTCATAAAGTATGGGGATAAGTTACCTTTTGAACAGTATTCCTGTGGAATACCAAGAGATATGTTTGAAGATCTTATGACGGAGTACCTGCCGGTATCCAGAGAGCAGCTGGAAGAGTATGCCGTTTATAATAAAAAGAATAAAGTGTATGAGTGGGATCGATTAGGATGCGGTAATTATTCTCCCAATGCTTTTAATTTTTCATATCCCGAAGTAACAGAAATAGGGAACAATGCGGATGGAACATTAACCTTGACGGTGGATGCTGTATGTGAAGCATCTGACAATGATGATGCACTCACTCATAAGATTACAGTGAGATTGTTTCAAGATGGAAGTATAAAGTATCTTTCTAATCAGATCGCTGGAGACGGGTTGCAGCGTATTCCAGCTTACCAATACAGGATTTCAAAGATTCCAGGAGATAGCTAATATAATTGACCCAATAATTGTTGCTGTTTTTTTCAGCCGATTAAAATATCTTTTCATGGTCAGTGCCTTCTTTCTTTTCTGCACCTAATATTTTATCATAGGGCCAGTCTATTATTAAAGAAGGTAATTAAACAAGACATGTAAATCATTTTTTGTATATTAAATAAAACTTATGATGGGAAATCAAGCAAACGCTTGAATTAAGGGGGAAAGACAATGGAGAAGAGCAAGCTTTTTGTTGCAGGATTGCTTAATAGCAACTTTTTTGAAGCGTACTATATTATTGACTTGGAAAAAAAGGAAACGAAAGAAATCCTCGTTGATAATACAAAAGAACAGGAACACCTGGTGAAAATGATTGAACGCCAGTTTCCAAAGGGTAAGCTGCCCTATGGAGCTCAGAAAACTGAGCAATTTCTTCCGTACTTGATCAATCCCCATAGTTGCTATAAGGTAGGGGATAGAATGCTGTCGTTTATGCTTCAGGCCCCTTATTTTAGAGAAATTAATGTGAATTCTCTTGAAACTCGTGCGATTACATATAAAGATCCCACTGATACCATATTCAGTGCTTCTTCCATTGGAAATAGAGATGATAATTTGATTTATTTATCTGTCAATTCCTCTGATGAACGTGCTGATATTTATAATGGTAAAAAGACTGAAATGGGGTTTGACTATTTAGAATACGATGTGGAAAGGCGAAGGTTTCAAGAGCAGAAACATATTGAAAAAGGTTTGATTGATAATATGCATCAGGTAGGATACTCCAAGGAAAGATTTTTGGTATCTTTGGATATGAATATTTCTGTAAATCTTGATGTCAGTGATATGCCTGGTTTGGATAATGAAGCAGTACGGATTGAGTATAATAATGCTGATTTTCCCAAAGGAAAAATTTTTCTTTGGGATATGCAAAAAGAGAAATCACTGATTATGGAACCGCCGCTATATACACCGGCTCATGTGGAATTTGACCGGGATGACCAGTCTGTTTTTTATGTGAGCTGTCATAACATGTCAAAGTTTAAGGGCAGTATGGTACTTCACGGCCCTGGAATGATTGTGAAATATCGATATACCGATGGCATTGTTGTAAATTTAGGCTGCTTCACGGATTCCGAATTTAACCGGATAACAACTCATAAAATTTTCTATTACAATGAAAAGCCGTTTTTGGCAGTGACAGGATACCCGAATTATCTTTATATCATTGATGCGGAGACAATGGTTCTTGCGAATAAGATAAAATTATTTGAGGCAGAACCGTCAGTATTATATCAAGATGGATTGTTTCCCTGCATTGGAAACCGAAAGGCCCCTCTGTATTTACAGGTAAACGCAGAAGGGACGGAAGTATATTTGGTTAATAGTGATACATGTTTCTCTGTATTGTGGTTGGAAAGCAGTGTGAGCAGCTTTAAATACACAGAAAATAATTTTGCAGTTTCAGCCCATTTTGAAATATTTTAAAGAGGTATGATCAAAAAGGGAATTGTATTAAAAAATAGGCTGGTCTGGGGCTGAACCGGCCTATTTCGATTTTGGGCGTTATTTAATAAATCTTCAAATCGGATAATATATTTAAAGAAATTTTAGCAGCAGTGGCACCATCGCAATGATCGGTGCCTTGAATATTTGATGCAAATACATAAGTTGTACTGCTGGTTTCAACATAACCGACAAACCAGCCATTTATGAATTTACCGTTAACATTACCGGTTCCTGTCTTCCCAAAGAGTTTATTACCTTGAGAATCAGAAATAAATATAGAGTTTTTTACTGCAGCGACATTTTGAGTATCAAATCCCCAGGTGTTTTTTTGAAAATCAGTTAAAAGTTGTACCTGTTCCAGGGGAGATATTAGGAGTGATGATTCAATCCAATAGTTGGAGATACCTCCTGAAAGATCCTTATTTCCATAAGAAATCATGTCAAAGAAACTTTGCAGGCGGGAATAACCGACATTTACATCCAGATTCTGAAAATACCAGTTCACTGATTTTGCCATTGCACTTTTTAACGTTTGATTTTGATTCCAGTTATTATGGCTGTAATGTTCCCCGGACCACGCCTGTACGTTGCTGCCCGGTGTTATTATATGGTTTTCTAATGCTGCAAGTGCACTATATATCTTGTATGTAGAATCCGGTGATGTACGGACTACGCATTTGTCTGCATTATAAAGGGAGTAGGTATCATTTTGGACATTGTACAGCACAAAGCTGCCGGCATAGCCTGAAAAATAGGAGGATAGATCCACCGTTTTATAATTCAGTTCTTTTAAACTGGCGGTATCATGAGTTGCCGCTAAAAGATTCACAGATGGTGTGATGCAAAAGATGAATGCTGCTACACAAGAAACCAGGATAAAATCTTTTAGCCTATGAAAAGAGGTGTATTTTTTGTAATGTACGATAGCCAGACTTCGTCGTCTGATCTGCTGATAGGAACCGCCAATATTGTATATCGCTGAAAACGTTTGTTTTGAGACTAATTCCGCAAAGTTGATCAAAGCATTCCCATAGTCAGAATAAGCATGAGATTCAATTTTGCTCAGAACAGAAGTGTCACAGGAGACCTCCTGCACCTGGCGTAGTTCTTTCAGAAACCAGTTAATAGCTGGATTGAACCAATACAAAATTTGAATCAGGCAGATAAAGCAGTTGATTAATATGTCCTTATGGCGGTAATGCTGCAATTCATGAAGGATTATAAATCTTAGATCACTTAAAGGGATTGCTTCTAAAGTATGTCTTGGGAGTAAAATACAAGGGTTGATTATGCCGACTATGCCAGGAGTATTTAAAGAAGCAATCTTTAAGGGTATCTTTTTATTAATTCCCATTTCTTTTAAACATTGTTCTAAAAGCTGGTTGATCGAAGCGTTTTGATTAGGAAGAGCGTATTTATTTAATAAATAAATTTTATAATTCGTATATCCGGCTTTAAAAAAGGTATAGATCATACCTAAAATCCATATGAGGAGTAATAGGTTGCCTATAAACTTCCAATTCATTTGAGACATACCTTCGGAATTATCAGAGAGTAAATTTAAATTATCCTCTGAAGCATTATGGCGCTCGCCTTGAAGCAGCCTTTCCTGGGACTCCCCGGATTCAAAATAAGACTCAAAAATATTCGCATTTGTATTATGCAGGGGAATAAAAGGAAGCAGCAGTGTAATCAGCATTACTAAGCCTAAATTGTAGTGAAATCCAGGCGATAAATATTTTTTAAATATATATACTAAGAAGTAAACAATGCCTATTATGCATGTGAGTATTATGTTGCATTTTATAAAGTTTATCGCAAACATATTTATTTCCCCCTTTCCTCTGGAGAGGTGAACAATTTTTTTAAAGCTTTTAACTGCTCATCTGAAATCTTTTCACTATGCATGTAATTGGCCATAAGTGCCGACAGATTACCATCAAAATACTGTCTGAGAAAAGTACTGCTTTTGTGTTCCAGATATTCCTTTTGAGTTATGAGGGGAGTATAAACGAAAACACGGCTTTCTTTGCTATATGTGATGGCTTTTTTCTTAACTAAACGATTTAATAGGGTATGAATTGTTTCTGGAGTCCAAGCTGTAGTGGCTAAAAGTTTTTCGGTCACATCATTGGTGTTAATCGGTGAATATTTCCATATGATCTTCATAACTTCGTATTCTGCATCTGATATTTTTGTCATATCCATTCCTCCATTTTTATTACGTCTGTAATATATTATATCTTTTTTCGTTTTGTCTGTCAAACGTGTCCCAGCTTCCAGATTATTCAATTAGAACCCCCAATTGTGCTTCACTCATGGAAAAAATGTTAAGGATATATTATCGTTATAAAAAACGTTATGGAGTGAATTAAATTATGGAGCACGAAAATCCTTTGGTAGGTATGCAATGGGGTATAGACATTTATCAATATATAAAAATGTGTCACACATTAGGTGAAAATCACTTTATAGGAATAAATGGACCAGCCGGAATCGGGAAAGGAAAATTAATAAAACAGATAAGCAAAGCAATTGGCCGGGAATTTATTTCTATAGATTATCCGGACTTTGATGGAAATACCAGTTTCCCGGATACATATGGAGATAAAAATAATGCTTTATTTTATATTGAAAATACGGCGGTAAAAAATGGTATGTATCCTAATACAGTTAGCCGTTTTATTAAAGCACTTAACATGACGGGGGATTTATCAGGTGCAATATTTGTATTTTCTTCCAATGCTATTCTCGGGACAAACACAGCGTTAAATGCTGAGTTCCGGGTGTTTCTTTATGGTTGTTTATCCATGCAGGAAAAAGTTTTGTATGCTAAAACTATTATTGAAAAGTGTCAAAAAAGGTGGAATTTAGAAAATGTACATTTGCCAGATAATACTATTGAAATACTTATAAAACATTATACAAAAGAAGCTGGGATCAATTATTTATCAGTATTGATTCGAAACTTATATGAAGTCATTTATTATGAAAATAAATATGAAAAGGATAAGAACATAGCTATTACCAATAAGATGATTTTTAACATGCTGGGAAGCGGATGTTATGTATTTGATGAACAAATTAAAAAAAGATGTTTACAAGGAGTTGGCATGGCTTGGACGAAATGGGGAGGAACCCTTTTACCAATTGAAGTGGCAATCACCAGAGGGCAAGGAAATATTGATTTTTCAGGTAATATAGGGAGCCTTATGAAAGAATCTGTTCAAGTCGTTTTCACTTACCTCAAAGTAAATTGCAGTAAATGGAAGATACCTTCTAATTATTTTTATAAACATGACTTCCATATCAATATATATGAACAAGAGATAAGCAAAGATGGAGTTTCAGCTGGCTTGACTTTCTTTGTAAAGTTGCTTTGTACAATAAGAAATATGAAATTCCAGCAGCCTATCGCTTTTTCCGGAGAGGTATCATTAGAGGGCCGGGTATTAAGAATTGGCGGATTAAAAGAAAAATTGTGTACGATTCAGGAACATGGGATTAAGAAAGTTGTTTTACCAAAGCAATCATGGCCGGAATATCAATTAATTCCGGTTGAATTGAGGAACAGCTTATCCGTGAGTTTTATTGATGATTTAAAAGAACTTGAAAAAATAATATTACAGGAAATGGGGAAATCAGGTTATGGGAGAGAGTCTTTATGTTGAAATTGTTACCGCAAATAGAATGTTTGATCAAATAGCTGGTAATATATTAGGAATCATTGAATATGGAGAAAAATCAGAATTTGCCAAAGAAGCAAATACAAAGTTTTTGCCTTATCAGTTTATTCAAGTGGAGAATGTAAGTGGGAACTTCTGCGAAGTCTGGTATACAACAGAATCGGTTTATTATAAGAAAGTAGAGGGCTGCAGCGTAGGAGAAAGTGATCATTTCTGCTTTCGTACCGTCACAGTGAATGATGAGATGGGGACACATCAGCAAAATGCTAAAAACGCCTACAATCAGATTTTTCTAGAATTAAATTTAGATGTTTATCACGTTGTTCGCTTTTGGAACTATATTCCGGAAATAAACGAAAAGGGAGAAGCCCAGGAGAGGTATAAGGAGTTTTGCGCAGGACGGGAAGAAGCATTCTCAGAATTTTATCAAAAAAATGGGAAGGTTTATCCTGCGGCAACGGGTATTGGAACAAATGGAAGTAACCTGTGTATTTCTTTACTCGCAATACATAAAAGTGCGAACAGATACAATATCGAAAATCCAAGACAGGTTCCGGCCTATCAGTATCCGGAGCAGTATGGCACTTCCAGCCCCAAGTTCTCTCGTGCAACATATGTGGAACTAGAAAACGAAAAAATACTGCTCGTTTCTGGGACAGCAAGCATCATAGGAACAACTAGTGTATATATCGGGGATGCATTTATGCAAACAAAAACAACGATTGATAACATTAAAATATTGTTGTCTGAAAAGAATCTTAGAGAATATTTCATTGAATGTTCGGAGGTTCGGGCACAATTACAATATTTAAAAGTATATATCAAGAACTGGGGAGACTTCCCGATTATAAAACAAATATGTGAAAGAAGTTTTGGAAACCAGAACATCGTGTATTTACAGAACGATATTTGCAGAAAAGAATTATTGGTAGAAATGGAGGGAGTATGGATGGGAAATCCTACATAATAAAATGTGCTTTTCAAGGATCATTTTATAAATGGCAGAATGGTTGCGCCGTTCTGCTTATAAAAAGCTGGGGAAAGCGTTGATATAAAGGGGAATATTTACTCCTGTATGCGTTTTAAAGGTAATACGGATTACATGATTAGTAGATTTAGTTGAAAAGTATAATGGGTATTTTCTTGAGTGTATTGGCACAATAATGAAAATACCCATTTTTTGATTTTTTAGTTTACATTTTTATCCCTACTTCCTTCTTAAAAGTTGAAAGTAGGGATGAAAATGGGAGAAGAATGTTTTTACAAATTAGTGGAATTATCAAAAAATGATTCCGATGCTATGATGCAGTTATTGGAGGTGATGCAGCCGCTGATTAAATCATATAAGAGAAAACTGTTTTTCCTTGAAGCAGCTGATGCAGAGCAAGAGATGTGTTTAGCAATAATAGAAGCAGTAAAAAATATAACGGAGTGCAAAACAGATGGTCAATGCCTTACATATCTTAATAATGCTGTAAAATTCAGGTTTGCATATATGTGCAAAAGAAATCTGAAAAAAGAGGAAATAGAGGATTCGTATAAAAAGGATTTAGATGAAGGGGTTTATTTGGAAAAATATAAGGATATTGAAACCTTTTATGATCTGCAAAGAAAAGTAACCTGTATGAATGAAATGCAAAAGAAAATCTTGAACTATCTTCTGCTGGATTATTCTGATAGTGAAATTGCAAAGAAAATAGGGATAAGCCGTCAATATGTAAATAGAATCAAGAAAAAGCTTCTTTAATCTTTAATTATTACGTATGTAATATAAAAAGCAGGAGTGCCGCTCCTGGCATGTAGCCATAATGGCTTCATGTTATTGTGCGGCACTCTCATTTTGTTACTGTTAATTAAGTAAATACTCCCAGTCTGTACATGGAATTAAGTGCCCTAAATAGTACTTATATCTCCTTTGGCATCAGAAATTGCATCTTCCAGAATATAACCGTACGAATTGCTGCCGTTTACACCATAACCTGTAATCCTGGAATCATCTGCATATCTCCACACCTTGCACACCTTGTCAGAAAAATTCCCTTCAATGGTATAAACCTTATTACTGCTTTGATCATAACCTACTACAATGGCAGTATGTGATGCATCTGTTCTTAAGAATAGAATATCTCCATATTTCGGAAGATAACTGCCCTTAACTCCAAACCGTGATTTTTCTTTGTACCATTCCATTCCTAAAGCAACGGAAGCATATTTAGGGATGATACCATTCACATTATTCGAAGTGGCTAATAGTCCGGCCTGATAAGCACACCATGATACGAACATAGCACACCAGGGTTTCCCGTTCATTCCATACCATTCTCCGTACTTTGTGATATTATCATATTTTTCTACGGTACCACTTTCATTCAACGCAATATTTACAAAGTTCTCTAAAGAAACACTGCCTTGATAAGCATTTGCAGCATTGTACGCATTTTGCCTTCTGCTTGCATACTGATTCATTATAGAATTGTTCATTGCAGCCTGATGAAGCTTATCTAAGGAAACCTCACCATGAATGCTCTCTACAATGAGGTTCGTCTGTTTAGGGCTTTGATTATACAGATCCGCATAATAGATCAATGCTTTTTCATTGGTGATACCTTTACTTTTACCGGTTTCAATATATCCTCCCACATCGCTTTTAGCCGTTTCATCCTGTACCTGATGGCTTTCTTTTGTATTTAACAAAGCGACTAATGCCTTTTTTTCATCAGCATTTAAATAGCGCCCCTTAAATACAGATCTATCCTGGCTCAGCTCTGCAAATAAAGCAGAACCTTTCCCTAATAAATTTTCTACAAGCTGGGAATTCATAGCTTTGATATTGCATAATAAATCATGTGCACGTTCCTGGTACCACTGCAGTATGCCAATGCTAATCGGATCTTTGTCATTGATTGCAGTATAATTCCCTTCACCTCTTAAAATCACCTGGATTGCATATTCCACAATATCATTTGTTCCTGCTATTACAGGGGGGATTGGTGTTTCTGCTTTATATTCTTTTGGACTTGCAGAATATAGCATGGCAAGGGTATTCGGGCCAGCTATTCCATCAACTGATAATCCATTTATTCTCTGGAAATCCCGCACAGAGCTATATGTTCCATTTCCAAAAACACCATCTGCGGTTCCAATCCCACAGTTGTAACCTAATTCTAGAAGCCGCAGCTGTAACTTTCGTACTTCTTCTCCTGAATCCCCTTTTTTTAATACAGTTGGAGCACTATATTTTATTGCATATTCAGAATAAATCTTTTTCAAAGTTTCCGGACCAGCAATGCCGTCTTGTGCTATGTTATTGCACTTTTGGAAGCTAATTACTGCGTAATATGTGGCATTTCCAAAAAATCCATCGGCACCAGAAGCCCCACAGGAATATCCCAGTTCAATTAATCTCTCCTGCAGTTCACGCACCTGCTCTCCAGACATCCCCTTTTTAAGTAACGTTGATGAGGAATAGGGCACCGCATCAGCTGAAAATAGCTTCTTCGAGGTATTGGCTCCAATTACTCCATCCTGTGTCAGTTCGTTCTGCTTCTGGAATGCTACCACTGCGTAGTACGTTCCACTTCCAAATTGGCCATCTGCCCCTGCGGCACCGCAGGAATATCCCAAAGCAATTAATCTCAGCTGTGCTTTTTTAACATTTTCGCCCTTGGATCCTCTTGATAATACATACGAAGCCGTGTTCTGGTTATCAGGAAAAAGCAATTTCATGGTTCCGGATCCAACCATACCATCTGGGGTTAAACCATGACTGCTCTGAAAATTCAGCACGCTGTTATAGGTTTTCGCTCCCGCAATACCATCAATCGTGCCAATGTCGTACCCGGCATTTTTTAACCCCTTCTGTATGGGCATAATCTGCTCACACAACACATTCCAAGTGGAATCATTAACGATTCCTGTAGCTGTTATCCCGTTCTTATTTTGGAATCTTATAACTGCACTCTCTGTACCACTTCCATACACACCATCCGTTCCATTGGGATTAATGCACACCATACGTAATCCCTGCTGTAAGCATTTAACGTTGTTACCTGAATCTCCCTTTTTCATTAACATAGCTTTTCTCCTTTTTAGTTATACGTTTTGAATGCGCATTCAACTAATAAAAAGAGGAAAGATCAGATTTGTAAACTGCATTACTTAAAAAGGTCACTATCTAAGTTTATTACTTAGATAATGACCTTTAACCTTGATAAAATAATTTACTTTTTCAAAACCGCCATTATTCCAGTGCTGATAATATATCCACTAGCACTCGAAGATTTGCTGTCTCATATTCATTAAATACATCATCCCTAAAATCTGATGCTTTGACAGTCGGCGTATACCAAACCTGCCCCTTAAAATAATTTCCTAATTCTTCATCCATGAATATATAACCATGTCTCGCATAGATCTCGTTTTTTGCCAAATAAAGAATTACCTTCGGAAAACCTTCAAGTTCACCTCTGTCATAATATTGACTGTCAGAATTTAGTATTGGTTCAAATACTCGATCCATTCCAGTTCTTAAATTCTTCTCATCCCAAGCGACAACCTCATTCCAATATTTACTTTTACTCCTTGCTTCTTCCGTTTTAAAAATTTCTTCCTCAATTTCACTTATTTCGTCAGAATTTGCCGCAGAGCTTACCAAATCGTTGTTGTCATCAGAATGGGAAGAATTATCCTCATTTTGTATTTGGATGTCACCTTTGCTACCATCTAAAATCACCTTAGGTTCATCTGCCATAACGTCCATGCTCACTCCCGTCGTTCTTCCACAAGCCGTTAGCCATATACTAAGCAAACATAATATGGGGATAAAAAATGTTATTGTATTGTTTCTCATTCATCAGCCTTTCTTTTTATGTTCATACTTTTTATATTATGAAGTTCTATATGTGTAGGATAACTGATACAAAGCTGAAATGCAATAATAAATTTAGAATGATATATTTTTGGACAAATTAATCAATCTGCATACCTAATGAATCATTTGACATTGAAAACAACAGATTTAAAGTGTATTGATATTAACGAACCAATATGATTTATGCATAAAAGATTAAAGAAGAAAGAGGGTATGTTTGAATGAAAGTGTTTAGTGTACCGGCAGATTTTAAGGAGAAAACCATATTGGAATACAAAGAATTGAACCAAAGTCATAACAATATAAAAATAAGAGAGACATATGGACAACTCACAGAAGGGTATATGCACATGTCAGGAAGAGCAAAAAGTACCCTACCACAAATATGTATGAAAGATTTGGAAAAATATGTTGAGTTTTCAAGTAAGAATAGGATTGAATTTAACTATACGTTAAATGCTTCTTGCTTTGGAAATTATGAGTTTACTGATGAAGGTATACAAGAAATCAGAAGGCTTCTTATTGACTTGCAAAATATAGGAGTTAAAAATTTAACGTTAGCAACACCTGCAATGATTGAATTGGTAAAAAGTATTGCACCTGATATGAATATAAAGGCTTCTGCAATATGCCAAATAAATTCAGTAAAAAGAATGAAGCATTATAAAAAAATTGGTGTGGAGCGCATCGTTGTGGATCCTGATCTGACTAAAAATTTTAAAATTCTGCGCAATATGGCAGAACTAGGTGCGGATAAAATAGAAATTATAATTAATGACAAGTGCGTGAAAGATTGTCCATATAAAACATTTCATTACAATCAAACAGCTCATGACAATAGTAACAGAGCCGAAAGCTATTTTTTTATGAACTGCGGAGTACAAAAATCCCAAGATCTTCAAGCGTATCTAAATCTTAATTGGATAAGACCAGAGGATTTACATCTGTATGAAAATATGGGAATTAAGTATTTTAAGGTAGAAGGAAGAGAATTCATGCAGCATGGAAATATGATGAGGCTACTTAAGGCATATATTAATGAAAGTTTTGATGGTAATTTATTAGACTTACTTCATATATTTGCCCCCTATGATACGGAGAATCAGCCATACATTGATAACAAAGCCTTAAATGGCTATGTAGAGGGATATTATAACAATAAGGTTGTATGTGATCAACAATGTGAAACGTGTGGTTATTGCGGGGGATTTTTAAAAAGGTCATTTAGGATTCCGGAAAATATGGCGTTAGAAGCAATAGAGTATTATAACGAAAAAAATAATTTTATTCAAAGACTTAAGCATGAACCTCAAATTACAATTAGATAGGGGAGGTATGTAAAATGAAAAAAAATATAGTTATAAGAAAGGCAGACTGTTTCGATATCTTAAAATTGGTCCAAATGAGTATGGATTTTTTGTATAAGGAGCAGGGAGAAGGTCAGGTTAAAAAATACATAGACTTAAATTTAAAAATAGAAGCCTTTTTCCGCAAATATCTAAATAATAATTTAGATGTTTTTCTTGCGGAATTAGATGGCAGAATAATAGCCGCTCTCGGAACATCATATTTGACACTATTTCCGCGTATGAATTCTAGAAATAATAAATGTGCTTATCTGTTATTTGCTTATATAGAGCCTTTGTATGAAAATAAAGAATTAAAAAAAACTTTGTGCGAAGAATCAATGGAAAATGCGAAGAAACAGGGAGCAGAAGTATATGAAATTGGAGTTGCAGAAAAGGACCTGCTGAGATACAAAGCGTTAGGATTTAAAGCAAGTGGATATTCGGCAATTCATTTAATGCTGGGAGGTAATTCGGTTTGTGATAAATGGGCAGATAAAGTAGAAAAGAATATAACTCTTAGAAAAGCAATTCCCTCAGATATTCCTCAATTAGTTGATATTCGGATGCAGTTTTTAAGTGAGGTGTCCTCCGTAGAGCCAATAGAAAAATCTAAAGACTTCAATAAAAGACTAAACCTCTTTTTGGAAGAGCATTTTGATAAGGATATGGATACTTTTGTGGCAGAATTAAATGGAGAGATTTTGTCAATGTGTTTTATGCTCTATTATGACAAGATGCCAGAGCCGGGACTTGTAAATGGAAAGATTGGAATTCCCATTAATAATTATACGAAGCCTCAGTACAGAAATAAGGGATTGTCAAAAGCTTTGTTTGAGGTTTTAATAAAGCATGCTGAGAAACGGGGAGTAGAAATGTTAGAAATGGAAATTCCCGAAAATGCTATGCCCTTTTACGAAGAATTTGGATTTAAGCCAATGAAGACCATATCTGTTTCCACTTTATTAATTTAATTAAAATAATTATGGCCAGGCGAATTGCCCGGCTTTTCAAGTTCAAAGTGGAAGGCCATGGGTATTCTTTCTTTTACGCAAACAGCCGTTTTTCACAAGGCGAGGATGTATTTTTAATATTGACAATGGCGGAGAATGTGAAAGGACGTGGCTATGTAGTTAAACGGACCAGAAAGGGATTGGAGAGCAGGTAGGAATCTAAGGAGATTAAACATGCAAAAGGAACTTATGATGGGAAATCAAGCAATTGCTTTGGCGGCTATTGACGCGGGAGTTACATTTGTTTGTGGATATCCAGGTACCCCTTCTACGGAAGTGGTTGAAGCGGTTTATAAAAATAAAACGGATGATATTTATGTGGAATGGTCAGTAAACGAAAAAGTAGCACTTGAGGTGGCAGCAGGAGCGGCATATTCTGGTTATAGGTGTCTTGTCACAATGAAACAGGTAGGATTAAACGCCTGCTCGGATCCTGCTATGAATTTATCCTATATAGGGGTCAAGGGAGGATTGGTCTTAGTAGTTGCAGATGATCCGGGCCCCATATCTTCACAAACAGAACAAGATACTAGAAACTTTGCTATCTATTCCAAACTTCCATTATTAGATCCGTCTTCACCGGAAGAAGCGTATCTTATGACGCAAGAAGCATTTAATATATCCGAAAAATATAGTACACCGGTTATTCTGCGGCCAACAACAAGAGTATGCCATAGTTATGCAGGGATATATCGGAAAAAAGTTAATTTGACTACAATGGAAAAAGGATTTGAGAAGAATAATAAATGGGTATGTTTTCCTGCGTTATCCTATTTAAATCATATTAAAGTGGAAAAAAGATTTGATGACTTGAAGAAAGACTTTGATTTGCTTCCATATTATAAGCCACATGGTACCGGTAATATCCTTATTATTGCTTCTGGTGTAAATTACGCTTATGCAAGGGAGGCAATAGACTATTTGCATCTGCAGGAAGAGCAATATATTTTACTGGAAGCTGCGACCATTCCTTTGCCAGAACATAGTATAATTTCACTTCTTGGCAAGGTAGAGCGTGTTGTTGTTATTGAAGAATTAGATGCTGTAGTTGAACGCTATATTTATTATTTATATGGGAAAGCAGGTATGTCTACACATCGGATATATGGAAAGCTTTCTAAAGATGTGAAAGTTGCCGGTGAGAATACGATTGACGAAATTATTCATCTATTTCAAAAGGTTTTTAAGCTTCCAGAAATTTCGGTAAGTGAATCCGATACCAGTGAAATTATTGAAGTAAAAAAGGCAACATTATGTGCAGGCTGTTCCCATCGTGCTGCTTTTTATGCAGTTAAACAAGCAATGAAAGGTCGTAAGGCTATATTTTGCGGTGATATTGGGTGTTATACATTGGGTAAAGCAGAACCGCTAAATATGGTAGATACATGTTTGTGCATGGGAGCCGGAATTACGATTGGGCTTGGATTACAAAAGGTCAATCCAAAAGATACGGTTATTTCATTTATCGGTGATTCGACTTTCTTTCATACAGGAATTCAAGGCGTACTTAATGGAATATATAACAATGGAAATTTGATGATAATTATCTTAGATAATTCATCAACGGCCATGACCGGCGGTCAACCAACGCCTGAAACAGGGCCAATTATGTGTGAATTACCTCAAATCATCAAAATAGAGCAGGTTCTTTTTGGATTAGGTGTCTCAAATGTATCTGTAGTATCACCCTTTGACCTTCAAGCGAGTATAAGAATTGTAAAAGAAATGGCAGAGTTAGACGGGATAAGGGTAATTGTATTTCGTTCACCCTGTAAGATAAAACAAAATTCCAAATATAAAGTACTCTTAGATAAGCGTATCTGTAATGGATGTGGGCATTGTGTTAAGGAACTGGGGTGCCCGGCAATGCGTATGAGTGATGGTATCCCGAAAATTGAGGAAACGGAATGTAATGGGTGCGGTCTTTGTGCCTCAATATGCAAGCGAAAAGCGATCGTATGTACTGGAGGTAAGAATGAATGAATTTATAGTTGCAGGCATTGGAGGACAGGGAGTTATTACTTGTTCTAAATTAATATTGGAAACGGCTTTGGATAAAGGATATGAAGCGCGAAGTGCAGAAACCATAGGAATGGCACAAAGAGGTGGAAGCGTTTTAAGTCATGTACGAATTGGAGAAAAAATATATAGTCCGTTTATTCCAATAGGAAAAGTAGATGAGGTGATTTCCATGGATTCATTGGAAGCACTTCGATACCAGAATTATCTAAAACAATATGGATTTGTAGAAGCCCCAGATGATTTGATGAGCAGAGCCATAGTTTCTAAGATACCGATCAGGTCTGATATTAACATCAGGTATTATGATCTGGGAAACAAATGGGAGAAAAAAGAGACTAAAAAGAATACCAATATTATAATGTTGGGAATTGTCTTTGCTGGCGATAGATATATTATTTCCAGTAAAGATATCGAAAAGACGATTGTAAAACGATTTACAGGGGTTATACGCAGTGATGCGCTTGAAGCGCTGCATTTAGGGATAGAGCTTGCAAGGGGAGGAATCAGTTAAAATGAAGGATATTATTTTAAGAAAGGCAGATAAGGCAGATATTGAACAGCTGGTAAATATGAGAATTGCATATCTAAAAGAAGATTTGGGCGAAGAGGTAGTTAATGGAGCTTCTGGATTGGAGCATAAATTAGCAGACTTTTTTAATAAGCACTTAAATGCAGATATAGATGCTTTTATAGCAGAGTACAAGGGGGAAATAGTTTCAACCAGTTTTACAGCGTATTATTACCGGCTGCCACATCCTGATTTTCCGGAAGGAACCGCAGGGGTTCCGATTAATGGATATACAAAATCTAAGTACCGAAAACTTGGTTTAGCAGGTTCACTTTTAAAAATGTCGGCTGAATATGCAAAGAAAAAGGGCGTTGAGTTATTGAACATGGAGGTGACAAAAAAGGGATTATCGGTAAGTAAGGAAATAGGGTTTAAGGAAATAGAATATACACCAGTTCAGATGATTTTGAAGACAATAAATGAATAGAAAATTCTAAATAATCGTTGTGAATACCGTAATATTCGTATTGCATTGAATTGAGTTAGGTATTTGATATGATATTAACAACAATTAAGTTAATAATAAAGGACTTAATTGTTATAAATAAAATGATTCATTGGAGAGCCAAAAGGTAATATTTTTAAAAAGTAGTTTTTTTGTTTTGAATTGATGGATTGGAGGTGAGAATAATGACGAAGGTAAACACAGAGGAATATAAAAACATTGATCCTAATGTAAACAGTGGTTGTGATTCAGGAGCTGTTGCATGTATTTAGTTGATACGAAGACCCTACATATATAAACGTGCTTGACAATGACCATTTTATAAAGGGCAGAGCGGTTACCGTACCGTTCTGTCCATAAAAAGCAGGAGGAAAGAATGCGAGACACATTAAAGGAATTAAAAAGTAATAAATTTTTTGTTGATAATTACCACTTTTCACATAATGGTATAAATATTTTACTGGATGTTAATAACTCGGATTTTTATTCAGTAGAAGATGTATATTGTGATATCGCTGATTACCTTAGTGATGCCGGGACTACTGCTGAAGAAATTCAAGATAAATACGAAAATAAGCAGATTCAGGAGGCATTAGAAAATCTCAAAACATTCGGATTTATTTGTGAAGAAGAACCGAAATACAAAGAGATTGCAATTGAACAGGACAAAGAAGTTATAAATTTGGTTGTAAATGTCTCCCATAACTGTAATTTAAGATGTAGGTATTGTTTTGCGGCATCCGGAAGTTATAACGGCGAGCGTGATATTATGAGCCAGGAAATGGCCGATAAAACGTTGAACTGGTTTGTAAATCAGGCCAAAACGTCGAAAGTACTTAATATAAACCTATTTGGTGGAGAACCATTAACAAATATTCCATTAGTCAAATATATGGTGAAACGATGCAAAGAACTTGAGGTGGAATATGACAAAAAAATCTATATTGTAATCAGTACCAATGGAACAATTCTGAATGATGAATTAGTACAGTTGATTAAGGAAAATGATATTGGATTGCAGATTAGTATTGATGGTGATAAAGAGATTCATGATGCGAATCGGCCGGCAGCAAATGGACAAAGTTCGTATGATATGCTTGAGAAGAATGTAAAAGTTCTTTTAAATGAAGTGGATAATTCAGGTCTGATTCCAAGAGCGACTGTGGCGAAGGGAATCACGGATGTGACAAGAATCGTTAATCATATGCTTGATGATTTGCATTTCAAATGTGTTGCGCTGACTCCGGCATTAGGCTCTTACGAGGAAACTTCGTATAGGCAGGAAGATTTAGATGAATATTTTAAAAAGTACGATGTATTGGCTGAGACTTTCTTGGAAAAGTTAAGAAATGGTGAGGAGTATAATATCTATCCGTTTGTTTCTGAAGTTGATGCAGTAAGTAAAGGAATAAGAAGAATTTACGGTTGCGGATCTGGGTTGGGATTTGCAAGCGTTGATATTAAAGGTAATATTTATCCTTGCATGCGTTTTATAGGAAACGAAGATTATATTATTGGCCATGTAAAAACAAGTTTTAATGATAAACGTCATATGTTTTTTGACAGAACAGTTTATAATCGTACAAAATGTAAAGATTGTTGGGCGAGACATTTATGCGGTGGGGCATGTGTAGCAATTCAGGTAGAGTGCGGTGAAACTCTCCAATCCTCCAATCCCATGGTCTGTCAGGTGGCAAAACGTATGGCCGAATTGGCTATGTATGCCAGTTCGGTAATTGCTAAAGAAAATCTTGACTTTGATATGCATAAATTAACGGTTAATGATTTCATTCGTAGAAGATTTAGTTAATAAACATGATGGATATTTTCGTGTATGAACTGGTGCCATAACGAAAATATCCATTTTTAAATTTATAAGTTAACATAAGCCTGGGATAAACCATCAATATTTTCATGGAAAACATTGGTAAATCTGTGGTATAATTTTGAATATAAGATTTTAATATTTTCAGGGGGGTTAAATTTATGTATAAAATGGATAAGGCTTTGTCTCAGTTAGGACAATTATATTTTCTAAAGAATTTTTTGATATGTTGATAGAAAAATCATCCGGGAAAGTGGTGAATTTGAAGAAATGAAGGATGATAAGTAATGGATAAACAGGCGATATTGATTGCAATCTTTGTAATGTTTATTGATACTATGGTACTGTTCTTTTATTTGAATTGTCATACTATCAAAGAGAGCAAGCGTTTGCAGGCGATTTCGGCGTATAGTTTGTATTTCCTTATCAATTGCATACTAGGAAGTATAGATTTTCCTTTGTTGTGCAAAGCAATATGTAATATATGTATGGTTTTAGCTATTAGATATTTTAACTACGATAAGGTAAGCCGCTATGAAATTGGAAAAGAAGCCATTGTTTTTATTTTATTGTTGGGAATCTCAGAAGTATTAATTCTCCCTTTGATTTTTTTATTGACAAAAAGTTTTGATATGGATATATTTAATGATTATTCCAGGCCCAATTTATGGCTGATATCAATGGGGCTATCTAGAATAATTGCTCTATGTCTGTTTATGCTGAATAGGAAAATTCAAAAGCGAAATTATGAAAAGTTAGATGAACAAGAGATCTTGATCCTTTATCTGCCATTATTAATATCCTTTGTAAGTTTTTTAGTTATAGCAAAGATACTACTGGGTTTTGATGATTTTGAAAAAGACGATTTCTTGGTACTATTAGCGGTAATTGCATGTATATTGGTTGTTTTTCCTTTGTTGCATATGATATTTTTTGAGAAGTATATTCATTATCGCAATAAAGATCAAGAATTATCTATGTTAAAGCAAAAGGATCATATTCAATATGAGTATTACCAGAATCAAATAGAAACTTTTGAAAATATTCGTATTATGCATCATGATTTAAAAAACCAAATGTTGGTTTCCACATTTAGCCCTACATATATGGAGAAAACAAAAGAGACGTTGAGTCAGTTTGAAAAGTTTTCAGATACAGGAAATAGGATATTAGATATTCTGTTGTGGAAAAAGTCTAATGAAGCAAATAAACTGGGGATAGAGTTGGAATCTGATATTGAAAAGGTGGATTTAAATTTTATAGATGATATGGATATTTGCTCAATTGCCGGTAATATTCTGGACAATGCAATTGAAGCCTGCAGCGAAATTGATCGCAATCAGATTCCGAAGATTTCTGTTCGATTAAGTAAAATAAATAATTTTGTTATATTTAAAATTGAAAATGATTGTATAGGCAGTATTCGGAAAAAACAAAGAGAAAATGTTTTTGAAACTACGAAAGCAGAAAAGAAAATGCATGGAATTGGACTTAACAGTATAACGCATGCTGTGGAAAAGTATAATGGGAATTGTGAGTTTGAGTGTATGGATAATAAATTTCTCACTGAGATATTGATACCAATTATTCGTTAACAATGCCTGATTATCCAAAAGAATAGTATTTTCTTAATAAGAAGCTTATTATAATTGAAAAAATTGCAGATAGATTTTCATGTTTTTAATTATAACATTTGTAGTATTTAAACTGAAATATGTGCTGATTAGGCGAATTTTATTCCGAAGACCTTGAAGAAAAAAGTGATTTTTAAGAAGACGATTGGGATGAAAAAATGAAGATTTTAATGTGTGATGATCAAGTAGAGTTTTTGACAATTTTAAAAAGTTCCTTAAATAAAATTTTGTCGGAAATGAATATAGAGATTTATATGGTATCATTTACAGATCCGGATAAGGTATTGGATTATATAAAAGAATACATGGATGTTGATATTGTTTTTATGGATATCCTAATGGGCGAAAAGAATGGCTTTGAGGTTGCGAAACAAATTAGCCTGATTACCCCTAAATGCAAGATTATATTTTTATCTTCAACATCAGCATATGCCTTAAAAGGGTATGACATTAAGGCGGCGTACTATTTGATGAAGCCTATTAAAAAGACAAAGTTATCATTAGTTTTAAATGATGTAATTACGGACTTGAGGTATAACGACGATAAATATATCGTTGAGCGGAATGACTTAGGAATACATAAAATTTTTCTTGATGAAATCATCTATATTGAAACGTGCAATAGAAATACAATGATTCATACTACGTCTGGGAATTATATAAGTTATAAGACTATGAAAGAGCATGAAACCAGACTTAATAAAAACTTCAATAGGTGTCACTCCAGTTATATTGTAAATATGGAGTTTATTAAACACTATCAAGTGTATGAATTATATTTACTTAATGATGATACAATATTTGTAAGCAAAAACAGAAGAAAAGACTTTTTGCATGCTTTAACTAAATTTTATGGAAAACAGTTAAAATAAAAAGTGCATGTGGGAGAGCATTGCGGAACGTATATCAGAACCAAAGCAAGAGGAAAGGTTCCGGGAGTTGTTGCCTGGGGCCTTCTTTCTGTTTGAATTTTATGCACGTAGTATTTAAATAGGTAATTTTGGGGTATGAAGGATTACTATTTACAAGGGGGTCTAATATTGAATAGAAGAAAATTGATTGCAGGGATAGCTGCTATTATATTTGTGTTAACAGGATGTAGAGGTGCTTCTAAAGATCCATTGACTGGGAAAGAGGCAATAGAATCTGAAGGTAACCAGCAAAATCAAGGGGAAGATGTCAGCATAGAGCTTGCAGAACTTTGTAAGGATATTTACCAACAATCTAAGAAAAATAAGACATTAGGGAGTTTAGAAACAGTTCAGAAAATGGTAAATCGGCTAGGTGAAAGAGGGTATGCTGTGGTCGATCAGGATAATCAATTAAATATGGAAAATCAGGAACTGGTAGAGGCATTTTGTAAGAACGTGGCTGAGAAACAGGATGCAGAATTATTATTAATTATTGTTTTGAATAATGGTGAGTTTGTACAATTCAATTTCAATACAAAAGAGGGTAAGGTAGATGTTTCTGCAAAAAGTTTATTCTGGCAAGAAAATGAACTTGTTAATCTTTATACGGACAATTATCAGCCAAATACATGGGTTTTCTCAGAATATGGATATTTATTTTTTGATAAATATTATATGGCTGGTTTTTCTGGTCCGTATGATCATGTGGCTGTCCGAGTGAAACCTCTGGATAATATTTATCGAGAATTAAACAGAAAATACATTTTGCCAATAGGCTATCATTTAAATAATTTATTTACGATCGACTGGAATGAGAATGAATATAAGAATCTGAATTTTTACGATTTATTTGATATACTTTATCAGTTAAAGTTTTCAACATATAATCCATATTCATCCGATTATGATGGGAAAATTTCTCAGATACCGAAAACGGAATTTGAGGGAATAATTATGGAAAACTTTAAGATAAGAAGTCAGATCCTGCAGGAGAAGGTCAAGTACATGGACAGTAACAGTATGTACGAATACAGACCCCGCGGGTTATATGACTGTGGTTCAGACACTGAAATTCCATATCCGGAAGTAATAGATTATGAGAATCAGGATGATGGTACCATAGAACTTACTGTAAATGCGGTCTGGCCGAAAATGAACTTAGAAACAGCGTTTCAACATAAAGTAGTGATACGCCCCTTGCCAGATGGTAAATTTCAATACGTATCAAATCAGGTGATTCCATCAGAAAATAATGTAGAGCCCACATGGTATGTAAACAGGCTGACCGAGGAAGAGTGGAAGGAATACTATAAAACTATAAAATAGTGGTAGAATAGGTTACGGTCTGCTGCTTTGGATTCTCAGTTAGATTAAAATTTGTAGAGAAAGCAGATAAATAATAAAAAGAGGGAATTTAAAAATGTACAAGATTGGTAGCGAGAGCTTGTGGGATAAAATAACTCTTGGAAAGTTGGGAAATATGATTGCTGGGCCTTGTGCAGTGGAATCAACTTCCCAATTGGAAAAAGTTTCAGCTTTTTTAGTAGAAAAACAAGTGAAGATATTAAGAGCGGGTGCCTACAAACCGAGAACATCACCGAAAACTTTTCAAGGGCTTGGAAAAGATGGAGTTAAAATTATCCATGAGACATGTGAAAAATATGGATTAATATCAGTGACTGAAATTATGGATATACGGGATTTGGAATATATGGAGCAGATGGTAGATATTCTTCAGGTAGGCAGCCGTAATATGTTTAATTATAGTATGCTGAAGGAACTTGGTAAAACAGATAAACCTATTTTGCTTAAAAGGGGTCTTATGGCCACTATCGAGGAATTTATTTGTGCAGCAGAGTATATTCAAAATGAAGGTAATACAAAAATAATTATGTGTGAAAGAGGAATTAGAACCTTTGAACACGAAATCAGAAATACGTTGGATTTGTCCTGTGTAGCTTTATTAAAACAAAAAACAAATTATCCAGTGGTAGTTGATTTAAGTCATTCACTTGGCAGGAAGGATATTATGATACCAATGGCTAAAGCATCTCTGGCAGTTGGGGCTGATATGATCATGGTTGAGGTACATCCAGAACCGGAAAAGGCACTTTCCGATGCAAAGCAACAACTAAATTTAGGTGAGTTTGAAAACTTACTAGTTAGTATCTAGATCCGTTAGGCGGTCACCTCGTACTCTTGCACAATGTCCACTGGATTCCGTCCAATATCCAGAACAATCCCGCCCCGACCACTGACATGATAACAATGCCGCCATACATCTGAATATAGTTGATCCTGGACCAGGCATCCAGGATGAAATAGCCGATTCCCCAGCGTGTTCCATAGGCTTCTACAATCAGGAGAATCGCTAGAGATGTTCCTGTTCCTATCCGGATGCTGGTGAATAGCTCCGGTAGTACCGCCGGCAGGGTGATATTTTTTAAAATACTTTTTTTATCAGCGCCGGCACTTTTAGCTACATAATAAATGCCCTGATCTATATGTTCTGCCGCATCACGGACAGCAACGATGATCTGGAATACGGTAGTCAAAACAATAATAAGAATTTTGGAACCATTGCCCAATCCTAAAAGCAGCATACAAACTGGAAGCAGTGCTGTTTTTGGAACCGGATAAGAAAAGTACACCAGAGGGTGCAGGAGGCGGTTTGCAATAGAGGATGAGGCCATGACAATTCCCACAGGGATGCCGATGAGAAGGGAAATGGAAAGACCTGCCGCCACACGGCCTAAGCTGGCTCCTATATGAAGCCAAAGCCTGGCCGTCGCCACCTGGCTGAATTTAGCGTATACCGTAAGAGGCCCCGGAAGCACCGGGGTGGATAAAATGGCGGCGAGAAGGAGCCATAATAAATTTACAAGTAAAAACCCTTTTAAAAAGACCCACATTTTTTTTCTCATATCTCATCCGCCTTAATGATATTTTCCGTGATCTGCTGTTCCAGTAACCGATAGGCTGGTTCTGAAGGACGTTTCAAACCCTGCCATGGATTTTCGCTGAAAAAATCAAAGGAGCCGCCCCGTTTCATCACTGCGATCCTGTGGGCAAGGTAAAGAGCGTCTTCCACCCGGTGGGTGACAATGACTGTGGTGGGCTTTTTTTCCTTCCAGACCCGCAGAAACAGCTCCCTTGCTGCCAATGCCGCGGCAATATCCAGGGCAGCGAATGGCTCGTCCATCAAAAGCAGTTCCGGATTCATAAGGAATGCCCTTGTGAGAGCCACACGCTGTGCCTGCCCGCCGCTTAATGTACCCGGATAACGGTCTAAAAGTCCGCCAATTCCCAGCTCTTTACACAGGTTGGTAAGATGCACTTCCAGGTTACTTGTATTACTCCGGATTTTGGCCGTGAACAGGCAGTTTTCCTTTACTGTCTTCCAGGGCAGCAGCCCGTAATTCTGTGGGATCAGCCCGATGGAGCAGGTTTTGGGGTCAAGGCTGGTTCCGTCCAGGGTGATGGAGCCTGTATAAGGCAGAATGCCTGCCAGGGCGTGAACCATGGTGGATTTTCCGCAGCCGGAGGGACCTGCCACAGCCAGAACCCTACCGGTCTCCAGCAGCCAGGACATCTGGTCAATTGCTTTATGTGTTCCGCCTTTTCCATATGTGACAGAGATATCTTTTACTTTCAGCATCTGGCTCCCTCCGATCTTCTTAAGTTTTTATTTCAATTCTCCGGTCAGCTGATCAGGCTTTAGATCCGGGCTGCATAATTCCTTCTTTGCTGCCCATTCCACAGCCGCCTGCAGATCAGAAGTCTTTGGCAGCTCATTTTTCCGGTATACAGGCAGCTTAATAGTTCCTGCCAGCTCTTCAGGATAGCCTGCCGCCTTGATGACTGTGGCTTCGTACTCGTTTAAAGGAGTATTGTTAAGATAATCAACTGCCTCATCGTATGCCTGATACATTTTTTTAATCGTATCGGATTTTTCATCGATGGACTTATTTGTAAATGCAGATACCGCAGGATACAGCCCGTCGGTGTTGGCACTTCCCAGGACTACCGCTCCATCCTTAATCGCCAGGGTGGAGAAAGGCTCTGGCAGAAGGACTAAATCCACTTTGCCGTTACGCAGCATTTCAAGCCTGTCAGGGATCCGGGGTACTACCTGTTTGTCTAAATATGTATCCTCCAACCCGGCATTATTTAAAATATAATCCAGAGAATACTCAATTAAGGTGTTTTCAGAGATTGCAATGCTTTTTCCCTCTGCGTTCTCTAAGGAAGTGATTCCCGTATCCTTTCCTGCAAGAAGTACATAATCCCCGTCCGTACATCCGGTGGCTTTCACGTCAAGTCCGGCATTCTGATACATGCACAGGCCGATGAAGTCAGTAAATACCCCGTCTAATTCCCCTGCCTGAAGCGCCGCATCCCGGTCTTTTGCAGAAGAGAATACCTGCATATCCAACTGAATTCCGTACTTCTTGTCAAGTCCCTGTTCGGTGATAATGGTAAGGGGGACGATATCGGAGGAGTACATGACTCCCAAATGAACGGTAGTGTCAACCGAAGTCTTTGCTTTGCCGGCGCATCCTCCCAGGATAACCGCTGCCGTACAGCCCAGTAATGCCATAAGAATTCCTGCGCGGCCTGATAAATTATGTTTCTTAGCATTATTTCCTGATTTTTTCATATATTCTCCTTTGGCTTTTTATTTGCCTTATTACTTATTCTTCTTCTTTCCATCTGGCGTACCGGTGATTTTCCACTCCCAGACAGTCCAATACCCGGCCGGCCATAAAATCCGCCATGTCATCAAGGCATTTTGGCTTCTGGTAGAAGGCCGGCATGGCGGGAACCATCAATGCGCCGCATTCTGCCAGAGTCAGCATATTTTTCAAATGAATCTGGGACAGGGGCGTTTCCCTGGGCATCAATACCAGAGGTCGCCGCTGTTTTAACGCTACATCGGCAGCGCGGGTCATTAAATCCGGTGTAATTCCTGCCGCAATGTGGGCCAGTTTTGACATGGAGCATGGGGCTACGATCATTCCGTCCGTCAGATGGGAACCGCTGGCAGCCGCGGAAAACAGATTCTTGTTATCTTCCAGGATAAGCTGACCGGTGAAACGTTTTTTAAAATCAGCGATCCATTCTCCTGCCTCCCGTCCTGTTTCGTAGGCCACAACTTTTTCTCCTGTTTCCGTCAGGATAAGCCGTACCCTGGCTCCGCTTTCAAGCAGAGCCTCCACCGTCCGTAGGCCGTAAATACTGCCGCTTGCGCCTGTAATTCCAACTACATATTGTTTCATAGTCTGCTTCATTCCCTTTCTATTGCATTATAAGTACACATCCAGAGTCCCGAAGACCAGAAGCACGATGCTGGTGATCTGGCTGATGCTGTATGACGCGATATTGACATTTTCCAGACGGTCCGGCGATACCATCCGGTGCTGAATCACCATGAGGACCGCGATGATCCCAAGGCCTGTTCCGTAAAGAACTCCAAACTGGGGATAGAGCAGCACTCCGGCAATACACAGGCAAAGCAGTGCGGCACAATGGAACAGAGTGCTGATCCATAATCCGCCTTTTACTCCAAATTGCACTGGAATGGAGTGGAGGCCGTTTGCCTTATCAAATTCATAATCCTGAGATCCGTATATAATATCAAAACCTGCGGTCCAGAGGCAGTTGGCAGCGCCAAAGAAAAGCGGTATCAGGGAAAACTTCCCCGTTACCGCCAGCCAGGCCCCTACGGGAGCGCAGGCGCATGTAATACCCAGAACCAGATGGCACGTCCAGGTGAATCGTTTCGTGTAGGAGTAGACAGTCATCAGAAACAGAGCCAGGGGGGACAGGATGAGACATAGCAGGTTTAAACGGGAGGCGCTGAACACCATAACCAGAAAGCAGGCAGCCACCAGGATTAAGGTTTCCTTTTTGCCAATCTGTCCCTGGGGAATCTGGCGGCTTGCTGTTCTTGGATTTTTCGCGTCAATCCTGGCATCCACCACCCGGTTTAAGGCGTTGGCGCCTGTTCTGGCGCTTAAAAAGGCAAGAGCAGCCCAGAATACCACCTTTGGATCCGGCCTGCCGCCGGAAACAGCCAGCAGGGCTACTGCGGCAAAGGCCAGGGAAAAGATGGTATGGCTGAACATGACCAGTTTTCCGTATTCATTTAATTTATTTACTATTTTTCCAGTGATCGATCCCATAAGTACTCCATTTCGCTGATACCTTGTTTTTGATTTCATCTGTCATCACAATATCCTCCGGCCAGGGACGGGAAAGCCCTTCCTCCAGCCGTTTTCTTGTGGCATCAAAAGCCGTCCGTCTGCCGGACCTAAACATGTCTCTGGTGACATCAATATTATTGAATACCCGCCACATGACTGTGGAATGATCTGACGGGTCCACATCCTCGTCCACAACTAAAATAAGGGAAGCCTTTTTTTCTTCCAGCATGGCCAGGGCTTTTTGCCTGCCATCCCATGGCTGTTCCTTTCGGATTGGCACGATCTCAAGTGCTCCCCCGGCAAAGGCTTCTTTTCCTCTGCTGGTGGCGTCTATGCCAAGCCGTCCTCCATACAAAGGATAATCAGAAGAGTGATCCAGAGCATCTAACGGTCCTTTGCTTATCACAAAATCTTCTTCCGGATGGGCATAACGCAGAACTTCCTGCCAGACAGCTTTTGCATCACTTGGATCGATGGTTTCATCCACCGCCACGATCATCTTGGCAGTTCTCATCTGTCCCATGCCCCAGATAGCGTTCATGACGGTTCTGGCAGCTCCCGGATAAGCCGGCTTCACCGATACCACTGCGCAGTTATGGAAGACGCCCTCAAAGGGCAGATGAATATCCCGCAGCTCGGGAATTGCCATTTTTAATATGGGAAGGAAGATGCGCTCCGTGGCCTTTGCCATATAGCAGTCTTCCATGGGAGGTTTTCCTACCACTGTGGCAGGATATACGGGATGCTTTTTGCGGGTAATGGTCGTAACATGAAATTTGGGATACCAGTCAGCCAGGGAATAATATCCGGTATGATCTCCAAAAGGTCCTTCCCAGACCAGCTCTTCCTGTGGATCCACATAGCCTTCCAGTACAAATTCCGCATCCTCAGGCACATAGAGATCGTTGGTAATGCATTTTACCATCTTTACCGGTCTTTTTTTGAGAAATCCAGCCAGCATCATCTCATCAAGCTTCGGCGGAAGGGGGGCTGTGGAAGCATAGGTTACGGCCGGATCGCATCCAAGTGCAACGGATACGGGCATTGGACAGCCTTTTTTCCGGTATGCTTCGTAAATACCGGCTCCATCCTTGTGCTTCTGCCAGTGCATTGCCGTTGTCCTGGAATCCAGCACCTGCATCCGGTACATGCCCATGTTCTGAAGCTTTGTATCCGGATATTTCGTAAAGACAAGGGGAAGTGTAAAGAAACGGCCCCCATCAAGAGGCCAGCAATGCAGTACCGGCAGCTTCCCAAGGTCAGGGTCTTTTTCTATTACCTGCTGGCAGCCGGGCTTCCTTATATGAAACCGGCTCCGGAAAGGAAAGCAGCACAACAGGCGCAGAAGCTTTGGAGCAAAGGAGAACAGCTTTAAAAATGATGAGTAATTTCCAAAATCCAGATAAGCTCCGATCTCTGCTGCGATATCATCTAAGTTATCCGCCCCAAGAGAAAGGGCCATCCGTCTGTCCGTACCAAAGGCGTTCATCAGTACCGGATAGGGAGAGCCCTCTACCTGTTCAAACAGAATTGCTTTGTTGTTTAAATCTTCCGCCTTGCAGACCCTGTCTGTAATCTCCGTTATTTCCAAAAGAGGGGATACTTTTGACCTTACCCGGATCAGTTCCCCTCTCTCTTCTAACATATGAATAAAATCCTGTAATCCTCGATACGACATATTGCCTCCTAACGGTCATTGCTGCGGTAAGCTTCATAGCCGCTGCTGGTTTTGATGCTGTTATCGGGGAGGACCCACATTGCCTCCACACCCTCCATGCTTTCAACTAGGGCCAGTCCTTTTTCATAGGGCAAATTGAATATGGCGGTAGAAAGTGCATCTGCCCAGCCGGAATCTATGCACACAACGGAGACCGCCCGGAAGTATGCTGCAGGCATCAAGGTGTCAGGGTTGATAATATGATGATATTTGAGCCCATCCACTATGTAATACCTTTCATAATCACCGCTGCTGACGAGAGAATCACCGTCTAGATTCAAAGTATCAATGGCCTTTTTATCACTGTCAAGATCCGGGTTTTGGATATCCAGCTTCCACGGCTTTCCGTCTGCCCGTATTCCGATGGCGCGGATATTACCTCCTACACTGAGAAGGACATGATCAATTCCCCTGGCTTCCAGAGATCTTGCAACCTGCTCCGTGGCATACCCTTTTGCAATGGCTCCCACGTCCAGCCGCATATCAGGATCCTCCAGATATACGGTGGAAGCTTCTTCATCTATAAGGACCTTTGAAAAATCAGTATGAAGGGCTGTCTCTTTCAGTTTATCCATAGGCGGAATCTCTGCGGTCTCCGGGTTTTCTATTCCCTTTGTACGATAATCGTGCCAGATGGATAAGACGCTTCCCATGGCTGCATTTACTTTGCCGTCTGTTTTTTCATAAGCTTCTCCGGCCAGCTTCAGCATATCAATGATCTTCTGATCCACCTTTACCGGATTTTTCCCTGCATTATCATTGATGGTCTTAATATTGGCAATGCCTTCATAGTCATTGTAAATATCATATAACTGGTGGTAAATCTCCAGCTCATCGTGAACATCTGTGGCGATTTGGGTAAATTCCTCTTTATTTTTTGAATATCCGACGATCTGGGTAACGGTATCAAAGAGATTTAAAAATTCAGCATGAAATCTTTGTTCCTTTTTAGCGCCTATGGCGGCGGTATTAACCGCCGCCATAGTAAGCGCTGCCAGAGTTCCGGCAATTATAATAAATGTTAGTACTTTTTTATTTTGCATTTGCTTCTGCCTTGGAGATGCCCTCTTGGAAGTCGCCAATACCAACGGTTACGCTGGCTTTTAAGTCGGCATCAGTAGGTGCACCTTCTGTTTCATCAATTGTAAGACCGGTGATCTCACTGGCTGTTTTGCCAACTGCATAAGCTGCGAAGCTGGCAGCCTGCTCATTCCACTCTTTGCCAATACCGGAAGCTTTTTTCATGCCATAAGCATCACCTAACTGATCCTTGGTCTTGAAATCAGTAGACTTTAAGTCGCTGGTGATTTTACCGGAAGCGTCAAAGTTTACGTTGACCTGAGAAGCGTCAAGTACACAGCTTGTGATTTTTCCGTCTACGCCAAAGCTTGCAATGGTGTAGGTAGAATAAGCCTGTGCTACGCCGTCAGCATCAGCATCTGCATCTTTGGACTTGCTGATACCTGTAACGATGCCGTATCCCAGCTTGTCGCCTGCCTGGGCACCTGTGCTCTTGGCATTTGCTGCAGCCTGCTCAACAACATTGATAAAGTCTCCGATATGAACGGTAATGGTAGCCTTTAAGTCTGCATCATCTGCAAGACCATCAGAAGAAACGGCAATTCCCTTTACTTCGTCAGCGGTTTTTCCGATTACGTACTGGGCAAAGCCGGCAGCCTGCTCATTCCACTCTTTGCTGATAGCGGAAGCTTTTTTCATGCCGTATTTTTCTCCCAGTTCATTCTTGGATTCAACAACAGTGCCAAGATCTGTAAGCAGTTTTCCTTCTTTGGAGAAATTTACTTTGGTCTGAATTGCATCGATTTTACAGTCTACGATTTTGCCGCTGCCATCTACCAATACGGCTGCGAACATGGTATCTACTTCTGCAAGTCCATCTTTTTCTCCTGCATCTGTGGATTTGCCGATGGAAGAAATTACTGCATAACCGGTAGATAAAGCGCCTTCTGCGGCCTCAGCCTTTTCAGCTTCTGTGGTCTCCGCCTGTGCGGTAGTTTCGGCAGTTGTTGCTGCCTCTGTCGGTGCAGCAGTAGTTGGTGCCTGCTGTAAATTGGATGAACATCCTGCCAGGATAGATGCTGCCGCCATAAGACCGCAGCCTAAAGCTAAAACACGTTTTTTCATAGAAATTACTCCTCCTTATGTTGCTTTATATTGTATTATTTTTTAATACCATAATAAGATTTATCCACCACGGTCATGATCCTGGCCTTCTTGGCTTCGGATAAATTAAGGCTTCCGATGGTGTTTACAGCTTTTGCATAATATCTGCCGGCTATTGTCTTAGTATAAGCAGTTCCCCCGGCTTCTAAAACCCTGTCATAGAGTTCCTTAGCGGTAACCAGGCCGTTTTTAACCTGCTTTAAAAAGTTCTCATCCTGTTTCATGGCGTGGATGAGAGGAAGAGTGACAACTCCTTCTTCATAATCAGACCGGACGTTCTTCTTTGCATCTCTTTCATCCATCTCATAATCAATGCAGTCATCCATAAGCTGAAAGATCATGCCTACGTCGTTGCCGGCCTTCCGGTACATACGAAGCTTTTTCTTATCCTTTGTAGACAGCGCAGCACCGCCGAGAAAGGAGGCTTCAAAAAGTGCCGCCGTTTTTCCTTTGATGATGCTTAAATATCGGTAAACTGATAAGTCCAGGTTTCCATTGTTAATTTCCTGTCGCAGTTCACCCATGCAGATCCGGCATAAGTAATTGGGCATATCCAGGGTTTCGTATTCGCTTTTTTTAGGAATGGAAGCCGCCAGCTTAAGCGCCATGGATAAGAGGTAATCTCCGCATATGACCGCTGCCTTTTTTCCGAATCTCTTTTGAAGTGTATCGATTCCACGCCTTGTATCAGCGTCATCAATCACATCATCATGGACCAGGGTTGCCAGATGCAGCAGTTCCACTGCTGATGCCAAGGTAATGGCTTCAGCAGGGACCTTATCCTCTTCATTCATGGAACAGGCCATCAGCCCATAGGCACGGATGAATTTACCTGTGGATTTTGCCAGATGGGCCGTATAAGTTCTGATGACAGGAGGCGCTGAAGATAAATGCTTTTCCACAGCCGCAGCCATTAAATCGAAAGCCTCTTCAAAGCCATACCGCAGGCTGTCTGCATCCTCCAACAATTCTCTATTAGTCATTGTATAAATACCACTTCCTTATAAAGGGAAGTTTTCTCCATTTTTTCTTAAGCCAGGGCATGAAATAATAATCAAGGCCAAGGGTTCTGCCGCCGCCGATCAAAATTGCTATGCCGGCAAAAATCATCCAGAACGTATTTAAGTAAAGACCGGTGGTGCAGACGAACATAAACTGAAGCACCAGGGAGGCAGCAGAGGAAAGGAAGTTGAATAAGCCCGCCATCAAAGCCAGACCGATCAGGATCTCCGCAATCACAATACCGCGCTGCATGAACAGCTGCAGTCCGCCGTTAGGCAGGATCACTGTGTTCACAAACCAGTTCATAGGAGCAAAATCCAGTTTAAAGGCATAATCAGACAGAGTCGAATGGGATAAGCCTTTGGAACTGACGAGGGTAGCGTCGATTAATCCTAAAATATGATAGGAGAAAACCGCAACACCGCTGGAAACTGCTTCTGTTGCAGCACCTGTGGCACTGGCTACCGCGTCTGCTGCTGCCGTAGTTGCGCTGGAAACCGCATCTGCCGAAGGAGCTGCCCCTCCGATGCCTGTGATTCCGTAGGGAGCCAGAATGTTGTTGAAGAATTGATTGGCTCCGCCAAAGAATCCGCTCAGCATGGGCTGATCCATCCAGCCTTCCACGACCTTCATAACACCTTCAAACACCCATACGGCGCCCAGCCAGACGCGCAGCGGTACCAGCAGGAAGCTTGGGGTCCTGTTGGAGAAATGGCCTCCCAGGAAGCTTCTGCAGTTACGTACGGTAAAGAATTCGTGGCGTACATAGCTCCAGACCTTATTCCAGCCTAATACCTGGATAAAATAAATCACATTAATAAAATGCTTGGAAAGCATGGCAAGGAATGAACACAGGTTAAACATGAGATTGGGAAGTCCCACCCGTGCGACTCCATAGCGGCCGCCAACAGAAACCATAACGCCGTGGAAGGATGGTTTATACTCCTCCATGGCTCCTGAGCCGGATATGGCACAGACCATATTATGGGCGGCGGTATGAGCGCTCTGCTCACAGTTTTCCACCATCTGGGGAACAGGTATCTCTTCTCCCTGCGGTACATACATCATGTTGTCGCCTACTACGTAGACTTCTTCATGGTCTTTGGCCCTTAAGAAGGAATCTACCTGGATTCTTCCGCGCCCTACGGATTCCAGCGTCTTGGCTGCTTCTCCGGTGATATCTGCGCTTTCAATACCGGCGGTCCAGATTACTGTTCCGGCCGGATAACGGTTTTTCCTGCCATTCTGATTCAGTTCAATGAAATCCTTGCCGATGGCGGTTACACCGGTTTCCATCATTACCTTTACGCCCATCTTTGCCAGGCGCTTTTCTACCTTGCCGGACAGTTTCTCAGGAAGGATGGGTACTGCCCTTTTTAAAACATCCACATTATGCATGGAGATAAGAGACGGATCTATTTCATACTCTTCACATAAGAAGGGCACATATTCTGCAAGTTCTCCAGCCATTTCCACACCGGTAAAACCGGCTCCTACTACGTAGAAAGTCAAAAGACGGCGTTTTTCCGCTTCATCCGGCTCACAGGCCGCCTGGCGGAATACCTGGTGGATCCGTTCCTTTAATAACACAGCATCTTCATAAGACCAAAGCTTATAAGAGTGCTCCTCTGCACCCTCCACACCAAAATAAGTGGGCTTGGAGCCTGCGGCCAGGACCAGATAGTCGTATTCGTATTCGCCCAGGCTTCCCGTCAGCTTCTTTTCTTCAATGGAAATCTGGCTGATGGTATCTGTGATGATTTCAACATTCCTTCCAGCAAATACTTTTTTCAGGCTGATGCGGATGCTGTCTTCCTCCACTCTTCCAGCCGCCACCTCATGCAGTTCTGTGAGCATGGTATGGAACGGATGCCTGTCAATGATGGAGATGCTTACCTCGCTGTCCATCTTCATCTTGCGGAATTTTTTTTCCAGTTTTTTGGCAGTTAAAATACCGGCATAACCGGCACCTAATACTACTATTTTCTTCAAGTCTTCCCCTCCTTGCGTGATAGCGGCTCACAAAACGCCACTTTGACATTATTATAACATATAGGATCGGTTTTTACCATAATTTTATCCCAAAACGATAATTTTTACCATTTTTATTTTTTTAAGAAAATCAACTGTCTAATGGGGCATTGGCGGGAATAAAAACTTACTCCGCAGATGCTTCTGTTAATGATTTTGGGCTTATTTTTATTTTATAAACAATGCAGTTATGTTATAATAAAAATTAATAAAATTACATGTAAGAGAAATATGAGGTAACAGATGAAAAATTTAAAAAAATTGACGGTAATACAAAAAAGAGAGCTGATTCTGGTTGGGGCCATTCTGGTGATATCAGGACTGCTTTCCGGGATATTTTATGCCAGAAACAGAAAACCGGCGGAACAGGTGGTGGTCACTGTAGACGGCAAACCGGTGGTAACCCTGGATCTTCATAAGGATACTGATATGGTTATTGACGGGTATGGCGGCACGGATCATCTGGTCATCAAAGACGGCTATGCCAGCATTACAGAAGCTTCCTGTCCTGATAAGGTATGTGTACGAACCGGCAAGATCCATAGAAGCGGTGAACTGATCGTATGTCTTCCTAACCGGGTGGTGGTAACAATTGAAGGGGAAGAATAGAGGGACCGAATATATATTCTTTTTGCGGTGAATCATATCCATTATCGGTATAAAATGTACCGCTATGTAAAAATATATACATTTTTAAGGGCTGATTTATCCTGTAGATCAGGAAAGGAGTTGATATGGGAGTGGTTCAGACAGTGGTTCGCATAAGTGAAATTGAATTAAAAGGATTTAAGAATACCCAGTACGGACGAATCATAATGCCGTCTGCCGGCAATAAGGATTTTTTCTCAAAAACAGCGGACATTCTCGGCATTTATGGACAGAATGGTTCCGGAAAAACGGCAGTGATTGAAGCAATGGGGTTTGTTCAGACCCTTCTTACGGGGCGGCCCCTGTCTAAGGAAGCGATTCACTATATTTCCAAAGACGCGGAAACCTGTACAATTACCGTTAAGTTTATTATTCAGACAGACAGTAAAAAAGCCATGGCAGAATATTTGGTCCAGTTAAAGAGGATTTCCAAAAGCGAATTTGAGATTATCCACGAAACCCTCAGTTCCGCGGCCTGGAGCGGAGAAAAATTTGAAAGCAAAAAAAATGTGATCGATTTCGGACTTCATTCAGAAGGTCCAATATTTACTCCAAAGTACCGGCTGGAAGATTTAATACGGGAGAATGATGAAAATAAGGTTAATTTAAGCGTTGCAAAAAAAATTGCAGGGAAAGATCTGGTTTCTTTTATTTTCGGGCCGGAAGGCAGAGGAGTATTTTTATCCGCTGCTAGTGGTGCATCTGAGGATTATGCTTATATCATCCAATCAATTTATCAATATGCAGGCATGAACCTTTTTGTAATTTCCAATGCCCATGCAGGAGCAATCAGTATGGATTTCATGATTCCGTTTGCTTTCCGCCTGGATCTTGGCGAGAAGATCGCAAAGGGCGATCTGCTCATAAGGCTTGATGAGCCGTCGGTGATCAGTAAGGAGCATTTTGAAATAGCCGGGCAGATTCTCCATGAGATGAATATCGTCCTTGACGCCATGATCCCTGGTCTTTCCATCGGCATTTACGACTTTGGCGAACAGCTTCTTGAACAGGGGGGAACAGGACACAGGGTCGAATTAATTTCAAAACGCGGTGATATTACAATTCCCCTGAAATATGAGTCAGAAGGGATCATTAAGATCATTTCCGTTCTGAATGTCCTTATGTGTGTTTATAACAACCCCTCCATGTGTCTGATTATTGATGAACTGGATGCCGGCGTATACGAATATCTTTTGGGAGAACTCCTTTCTGTTTTTGAAAAGGGGGCCAGGGGACAGCTGATTTTCACATCCCATAATTTGCGGGCATTGGAAATGATTCATAAAAGCAGCATTGTTTTTTCCACCACAAATCCCGCCAACCGGTATATCCGTTTGCAGAACATAAAGAGCAATCATAATTTGCGGGATATGTATTTGCGGAGCATTGTATTGGGTGGTCAAAAAGAAGCTATTTATGAGGAAACCGACAGCGTAGAGATTGGCCGTGCGTTCAGACGTGCCGGAAAGGTGGTAAGGGATGGCGGCCAAGACTAAAAAAGTAATCCTGTTCATCGTAGAAGGGCCCACTGACGAGGGGGCATTAAGTCCTGTTCTCAAAAAGACATTCCAAAGGGAAGATGTCCGTTTTCATGTGGTTCACGGCGATATGACAAGCAACTGGGCGGTGTCGGGGAACAATGCCGTTAAAACGGTTTATGAGCATATAGAGGTGGAAAGAAAGCGGTATGGCATTGAGAAAAAGGACATTCTTAAGGTGATCCATCTTGTTGACATTGACGGAGCTTTTATTCCGGCGGATAAGGTGATTCCCGGCACAACAGGGGCAATCCGGTATTTTGATGACCGGATCGAGTCAGCAGATCCTGATGGAGTGGTTGACCGGAATACAAGAAAGTCTCAGGTGCTGTACCGGCTTTGTACGGCAGATGCGGTTGGTAAAATCCCGTATTCCATCTATTATTTTTCACGGAATCTTGAGCATGTGCTTCATAATGACAATGGAGATTTGACTGATGATGAAAAGATAAATTATGCAGATGCGTTTGCAGACAGGTATGGTTCTGATCAAAAGGGATTTCAGGCATTTATTTCATCGGATGCTTTTGCAGTGCCCGGGGACTTTCGTGAGACATGGAACTTTATCATGAAGGGACTGAATTCATTACACAGATATTGTAATCTCCATCTGCTTTTTCAGGAAGGTTAACAGGAAGATAAAAACCTATAACAGGAGGGAATTATGAGTGATTATGAACGTGCAATGGAAGTAATGAAGGAATTGTTTTCAAAGGATTGTGTGTTTGCCCTGGCAACGTCAAACAACATAAGGCCGTCTTTAAGAATGGTTGATGCTTATTATGAAGACGGCTCATTTTATGTTGTCACATATGCCGGCTCTACCAAAGTAAAGGATCTGCTAGTAAATAAAAATGTCTCGCTTTGCAGCAAGGGGTATTGCTTTGAGGGCAGTGCCTGTCTGATCGGTCATCCTCTGGCTCTTTCCAATTCCCATATCCGTGAAAAACTCATACAGGTATTCGAGCCGTGGTATTTTAAACACAATAACGAAGGGGATGAAGCCATGTGCTATGTGAAGATTGATCTGGAACATGGCTTTTTTTATAAGGACGGAACGGGATATAAAGTAAATTATGCTGACCGGACGGCAGAGGTTTTCCCCTTTATTTTTGATATTGTGTTTCCGGATTAAAAATTATAGCTGGCGTTTACCGGAGTTGTATTTCCCCTTAAATTTGATAAAGCTGGAATGAGGGCTCTTAAAAGGGAATAACATAGATTAAACATATTGTGCAGAGCGAGATCATGGGATATTATATAACCGTTGAAAAGAATGTAAACATTTACGTGGAGGATCTTAATCCGGACTGCCAAAATACAATTTTATTTCTTCATGGCTGGCCGGGAAGCCATAAGCTTTTTGAATATCAGTTTGATGTGCTTCCTGCCATGGGATTCCGTTGTATCGGCATCGATACAAGAGGATTTGGGAATTCCGATAAGCCGTTTTGCGGGTATGATTATGACAGGCTGGCAGATGATGTCAGAGCGGTTATCGATGTATTGAACCTAAAAGATATTACCCTGGCAGGGCATTCCACGGGAGGGGCCATTGCCATACGGTACATGGCAAGGCACAGCGGTTATGGAGTAGCAAGGCTTGCTTTATTCGCTGCAGCAGCACCAAGCCTTATTAAACGCCCGAATTTCCCTTATGGACTTGATATGGATGCAGTGATTCAAATCATTAATGGGACCTATGCGGACCGTCCTAACATGTTAAATAATTTCGGCGATATGTTTTTCTTCCAGCATATTACCCAGCCCTTCTCCCAGTGGTTCTTCCAGCTGGGCCTGCAGGCAGCAGGCTGGGCGACGGCAGCCATTGCAAATACCTGGATCGAAGAGGTATTATTTTCGGATCTGGAGGCAATCAATGTTCCAACCCTGATTATTCATGGGATCCATGATCAGGTTGTACCTTATATCCTGGGTGAGATCCAGCATCAATGCATTAAAAACTCCAGGCTGGAATCCTTTGAATTCAGCGGTCATGGCGTCTTTTATGACCAAAAGGATGAATTCAATAAGGTTCTGTCCGAATTTGCCGCCGGAATTTGTTAGAAAGAGGGCAGCCGCCAGGCAGATGACAATTCATCTGCCTGGCGGCTGCCCTTAATCATTCTTTTACACAAATATGATTGCCTGGCGTTCTGTTTTTTTCTTAATATTTGTCATAGGACGTTTCTGTCCTGGTTTCATATTCGTATTTATTTGTATCTTCTGTCTCTGGCTTTTGTTCTGTATCCAGTTTGAATTTGTCTACTTCTTCCCGCAGTGTATTAGCCTGGGCGCTCATTTCCTCACTGGAGGCTGAGTTTTCCTCAGCAGTTGCTGCGTTTGCCTGTATAACCGCTGATACCTGCTCTAATCCTATGCGGATCTGCTCAATGGAAGATGCCTGCTCGGAAGCCGATAAGTTGATCTGATTGACGATATCATTGATAAAGTCGGTGGTTTTATCAATATCCTCCAGGATCTGCGCGGTTTTCTGAGTGATCTCAGTGCCTTCCTGAACCGCGTGTACGGAATTTTGTATCAGTTCTGCTGTCTGTTTTGCAGCCTGCCCGGATTTTGCAGCAAGATTGCGGACTTCATCAGCTACTACGGAGAAGCCTTTTCCAGCAGTACCTGCCCGGGCGGCTTCAATGGCAGCATTGAGGGACAGGATATTGGTCTGGAATGCAATATCCTCGATGACCTTAGTTATATTTGTAATCTGATCGGAAAAGGTGCCGATATTGTCCATTGCTTTTGTAAGCTGCTTCATATGAGTACCGCCGTTTTTAACGTTATGGCTGGTCTGGTCTACATACTCGGTTGCTTTTATAACATTTTTTGAATTTTCTGAGGCCTGTTCTGTGATGCTGGCGATGGCGGAGGAAAGCTCCTCTACGGAAGCGGCCTGTTCCGTGGAACCGGCTGCCAGCTGCTGCGCTCCGGCCGATACCTGTTCTGTTCCGGAACTTACCTGCTGAGCGGCAACATCAATCATGATGAGAGTATGGTTTAAAGAAGAAACTGTTTTTATAATTGCATTTTTAATGGCTGCAAAGTCTCCGACATAGTCTAAATCTATGGAAAAACGCATATCTCCCTGTGACAGAAGGTTCAGCTTTTCTGTAATGTCGCGGATATAGGAGGTAATGGCTGCGTTTGTATTTCTGATATTTTCGGCCATGCTTCCAAGCTCATCCCTGCTTACATAGGTAACCTGGGCCTGTAAATTACCTTTTGACATTTCTTTGTAAACAAGATCAATTTCCTTCACAGGATCCAAAATAGATTTTCTGATGATCATGGTAATGAAAAGGGTAAACAGCAGGGAGATCAGCAGGGATAAAGAAAGGGAGAACCATGCTGATTTTATGTAGCCTTGCGCTTCCAGCTTTTGGGAAGTGGCAAACTGCAACTGGATATTTGAAATGTTTGACAGGATTTCTCCGGCCTGATCAATGGCAGGTGAATAATTGTTTTTATAGGATTCATAGGCCTTAGTGCTGTTCCCTTTGGAGGAAGCAATAATCAGCCCTGAAATCTCTTCTCTTGCGGATTTGGTCTTTGATAACAAATCTCTCAGCTGCGCGATATCCTTATCTCTTGCGTTGGAAGACTGGTTGCTGACAAAGGCTTCCAATGCGTTGGAAACGCTTTCTTCCTCTTCCTGGGCCTTAGCCAGGCTATTCTGTACGGACTGCATATCATTGTCAAGAATTGCCTGTAAAAGATATTTTTGTGCCGAGGCCAGACTGGATCTCATGGTCCATGTACTGTTTGTGTTTGGTACGGTATAGCGGTAATAGCGTTCCACCTGGAATCCGAGATTTTTCGTGTTCATTGCAGATAAGGCGGTGGATGCCATGATTATCATAAGTATTACGCCAAAACCTAGAATCAGCTTTTTGCCGATAGATAAGTTTTTTATCAGAGAACCTTTTTCTTTGCCGGAATCTTTGGCATTCGTATTCTGTTTTTTCATCTTATCGTTCCTTTCGTGATTTTTTAGCCTGAATGTGTGGGGGCTGAAAAATGCTTTTAGTGCTATATAATATATCGGAAATATTCACCTAATCATAAGAATCTGTCCGTTATTTTTTTAACTTTACAGACGGCTTTTTATATTAGCGATTTAAGAGGGATGATTATAAAAAGGAGCAGGAAAAAGAAAGCCTCCGGCTTCATTTGCGCCGGAGGCTTTAGGATCATTACTTTGTAGATGAATTATAATTTGCGATGGCAGCATTCACTTTTTCGGCCAGGAAATTTACTGCCTGTTCCGGAGTATAGGTGCCGTCATAGGTCTTTTCCATTGCTTCGTTAAAGAGCTTTCTGGACTCGGTAGCGACTCCTGATAATACGCCTGCGGTGTATCCGCTGACAGGAGTATCCTTTAACTGGTTGATGGCTGTGGTAAAGTTGGGGTTCTGGGCAATGAAATCCTTCATGGCGGGAGTTTCATAAGCCTTTGGGTTAACTGCGAAGTATCCGGTGGACATGCTCCATGTGGACTGGGATTCCGGTGTGGTGGTGAACTCAATGAACTTCCAGGCAGCGTTCTTTTTCGCCTCATCCTTATTGTCCATCATCCACAGGGATGCGCCTCCGATGATCACGCCGCCGTCGGCAGCAGCTGCATCGATCTTTGGAAGATATCCGGTCCCGATCTCAAAATCGCTGCTGGCCGTAGCATTTTTAAGAATTGCCGTGGATTCAATGATCATGGCAGTCTGACCGGAGAAGAATGCGGTCTGGGTATCAGCAGTGGTGCTGCCGTAGTTAGCCGCATATCCGGAATCCATAAGCTTTTTCCAGGTTTCAAAAATCTTAAGTCCTGACCCGTTGTTTAAGAAATCGACTTCAGTAGCCGGTTCTTTACGCCCGTTTTCATTGTTTGCATAAAATTTTCCCTGTCCTGCAATCTGCTGTTCAAAGAACCAGCCGTAAATGGCCTGGGCATAGCCTACAGGAGCTGCTTTGCTTTCCACGATTTTCCTGGAGAATTCTAAGACCTCGTCAAATGTCTTGGGCGGGGTATCAGGGTCTAAGCCGGCGGCTTTAAAAACATCCTTGTTGTAGTAAAGCATTGGAGTGGAAACGTTAAACGGCATGGACATTTGTTTTCCGTCTACGGTATAGTAGCTGGTGATGATGTCCATAACGGTGGAAGGATCAAAGTTTGTGGTGGAAAACATATCCTGTACCGGTATGGCATAACCGCTGTCGGTCATGAATTTTGTGCCGATGTCGTACATCTGGCAAACATCCGGCATGTTACCGCTCTGCATGGCAGCTTTTAACTTGGTGATCAGGTCGTCATAGGTTCCCTGGTATTCACTTTTTACCTCGATTTCATTCTGGGATTCGTTAAAGGCCTTAACCAGAGCTTCGGTTGCCTCTCCGTTTACGCCTCCCATGGCATGCCATAAGGTGATGACTGTTTTTCCCCCTTCAGCAGGAGCCTTTGCATCTGCCGCAGCTTTGGTGTCAGCGGCTTCTGTAGAGCCTGCCGCTGTGGTTCCCCCGGAAGTGGAAGCACTTCCTCCGCATGCGGCAAGAGTCATGGACATGACTGCAGCCATCATTGCCGCCAGCCATTTTTTTCTTCTTTTCATAGATATCCTCCTTAAATTATATGGTTTTATCTCTATACAGCCCTCTTTGAGGCTGCATAAAATACTTATCCTTTTACAGAGCCTGAAGTGAGGCCGGAAATCAATTGTTTCTGCCCTAATATGAAGGCCAGGATGGAAGGGATCAGGATGATCATGGAACCGGCCATGACCGGGCGGAAGTCCGTGGATTCCGCACCCTGAAGCATACCAAGGCCGATCTGAACGGTTCTCATGTTCACAGAATCCGTCACAAGCAGGGGCCATAAATAATGATTCCAGCTTTGAAGGAATATGTAGATGCCCAGTGCGCCCATAGAGGGTTTTACAAGAGGAAGGGCAATGGAGCAGAAGAAACGGAAGTTGCTGCATCCGTCAATGTCCGCCGCCTCTTTTATCTCCATGGGAAGCTGAAGGAACGCCTGCCTCATGTTAAATACCGCAAAAGCGGAAGCAACGTTAGGAAGGATCAGAGCCGTATAGGTGTTCTTAAGCCCCAGGTCACAGATGATCAAGTAGTTTGCAATGATGATAGCCTGACTGGGAATCATCATGGTTGCAAGCATCAGTAAGAACAGGGCGTTCCGGCCGCGGAATTTCATCATGGAAAATGCATAGGCCGCCAAAGCTCCGGTGCCGATCTGTCCAAAAGTAACCGTACCGGACACGATCAGGGAGTTTTTGATAAAGGTAAAAAACGGGGCCAGCTGCAAGGCTTTTATGTAATTATCCGGGATCAGCTGCCGTGGCCAGAAGCCGCCGGAAAATACTTCCTTCATAGTCATCATGCTGACGTTAAAGCAATAGATAACAGGTGAGATGATGATGACAGCAAAAAGGATGTTTAAAGCATAAAGCAAATATTTTGCCAGTTTGTTTTTCATCAATAGGTCACCTTCTTTTCCAGTTTAAATTGAAGCAAGGTCAGAACCATGAGGATTATAAACAATACGATGGACTCTGCACAAGCCATGCCGAACCGGCTGTTTATAAAGGCCTCCTGATAGATCTGGTACACAATGACGTTGGTGCTTCCCGAAGGTCCGCCCTGGGTCATCATCTTAACCTGAGCATAAGCCTGAAGGGCGTTGATGACATTGATGATCAAAAGGAAAAACAGGGTAGGTGATATGCACGGGATGGTGATGTGCCTGTGCTTGGCATAAAATCCGGCCCCTTCAATAGCTGCGCATTCATACAGGTCTGTGGGAACGCTCTGCAAAGCGGCGGTAAGGAATATAAAGTTTAATCCGATGTTCATCCATACGGTCACAAGGGTGACGGCACCCAACGCGTACTTAGGATCCGTCAGCCAGCCAATGTGGGTTCCTAAAACCTTATTGATAATTCCCAGACTGCTGTGGAAAATAAACATAAAAACAACAGAAGCTGCCGCTGCGGAAATGGCCATGGGCAGGGCATAAATGGTACGGAATAAGTTTTTCCCTTTAATGTTTTCATTGCTTATGATTGCCAGGACAAACCCTATGACAATGGAGCAGAACACGGTCATGGCTGCGTATTGAAAGGATACCAGAAGGCTGTTTTGAAAGGCCTGGGAGGTAAAGATGGAAAGATAGTTCCCAAGGCCTACAAAGGAGGAAACTGCCCCAAGGGGAGTTGTCATGGCAAAACTGAGCCAAATGGTTTTGAGGAACGGCCAAAACAGGAAGGCCGTAAAGAAAAACATGGCGGGCAATAAATACAGATAAGGTTCGATCACCCGGAAAAGACGCTTCTTTTTCATGAAAAACTTATCCTCCTTTTTCTAAAAAGAAAAAGAGAATCAGCTTTACATCCCGTTTTAGAGATAATGACGGACATGTAACCTCTGCTTTCTCTTTTTCTCTAGCAAATGTTTCATTGACGTTAGTTTATCATACCGGTTGTTATAATGCAATATATATTTGCTTGAAATAACTATAAAATTAGTGAAATTTTGATGCATTATTAACGAACGAAAAGAAAATATGAATTAAATTCTATAATAAACAAAGATAAAATAAAGATAAATTATACTTAATACACAATGACAAGCCCTGGCGGCCCGACAGCTTCGGGAGCAGGAAGGAATAAATAGCTGTCGACCCGGTCTTCTGGATTTAAAAATAGCCGCAAAACCTTACGAAACCAGAATGGCTATTCACAAACGCCTGGGGATGAGGTATAATAAGCCTATTGCATCGCAATCTGAAATTGAAATGAAAGAAAGATGGGGGATTGTATATGAATTGTAAGAAAATCTTGTCACTGGTGCTCGCTGTGACTATGACAACAGGGCTTAACTGCATGACTTCCATGGCAGCATCCAGAAAGAAAATCACAACGGTGAACTTAACCGTCACTGCAAATATTGTACCGGGAGGCACGATATCTGACCAGCAGGCTGAGATAACGTCCAAGAGCAACAAGATTGATGTGGGAGAGTATGAATTTACCAACAGCGGCTTTCAGTGGTATGAGAACGATGTACCAAGAATGGAAGTAAAGCTGTATGCCCAGGAAGGATATTATTTTTCCGTAACAGAATCCGGTTTCACCATTGACAGAGGAACCTTTGTAAAGCAGGCAAGGGAAGATTTCAGCCAGACGCTGACGCTGACTATAGATCTTCCCAAGGTCGGTGAGTTTACCCAGGCCATAGAAAGTGCGTCATGGGGCTCTAAAACCCTGGCTGTCTGGAGTCCTGCAGCTGGAGCAGGAAGTTATGAAGTGAAGGTATACCGTGACGGAAAGCACACGGGAGGAGTAAAGACCGCCGTGGGAACGAGCCTGGATCTGGCTGAGTCCATGGGAAAGGTTGGAAACTATACCTTTAAGGTGCGGCCTGTCAATAAACAAAATGCTGAGAATAAAGGTGACTGGGTGGAGTCCTCCGCCAATTACGTTGATGAGGTGGCCGCAGGGCAAAACCGTACATTCAGCCAAAGCGGAGGCGGCTGGAATCAGGATGGAACCGGCTGGTGGTATGCAAACAACGACGGAAGCTATCCGGCTAACATCTGGCAGAATATCAATGGACAGTGGTATTTCTTCAATGAGAAGGGCTATATGGTTACAGGATGGATTGCCTGGAACGGGAAACAGTATTTCTGCGACCTTGCAGGCGGACAGATGCTGGTGAACACCATCACCCCTGATGGGGCTAAGGTTGGAGCCGACGGAGCGAAACTTCCGTAGGATTAATTAAAAAGGCGGACTGCTTTTTGCGGTCCGCCTTTTTGAACCCTGGAGCCTGGCCCTTTTAAAAATACTTGTAGGATTAAAGATTCTATCATATAATAACAAGGCGGAGGCAGACAGGAATGGCAGAAAAAAAGATAAGAAAATTTTATAAGCGGGTATTGGCGGCGGCGGCAGTCCTCCTGGTTTTTTGTATGGCAGGATGCAGCCCAACTGCAAGCTCTTTTCCATTAACCCAGGGACAATTGGGAAATGAGACGGGTACGGATCTAAAGGTGCATTTTATTGATGTGGGCCAGGGAGACAGCACCTTAGTAGAAAAAGACGGGCATTACATGCTGATAGACGCAGGAGAACGGGACCAGGGCGAGACAGTTGCTTCCTATCTGGAGAAGCAGGGAGTGAAGAAGCTGGATTACGTGATCGGGACCCATCCCCATTCTGACCATATCGGCGGGCTGGAGACAGTTATCCGGAAGTTTGATGTTCAAAAGGTATTTTTGCCGGAAAAAGAACATACCACAAAGGTTTATGAACGCCTGCTTGATGCGATAGCGGATAAAAATTTAAAAATCACCCTTCCTGAACCAGGGGACAGCTACACCTTAGGAGATGCAGCGTTCCAGATCATCGCTCCCAACAGGGATTATGGGAATGATCTGAATAATTGGTCCATAGGTCTGCGGCTGGTTTATGGAAATAACAGCTTTGTCTTATGCGGAGATGCAGAAAAAGATGCAGAAAAGGATATGGTGGCAAACGGCTTTCCTTTAAAGGCCGACGTGCTGAAGCTTTCCCATCATGGAAGTTCCACCTCATCATCCGAAAGCTTTATGGATCAGGTTGATCCGGAATATGGAGTGATTTCCTGCGGAAAGAACAATGATTATGGTCATCCTCACAAGGAAGTCCTGAATATGCTGAAAAAACGGAACATTAAGGCTTTGCGGACGGACCAGCTTGGAACCATAGTGGCAGTGAGTGACGGATCAAAGGTAACATTCCCGGAAATCAAGGAAGGAACTGGCGGAGACAGGACACAAAATACGGCAGCAGACCAGGATTATGTAATAAATACCAACACCAAAAAATTTCACCTGCCGGACTGCAAGTCGGCAGCTTCCATGAAGGAAGAGAACCGGAAGACCTATAAGGGCTCCAGAGAGGAACTGATACAGATGGGATATGAGCCGTGCCAAAGCTGCAACCCTTAGCCTGGCACAGAAGGAAGGGAAAAGGTTATGAAGTATACCATTGACAGAATCGGGGAAAAGATCGTTATCTGTGAGGATGAAAACGGAGATATGGTAAAGGTTCAGGCTGCCGCACTGCCTGAAGGCGTAAGAGAGGGAGATATCCTTACAGAGGCTGATGGGACGTGGACTCTTGAGAAAGAAGAGACGGAGAGGCGCAGGCAGAGGATACGGGAAAAGCTTAGAGGTCTGACAGAATAAAGGATTAAAGAGTGAAAAATGGAGAATTATATTGTACTGGATCTGGAATGGAACCAGAGTGCCGGAGGGAAGGAGGAGACGGTAGAACGCCTTCCCTTTGAAATCATAGAGATCGGGGCAGTAAAGCTAAATGAGGCCCTGGAAGAAGTAGAAGAATTTAAGCGGCTTATAAAACCTCAGGTTTATCCGGAGCTTCATGAAAAGATTTTAGAAGTGACCCACATGGATGAAAAGACCCTGATGGAAGAGGGCCGGAACTTTGAGGAAGCCGTAAAGGAATTCCTTATGTGGTGCGGAGAGGACGCTGTGTTCTGCACCTGGGGGTCCATGGACTTAACGGAGCTGCAGCGGAATATTGCTTATTATGGAATTCCAAATCCATTTCCCAAGCCCTTTCTCTACTATGATGTACAAAAGCTTTACAGCCTGCTTTATGGAGACGGCAGGGATAGGCAGTCCCTTGACATTGCAGTTTTAGAGCTGCAGGTCATGGAGGAACGGCCTTTTCACCGGGCCCTTGACGATGCCCATTATACCGGGCGGGTTATGAATCAAATGGATTTTGAAAGGGTCCGGGAATACTGGTCAACGGATTATTACCGTCTGCCGGAGAATAAAGAGGAAGAGGTATATCTGGTATTTCCCGGGTATTCCAAATACATCTCAAGGCCCTTTGATACAAAACAGGATGCCATTGGGGACAAAACCGTTACGGATTTAATCTGCTGCAAGTGCAACCGGATGCTGAGAAAAAAAATCAGATGGTTTTCCGTGAACCAGAAGTTTTACACGGCTCTTGGATGCTGTCCTGAGCATGGAAATGTAAAGGGCAAGATCCGCATGAGGCGGACCGATGACGGACGTGTCTACGTAGTTAAGACCATGAGGCTGGTGGGAGAGGAAGACGTCCGGGAGATTTACGAAAAAAAGGAAGAGACCAGAAAAAGACGGGTGGAAAAAACGAAAACCCGAAAGCATAATAAAAAGAAGGGGGATTCCCCCCTTTCCTAAATCTCGCTTTCCTTCATTCGGTATCCAACCCCGATTTCCGTGAAGATATACTTTGGCTCTGCCGGATTGTTTTCTATTTTTCTGCGGATATGGGCCATATTGACGCGGAGAATCTGATTGTTGCTGTCTGCGTAAGGTCCCCAGATGTGGCTGATAATGTAGTCATAGGTCAGGACCTTGCCGGAGTTTTCCGCAAGAAGGGAAACCAGCTTGTATTCGATCTGTGTCAAATGAATCTTATGTCCGCCAAGTGTGACAAGGCGCTTGGCAAAATCAATAAACAGGTATTCATTCTTGTAAGGGGTAGGTATGACAGAACCATCTACGGTACTGACGGTAGGCCTTCCGTGGCGCAAAGCAGTGCGGATCCGGGCTAAAAGCTCACTGGTTCCAAAGGGCTTTGTGATATAATCATCGGCGCCAAAATCAAGAGCAGCCACTTTTTCATGCTCCTGGGTCCTGGCGGAAATGACTATAATGGGAATCGAAGTCCAGCTTCGGACGCTTTTAATGATATCGATTCCATCCAGATCAGGAAGCCCTAAGTCCAAAAGAATCACATCAGGGCAAAGGGAATTGATCAGAGCCAGTCCATCCCGCCCGTTATAGGCGGTATTTACTTTATAATCATGTCTTTCCAACACGCTTTCAATAAAGTTGCAGATATTCTTTTCGTCTTCAATCATGACGATTGTAAACTTACTCATAAGCATTCTCCCCTAATGGTAATGTAAATGTTAAAACAGCGCCATGTTCTTCATTGGCGGCTGTAATTTTTCCGTCGTGGGCAGTTACAATGGCTTTGCAGATAGAAAGCCCGATTCCCATTCCCTTATGGGAATCATAGCTGCTGTTGGGTGATGAGGTATAACCGTCAAATAAAGTCTCCAGCCGTTCCGGAGAGATTCCCACACCGTGATCCCGGATCTGAAACCAGGCATATCCATCCTCTACGAAGATCGATAAGCTGATGGGGTCCGTTGAATTGGAATGATAAACGGCATTTTCCAGAAGATTTATAATAACCTGTTCAATTAAAGTGGCATCCATTGGAACCATGATAAACTCATCCGGTACGGTCACATGGACAATGGGTCCTGGCAGCCTTTTGTGAAATCGCTCAATGGCTTCGGAGGCCACCTCTTCCAGCGGCTCCAGGCGCTTTAAAACCTGAGCCCCGGTATCCCGGATCCTGGTGACACTGAGCAGATTTTCTACCATATTTAAGAGCCAGTTGGCATCTTCCCGTATATTGGAGACCAGGCTGTTTTTTTCTGCCTCCGGTATGGTGCCTGAGTTTTCCAGGTATGTGCTGCTGGCACCGATGATTCCTGTGAGGGGAGTTCGAAGGTCATGGGAAATAGCCCGTAAGAGGTTTGCCCTTAAGGCCTCCTTTTCCGCTTCCATTAACATCTTTTCCCTATCGTTTAAGATACGGCTCTGCTCCTTTAAATGGGTCGTAGTAGCGCTTGTAATGGTTGAAATGATTAACAGTGCCATGAAGGTAATGGGGTATCCTTCCATTGTAAAGTTAAACGCCATATATGGATAAGTAAATACGAAGTTTACACAGATCACGCTGATAAAGGATGCAATAACTCCCGGTATATAGCCGGTGGAATAGCGGGAGATCAAAACAACTGCCATCATATAGATGATTCCTACATTGTTAGTATATCCTCCCAGTATGTGCATCATATAGGAAAGGATGGTGGCAAACAGGAGGGAAATAGAGGTGATTATAAAATTTCGAAGCAGATCCCTTTTGGATATAATTTTATGTTTTCTCATAGAATACCCCTTGTTATCTAACGAAATTTGAAACGGCCTCCCCGCCGTCCTTTCCGTTTTGATGAATAGGAACTGCGCCTTTGTTCCAGAATGCTGTTGAATTCATCGGCTGAAACACCGGAGTCCCGAAGGCGTTTCATGCGCTGCTCCCGCCTTATAAGGAAATCCTGCTCTTCCCTGTGTTTCCGGTATATGAAAAATGCTGCTGCACATCCGATTAAAGCGATTGCTCCCACGCTTCCTAATATAAGCCAGGCGGCTAAGGGGATCTCAAAGGGCCTTAAAGCCTTTTCCCGGTAATCTTCCGTTTCCTTTTCCGGACGTTTTCCGGAAGGGTTTACGGAAGTCTGGGCGGCAGACGGGTCCAAAGCCTCGCCGGACTGGGAATCGGTTTCGGCATGAGGGATGGCGGCCATCCTGGTTTCTGCTTCCTTGTTCTGGAATAAGGCGTCATTTACCTCCAGGAAGGTACTGCCTACGACCCGGTCATTATAACGGTAGTTTATTTTTGCGATGGCATTTTCAGGGTCGCCTGATGAAATATCATAGCTGAGTTCTGCCTTTGCATCTGAAAAGTTTGCCGTTTTAGGAAGGATGATCCTGCTGTCAGGATCTAAAACCAGGGCCTCCGGTCTGGTGATAGACAGTCCGCTGAAATTTAAGTCGCTGGTAACGGAGCTGTATGTTTTTTCGTAATCCGCAGCTTTTAAGGAAACAAAGCTTTCAAAACCGAAATTTAAAAGATTTTTAGTGTCCGTCCAATACTGAGGAGTGGATCCCTTTAAGATTACGGTAATCAGCTTCATTCCGTTTTTTTCCGCACAGGTTACCAGGGTATTACCGGCCAGCGTGGTGTAGCCTGTTTTGCCGCCGATGATGCCCGGATAGTAGAAAGGAGTGCTTTTTCGCATCATTTTATGGCCAGGATAGATGGAAAGCCCTTCTTTGTTGATGGAGTTAGGCGGAAGCTTATAATAGGTTGTGGAATCGATTTCTTCAAAAACAGGATTATTAAATGCTGCTCTTGCAATGAGGGCCATGTCGTAAGGGGAAGTATAATGCTCCGGGTCATTTAAGCCGCTTGGATTGGAAAAGTGGGTATTGGTACATCCAAGCTCCTTTGCACGGACGTTCATCATATCGGCAAAGGCTTCGGTACTTCCAGCCACATGCTCTGCAAGGGCGTTGGCTGATTCATTGGCTGATTTAAGCAGCAGGGCATATAAGCAGTCCTTAACAGACAGCTTGTCCCCTTCATTGATTCCGGCATTACTGCTTCCTGATTCCACGTTAAATACGGCGTTATGGGAAAATGTTACTGTTTCATCAAGACTGCATTTTTCAATGACTAAAAGCGCAGTCATGACCTTTGTAATGCTGGCCGGAAAATATTCGTTGTGTATGTTCTGGCCCCACAGCACGGTTCCGGTGTCTGCATCCATCAGAATGGCTCCCTGCGCCTGGACCGACGGGCCGGAAGGCCAGTCTGCGGCCCCCATAGAAGTTCTGGTAAAGGAGGAAGTAAAAAAGAGCAGGCACAGAAAAAATATAAAATTTTTTTTAAAAAATTGAGTCATATTGAGTAATCTCTCCATAAGCTTTCATTCGGTTTCAGACAATACTTCAATCTACAGTATAGGTTATTTGCTGTTACAAGTAAAGATTATTTGCGATTTTTCCCGCATTTGTATATGGATGACTTGCCCATAATAAAGAGGCAGATGGCCCAAATAAGCAGGATGGAGAAAAGGTAGATAAAACCGATGAGAAAGACCGTATCCCGAAAGAAGCCTTCCGGTACGATGTTAATGAGCATATCGGTGGACGGATCCAGCATCCACAAGTCATTTTTAAAGAATATATGGTGGAACATAATAAAATATCTGGTAAAATCTGTGGAAATAATGAGGGCTGTGGCAGCAGACAGGAAAAAGAAAATCCCGGTGCCCGCGCACACGGCCCGGGGGAAGGTCCTTTTGAAATTGGTTTTTAATAAAAGGAGAACAATAAGGCATAAGGCCATGACCATGAGGCAGCCTGTCCGTATGGACAGGGCGCCTAAGAACAATCCGCGGACATCCTCCATATGGGCGATTTCACGGGCATTAAAAAATTCCCGCTCCACGCCTCCCATGGTGGTTTCTATGTGAAGATTGTCCCTCTTCCCCCGCAGATAAGACATCATCTCACCGGTAACGTCAAGGAGATCCTCCATTGTCATGGAGACTGCCTGGGTCACATTATATTTGGTATACTCTTTTTCGAAGTATCCTGGAGTCCAGTATATAGCGGCCTCCACAGAGGTGAATAAAAGCATGATCATAAGGCAGATGGAAAATATGATTCCGGCAGTATATTGAAGCAAACGGTTCATGGGATTCCTCCTTGAGGGAATTAATGTTTTGTTGCGGTAGGTAAGTTCCAGCAAAAGCGGGTCGCCAGAAGGCGGATCAAAACCACAGAGCATGCGCCCGCCAGCATGGCGATATTGTCATCAATACAGTTCATAAGCCAGGCGTAAAGGATGGCGCCTGCAATGGAAGCACAGGCATAAATATGCTTTCTAAGGACATATGGGGTTTGTCCGGCCATGATGTCCCGCAGAATGCCGCCGCCGACTCCGGTGATGACGCCTAAAAAGATGATGAGAAAATGGTAGTCCCCATAGCCGGAAAGCACTGCCGTATCGATTCCGACTACGGTAAAAGCACCAAGTCCGATGGCATCAAATATGTTCATAACTTTTTCATAGGTTTCCAGGGATCGTCCATCCAGTATTTTCTGGTTCAGTCTTACGATGATAAATAAGAGCATAACCGTTATAAAGGCCAGTAATACATAAATGGGGTCTTTAAAAAGGGCAGGAGGTACATTTCCTATGATAATATCCCTTAACATGCCGCCTCCCACGGCGGTGGTAACACCCAAAACAATGACTCCAAGAAGATCCAGCCGTTTTTTTATGGCAACCATGGCTCCGGAAGAGGCAAAGGCTATGGTACCGACAGCTTCTATAAAGAAAAACAGGGAAAATTCTATTTTCATGGAAAACCTCCGATACATTCCTCTAAGGGAAATTAAGGCAAGTATAAGATTTGGAGAGAAATTTGTCAATATATGTCGTTGCCATAAATACAGGGCTTAAGGCAATGTATAAATATTACTTGATTTTTTAAATAAAATTATATATTATATTGAAAAGTTCAAAAATGAACGTTTGAACGATTTTGCAGTAAAAGAAAGGGGTTGACGCAGGCTTAGAAAGCCCAATGGGAAGAATACAGTGGAACTAGATGACCTGATTTCAGAAAGAGGTGTTGCATGATGAACCAGAAAGATTTTATGAAAAATGTGGAAGAATGGTCTGATATTTGTTTGAATGACGAAAAAATTGACTTGGAAGCCTACGACAGGTTTGAGGTAAAGCGGGGGCTTAGGGATAAAAGCGGCAACGGTGTTGTGGCAGGTTTGACCAAGGTATCAAAGATCTTATCAAACAAAATCGTAGATGGGGAAAAGGTCCCATGTGAAGGCCAGCTGTTTTACCGGGGATATAATATTCATAATCTGGTAGACGGCGTTGTAAGGGAGGGGCGTTTTGGTTTTGAGGAAATTGCCTATCTTCTTCTTTTTGGAGATCTGCCAGACAATAGCCAGCTGGAACGCTTTACTAAGACCCTGGGCTACAGCCGGACTCTGCCTACCAATTTTGTCAGAGATGTGGTCATGAAGGCTCCAAGCCGCGATATGATGTCCTGTCTTGCCAGAAGCATTCTCACTCTGGCCTCTTATGATGAAAAGGCCGGTGACATATCTGTTCCCAATGTGCTCCGTCAGAGCCTGATGTTAATCAGCGTCATGCCGATGCTGGCAGTTTATGGATATCATGCATTTAACCACTATGAGAGAGGGGACAGCATGTATATCCACAGGCCGGATGAAAAGCTGTCTACGGCAGAAAATATCTTAAGGCTTTTAAGGCCCGATATGAAGTATTCCAAGGTGGAAGCCCATGTACTTGACTTGGCCCTGATCCTTCATATGGAGCATGGAGGAGGAAACAACTCCACCTTTACGACCCATGTGGTCACTTCCTCAGGCACGGACACATACAGCGTGGTCGCGGCTGCACTTGCCTCTTTAAAGGGACCGAAGCATGGCGGAGCCAACATTAAGGTTGTGGAAATGATGGAGGATCTGCGGAAAGAAGTCCATAACTTAAAGGATGAGGAGGAAGTGGAGAAGTACTTAAGAAAGCTTCTTCATAAGGAAGCATTTGACCGGAAAGGGCTTATTTACGGTATGGGACATGCGGTTTATTCCAAATCCGATCCCCGTGCAGAAGTATTTAAAGGCTTTGTTAAACAACTGTCAGAGGAAAAGGGGCGCTTAGATGATTTTAACCTCTATTCCATGATTGAGCGCCTGGCTCCCCAGGTAATTGCAGATGAAAGAAAGATCTATAAGGGCGTAAGCGCGAATGTGGACTTTTACAGCGGTTTTGTGTACAGCATGCTGGACATTCCCAATGAATTGTTCACTCCCATCTTTGCCATTGCAAGGATTGTGGGATGGAGTGCCCACCGGATCGAAGAGCTTATCAACATGGATAAGATCATCCGTCCGGCCTACATCAGTGTGATGCAGGAAGAGGAATATAAGCCTCTTGGAGATCGTTAAGAGAACGGATGATGGTTAAAATACAGGCTGTACTGCAGTAGTTTGCGTTGCGGTATAGTCTGTTTCATTTTCTTTATGGCTTTTCAGCCTTATGTTTAACTTGGGAGGAAAAATCTATGGATTTTTATTCACAAAAAAACGGGAAGGACATTCCCTTATTGATAAAACATCTTCAGCGGAATAATATGGCAGGTTATCTGGTTCAGGATAAAAATGAACTTCTGAAGCTTTTGAGGAGGCTCATTGCGGATGGGACGACCGTAGGCTGCGGAGATTCGGTCACCCTTGAACAGACTGGAGTGTTTGAGGATTTAAGGAATCGGGATGTGGACTTTCTGGATAAGTTTGACCCTTCCCTTGCCAGGGAAGAAAAACGGAAGATATACTTAAGGAATTTTTCGGCAGACACATTTATCACCGGAACCAACGCAATTACCATGGACGGGAGGCTCTTTAATATTGACGGCAATGGGAGCCGGGTGGCCCCCATGCTGTATGGTCCGGAACAGGTCATCGTGGTCGCAGGGGCCAACAAGATAACAAAAGATGTGGAGGCAGCCATAAAAAGAACCAGGCAGATCGCAGCTCCTTTAGATGCAAAGCGGCTTAACAAGTCAACTCCCTGTACCTCCCTTGGCCGCTGTATTGATTGCGGACACAGGGAAAGGATATGCAATGATTTTGTCCTGATTGCAGGCCAGTTTGTGAAGGACAGGATTAAGGTAATTATAGTAGACGAAGAACTGGGGTATTAAAATATAATACAAATGAGGAAGAGGCACTGCAGACTTTGGAACCTGCAGGGGTCTTTGCCTCTTACAAAAGGGCAGGTTTCCCTTTGTTTAACAAATAGCCCTTTAAATATCCGAAATATCCTTTGTCAGCTTCTTCACCTTATCAAACTGGTAATGCCTTACTTTGCATCTATGACTTCCTTTGCCATGCCAATTAAATCATCACAGCTCAAATCATCAAAGGAACTGAGAGAATATTCCATACCGTTTTCACTCCAGCTTACATAACGGTATACCTTACGCTCTTCTTTGTCGGTTCCGTAGCTGATCATCAGTTTGCCTTCTTCCTCCAGCTTTGAATCCTCTGCAGATGGATTTGCATCTGGCGGTAAAAACAGATAGTTATCTTCGTAGGCTTTTAAAGTGATATCCTGATAAACGTCCTGGTTTTTCACAGCAGAAGATCCTTGAGGAATCATGGCCTGATATTCATGGATGTCAAGTGCTACACGATTATTTTTTCCATAGCCTATATAGAGTTCCGGAAAGGAGAACAATGAATTCTGGTTCTCATCCCTTCCTTCTATCTTTGTAATAGAGCCTTCGTTAAAGGAAAGTCCATTTGAAAAGGCATCCACTAACTTTGGAGCGGTTCCCATCTGGCTTTCCGCTAATTGGATCAGCTCAGCTTTTGAATGGACCATTTCGTCCCGGGAAGTGGAGCTAAACAAGCCTGTAATTTTACCGCCTGCTATTGCCGTAACCGTTCCCATTACCGTTATTGTGCACACTGCGGCTAAAGCTGCCACCATTCTCTTTTTATTAAATTTCATAATTCCACTCCTCATTTCTATTTTTTTATGAATTTCTCTCAGACAACGATTCTCTGCCTGCGCATCCGGCGTTACCTGATCCAGCCCGGTCTTTATGATTTGTTTTAATCGGTCATCCCTGAAGTTATCCATGGCAAAAACCCCTTTCCATTTCTGTTTTTCCAGTGCCGTCAGCTTTCAATAAATCCTTCAGCAGTTTTCTTGCCTTATGCAGACGGGATTTTACCGTCCCTTCCATGGCTCCTGTAATATGAGCGATCTCTCTTGTGCTCAATTCATTATAATAATACAGAAGAATCACAGTACGGTATTTTATGTCCAGATGGCTGAGTGCTGCCTGGACTTCTTTTGCTGTCTCTGCCTCTAAAACAGATTCCAGTGGTTCGTCCGCTTTCTTGTCTTCCCGAATGTGCTCCCCACTCTTTTTTTCCTCCTCATTTTCTAAAATACCTTCATAGGAGATCTCAGCTCTTCCTTTTTTCTTTCGTTCAAGCCGCCAGGCTGTTCTGACCAGAATCTGATACAGCCACGGCTCAAAGCGATCCGCCTGTTTCAGTTTTGATTTGTAAAGATAGCATTTAACAAATGTTTCCTGTAAAATGTCTTCACTGTCACTATGGTTGCCGGTAATAAAATACGCCATACGGTATAGCTTTCCAGAATAGGAACGGTATAGTTTGTCAAATGCTGCTTCGCTGCCATTTATCATGCTTTCTACCAAAGCCCCTTTTTCTTCCATTATAACCTGTTTCCTTTCCTTTTTTAGATGCATCTGATAATAAGAGTCACCAAAGTATTATTTGGTTCATGTTTTACAGCTTTTATTTTAAAAACATGAAAACAAAGGATCGGAGACGGGAAACTGACTGCTGTCGTTCCCGTCTCCGATCCTTATGGCTTAACAGGCATCTGCTTCAGATGCCGCTAAATTTTACTTTTATTCCTCTTAATCACCTTAAGCCTGGTGAACTCTTCCCTGTCCTTTTCTTCCAGTGAATTGGTGATGTTCCTAGTAAGCGTCTCATACCTGGGAATCGTAATATTCTTTAAGGCGTTGGCCCGTTTCTGGGTCCTTTTAATGCTGTTTGCCAGACGATAGGCAGAGTTCTCAACCATGGAAAGCTTTACTGTCAGCTTTTTCACCTTTTCAAACTGGTAACGGGCCTCATCTAAGGATTCCCTGGTGTTGTAATAGGCATAAGTCAGGTTTAAAGGCATTTCATCATGCTCTACCAGGGGAATCTCCGTTCCCATGATGCTTCTGGTCTTGATGCGCACCGAATTGTCCACAGGGACTGCCATGGCAATGTCCTGCACATAGTTGATCCCCAGCTCAATGTTGGCCTTTTGCAGGGCCTTGTAAGCAGAAGTGAAGGTGACATCAATTTCCGACTGAATGCCTTTTGCTTCATCGATGAGGCTCATCAGCTCCTTGATGAGGATGTTCCGTTTTTTATCCATCAGTTCATAGCCCTGTCTGGCTAAAGCCAGAGAGCTTTTCGCAAGGATTAAATTCCCCTTGGTGGGAAATGTATTGGGATTCATGAATATCCCTCCTATTCTGACCAGCCTTCAAGGGTGGTTGGCTTGTAATACTGGTCTAAGACCTTGGTGTCGATACGGTCCAGTTCAGCTCTTGGGAGAAGCCCTAAAAGCTCCCAGCCGATAGTCAGGGTTTCAATGATGTTCCGGTTGGCATGATTTCCCTGCCCAACAAAACGGTTTTCAAATTCCTTGCCAAACACCAGGTATTTTTTATCAATGGGGGATAGTTCATCTTCCCCGATGACCGATGCCAGAGCTCTGGCGTCTCCTACCTTGGCGTAACAGGAGAAAAGCTGGTTTGCCAGGCCTTGATGGTCGGCCCTTGTAAAGCCTTCTCCAATGCCATCCTTCATCAGACGGCTTAAGGAAGGAAGAACGTTGATAGGAGGATAGACCGACTGGCCGTGCAAGCTGCGGTCCAGAACGATCTGCCCTTCCGTGATGTATCCCGTAAGGTCCGGGATGGGATGGGTGATGTCGTCGTTTGGCATGGTCAGGATTGGGATCTGGGTCACAGAACCATGCCGGTCCTTTACAATGCCGGCCCGCTCATAAAGAGAGGCAAGCTCACTGTATAAATAGCCGGGATAACCCTTTCTGGAAGGAATCTCGCCCTTTGATGAAGAAACCTCACGGAGAGCCTCCGCATAGGCCGTCATATCGGTCAAAATGACCAGTATGTGCATTCCTTTTTCAAAAGCCAGGTATTCTGCCAGTGTCAGCGCCACCTTTGGCGTGATCAGACGTTCCACAACAGGATCGTTCGCCAGGTTGATGAACATGGCCACGTGGTCGGAAACTCCGCTTTCCTCAAAGGTACGGCGGAAGAAGTCAGCCACATCGTATTTCACGCCCATGGCGGCAAATACAACGGCAAATTTTTCACTGGACAGAGCGTCATCTCCTAAGGAGGCCTGCTTTACGATCTGGGCTGCCAGTTCGTCATGGGGAAGGCCGTTTCCGGAGAAAATGGGAAGCTTCTGGCCCCGGATCAGGGTCATCAGCCCGTCGATGGCTGAAATTCCCGTGCGGATATAATCTCTTGGGTATTCCCTGGTAACAGGATTTAAGGGTTTTCCGTTAATGTCCAGACGGATTTGGGAGTTGATGTCTCCAAGACCGTCAATGGGCTCTCCGATTCCGTTAAAGGTACGTCCCAGCATGTCTTCGGACACGGCAAGTTCCATAGGGTGTCCGGTGAGGCGGGTGTGAACATTTCTTAAGGCCAGCCCATCGGTTCCTTCAAACACCTGGATGATCGCCTTATCCTCGTAAACCTCAATGATACGCCCCAGCTTTTTTGTCTTTTTTTCTACGGTCATTTCCACGATTTCGTCGAAAGCAGCATTCTGGACGCCTTCTAAAACGACCAGGGGACCGTTGATTGCACTTAGTCCTAAATATTCAATAGCCATAGTCTGCCTCCTCCCTATGCGTTGCGTTCGATGACGGAATCATAGAAGGCATCTACCTGCTTTTTGTAGTCATCAAACATATCAAGTCTGTCGTTAGGTACATCATATTTAATGGAAATGATCTTATCAAAGATCGGATCCTCCTTTAATACGGACATAGGCATTCCCATGGAAACCAGGGAACGTGCTTTCTTGTATAAATAAAGGATTAAATCCATCATCTTAAACTGTTTTTCCATAGGAACGCAGGTATCTTCCTTATGGAATGCGTTCTGCTGTAAAAACCCGATCCGGATCACCTTGGAGATCTCCAGTATGAGTTTCTGGTCATCAGGAAGCATGTCTCCGCCGATCAGCTTTACGATCTCCATCAGGCTGCTTTCCTGGGTCAGCAGAAAGACCAGCCGGTTTCTGTAGTCCACAAATTTTTTATCTACATTTTCCACGTACCAGGGAGCTAAATCGGTCAGGTACTCAGAATAGCTGCTGAGCCAGTGGATGGCCGGGAAATGGCGTTCGTTTGCCAGGTTCCGGTCCAGGCCCCAGAAGCAGCGGACAAACCGCTTGGTGTTCTGGGTTACCGGCTCGGAGAAGTCGCCTCCCTGAGGGGATACGGCTCCAATGATGGTGACTGAGCCTTCCGTACCGTTCATGTTCTGCATCATTCCGGCCCTTTCATAGAAGGCCGATAAGCGGGAAGCCAGATAAGCCGGGAAACCTTCCTCTGCAGGCATCTCTTCCAGACGTCCGGATAATTCCCTTAAGGCCTCGGCCCAGCGGGAGGTGGAATCCGCCATGATCGCCACATGATATCCCATATCCCGGTAATATTCCGCCAGAGTAAGGCCGGAGTAGAGGCTGGCTTCACGGGCGGCTACGGGCATGTTGGAGGTATTGGCAATCAGTGTGGTCCGGTCCATAAGGGGATTTCCGGAACGGGGGTCAACCAGCTCTGAAAACTCCTCAAGCACCTGGGTCATCTCGTTGCCTCGCTCCCCGCAGCCGATATAAATGATAATATCCGCATCAGACCACTTGGCGATCTGGTGCTGGGTCATGGTTTTTCCTGTTCCAAAGCCGCCGGGGATACAGGCAGTTCCTCCCTTTGCAAGAGGAAACAGGGTATCAATGATACGCTGCCCGGTGATAAGAGGCTTCCCGGCCGGGTACCTCTTTAAAATAGGCCTTGGCATGCGGATGGGCCATTTCTGGGTCATAGTGATTTTCTTTTCTGACCCGTCTAAAAGCTGAAGGGTCAGCAGGGGATCGGATATGGTATAGGAACCATCCTGGGCCACGTCAAGGACATAGCCTTCCATATCAGGAGGTATCATAACTTTATGGACAATGGCAGGGGTTTCAGGAACCTCGGCAATGATGGTCCCTGGCAACAGATGATCTCCCTTTTTAACTGTTATGTGAGTCTTCCAGAGCTTTGAACCATCAAGAGAGTCCACATGAACGCCCCGGTCAATGTATGCTCCTCCGGTCTTTGCAATCTCGCTTAAAGGGCGCTCGATTCCGTCAAAGATGTTGTTTAAAATGCCTGGAGCCAGTGTGACGGATACGGGGAAGCCGGTGGAGGTGACCGTTTCTCCCGGTTTTAGGCCGCTGGTTTCCTCGTATACCTGGACAATGGTGCGGCGGTCTGTAAGGCCGATGACCTCGCCGACTAAGTGGTCCTTGCCCACATGGACCATTTCATTCATTCGGAATCCGGAATCGCCCTTTAAATAAATGACAGGGCCGTTGATGCCGGAAATGGTGCCTGTATTAGTCATTGACCGTACCTCCCGTCAGATCATTTATGTCAAAGCGGAAGTCGCGCTTTGCCTCCGCCAGCTTGGTTTGAAATGAATTATCGATTAATATATGCCTGGAAGGGATGACTGCCCGGGTTCCTCCCAGAAAGGAGTATTCGCTCACCTGAATATCAGAGCCGCCTGAAATCGACAGTTCATTGATCTTTTCTTCATCTGCAGGATCGATGTAAATGGTTATGAATTCTTTTCCTGCCAGGGCCTTTGCTTCCTGTATCTGTTTTTTCAAAAGCTTTGTATATTCCGGGGATTCCATGAATGTGGCCAGTTTATCCCGAAGCTCCGAAAACAGCTTATCTTTCAGCTCATCCTGTTTTTTTCCAAAGACCCGCTTCATACCGATCTGTTCCAGGGAAAGCTTTTTGTTAATTTCCCGTTCGATCTGTTCGCTTTCTAAATCCACCTGATGTGCGGCCCTTCGCTTTGCATCCACCTGATGCTCTGAAAAGGTCTGCTCCAAGGCAGCTGTATATTCATCAAGCATCTTTGCACTGCGGGTTCTGGCATCTTCCATACAAAATTCCAGGAAATGCTGTAATTTTTCCTCAGTCATCAAGATGACCACCTCTTTCTTATAGTTTTAATCCGATGGCTTCGTTAACATAATCCGTGATAAAGTTCGGCTTGCGGCCGGTACCATGGCGGTCAGGGATTTCTATGATCAATGGGAGCTTACGGTTCAGCTTCACATCATTGATGATGTCCGGAAACTCTTTTCCGAACTTTTCTGTCAGGAGAATGATCCCGATCTCCTTATCGGCCAGGACTTTATCCAGTTCACGTTTCAGTTCTGCCTTTTCATGAACGACAGCGCCCTCGACCCCGGCTAATCTCATGCCGGTCCAGGTATCCACGTTGTCGCTGATCAAATACATTTTCATGAGTTACAGCTTACCTAAGATCATGAAAGAAATGATCAGACCATACAGACAAACACCTTCGGCAAGCCCTACGAAGATCAGTGATTTACCAAGTATGGAACCATCCTCACTGATGGCGCCCAGAGCAGCGCTGGCAGCTGCGGAAACGGCAATACCGCCGCCGATGCATGCAAGCCCTGTAGAAAGTGCAGCAGCTAAGTAGCCCATTCCTGCGATGCTTCCTGCGCCTGCGGCTGTGCTTTCCGCAGCGGCAGCCTGGCCGTTAAACATCAATACGCTGGAAACGATCATGGTTCCAAAAAACAAAAGCGTGTTGATACCAAGGGCGGTTTTATAGCGGCCCTTGGTTTTTGCGCCCATGGAAAAAACTCCGAAAGGAATGGCGATGCTTAAGATTAAGGCGATAGCTAATGTTATTTTTACTAAGGTTGACATAATATTACCTCCGTTTTGGTTTTTAAATTTTCTTTCCGTATGGTTTAAATGCACGGCCGGTTCCCCGATAGAAACGGCTGAATAATTCATAATATTCCAAACGCAATACCTGGATTCCAACGATCAGGCCTTCCATGCCGCAGACAAATAAGTTGCCAAGAACCACAACCAGCCAGTTTGGGCTGCCTGCTTCCGCACCGGACAGCATGAGCACCACCTCCATCATGGCCGCATGGCTGACAGCAAAGGCCCCTACACGGACAAAGGAAAGGGTGTTGGAAAAGTAGCTTAAAAGCACTTCAAACAGTTCAAAGAAGCCCTGGACCACAAACATGCCCTTTTCCTTTGGCATGATCTGCGCTTTCTTTTCCACCATATTAGTGAGAGGCTCCTTAAAAAACATAATAAGCAGCGGGAGGCCAAACATGATGACAAGGAGTATGGCTGCCGGAATGGGATTGTTTGTCATGTAAAGAACGATGGTGAGCACAAGGCTTGCGTAAAAGACAAGTCCTGCAGCACCGTTTGTGTCAAACAGGGTTCTTTCCGGATCCTGAAAGCGGATGCTGTTTATGATGTTGAGAACCATGGTCAACAGGATGATTCCCATACCAATGGAAACCGCAACGATAAATACGGTGTTCAGTCTTCCTATAAAGGGCAGGCTGGTCATGTGCTCCATGGGGCGGAGCCATACGGCCTTAATAATATCTTCGAATCCGAAAACACTGCCGAACAGGAATCCGAATATGGTTGAAAAAAAGCCGCAGCAGGATATAATAGCCGCCAAATTTATCTTTTTCAGCCGGTAGAGCAGGAGCCCTCCAAACAGAAGACAGATTCCCTGTCCCACATCCCCGAACATAAAGCCAAACAGAAAGGAGTAGGTGAGGCCGATCAATATGGTGGGATCGATCTCATTGTATGCCGGCAGTCCGTACATCTGAATGAACATCTCAAAGGGTTTAAAAAGCCTGGGGTTGTGCAGCTTGGTGGGCGGCTGGCTCATAATCTTGTTATGGTCATCCTCCACGATACAGAAAGTTTTTTCATCGCTGGAGATTTCTTTCTGAAAGGCGGCTGCATCCCGGTTGCTCATCCAGCCGCAGAGGATGTAAAAGGTGTTTACCTTCTGCTTGGTGCATGCGGCCAGCTTTCTCACGTTAAAGTTGGTTGAGAAAGTTTCCAGACTCCTTAGTGCCCCCAATAACTCTTCCTGCCTTGATACCAGCAGTCCGGACACCTGGTTCCGGATGCCGTCAATATCTGACTGGAGAGCACTTATCTTATCTTCCAGTTCATGAATGGCATCTAAAGGCGTGCCCTTGTATTCATCGGGTAAAAAGTAACGTTCAAAACGCATGGAGGCATAAATGGCGTCTATCTGGTTTGAAATGGTTTCCGGCACAAAGTAAACCAGCCAGACATATTCGTTATCCTCCCGGCATTTATAGAGGACAGTATCAATGGTATCGTATACGTAACTCACGAATTTGTCGAAATATTCATGAGAAATGCGTCCAAAACGGAATTTAATGTACTTAAATTGAAGGATGGAGCTTAAGTCATAGTTAAGTCCGGTAAATGGAAGGATACGTTCCAGGGATTGGCGGTAGGACTTTTGTTCGGATACAAGCGCCTCTTCCTTTGCCGTAAGCTCCTTTACCTGTGCCCCGATCGCTGTGACAATTCCGGCGGCCTGTTGGATGGGAATCTTTTTCCTGCCGCTTTTCTGAACATCCGGCGGGAGTAATTCTGCCAGCTCCATGGCTCGCTGGTAATCGTCTTTGTATGGATTGGTTTCAATATAAGGTCTTAAGTCTTTCACCGTCTTTAATTCCGACAGGGCATTTTCCAAATGGATTTCATATTTGGATAAATAAGTATCAATGACCCGGTCAATATCTTCCTTAGGTCCGGTGATGCTTAAGAATTTCATTTTTTCTATCACGAAAAAACAACCCCCTTTACTTTTTTACTACATAGGAGATGATTTCATCCGGGCTTACGCGGTAACGGATGCTCTCTATGAGGGTGATAATCTTTTGAATTTCTTCCTCCTTAAAATAAAGATAGGAATTCAGTGTGGCAATGGAATATGGATTCTGCCGGCTGGTGGAATTATATATTTTATCCAGCACTTCATGAGTCAGCTGCTCTAAGTCCGGCATGTCTGCAGCTTCCAGATCTGATTTCCGCCCATAAAAGGTGGTCCTTAGTACGGAATAGAACTCTGCCAGCGTAGCGGTCTCTGCCATTTTTCCGATCTGCTCCTTATTCAGGTGATAATTGATCGGGATGAGAAGGGAATAAATGTCGGCAGGCTGCAGATGATAATATTTTTTGGAACGGTAAATCCACTGGACATTCAGTAAATCCAGCTTGCTTCCAAAACAGCGTGTAAGCAGCTCCTTTTCCTTCCTGGTAAGATATTTGCCCATGACCTTCCAAATGGCCTTAAAGTAAAGAAGGTCTAAGTGAACCTCATAATCAAACAAGGTAGGCTGGTCCCTGTCATCTAAGTGGGACAGCAGGTTATAATAGACCGAACCCTCCAGATTGGCTATGAACTCATGTAAGTCTGTGGAGGATAACAGCTTTAGCAAATCCAGCCGGGAATGCTTATCAAAAAAGTCCTGGAATACAGAAAGATCGATATCCAGCCGGTTCCGCCCCATAGCATTGCGAAAGCATTTCTTCAGGATATCGATTTCAAAGTGCATAAAATACAGGTTCAGAAACTTACGCTGGGTTAAATTGGCGAACCGGTAGAGTTTGGCAAAATCCTGGTACAGGGAAAGGATCAGCCGCTGTTCAATGACTCCCCGGTGGAGCTCCACACCCTCCAGGTTTGCAAACAGCCCTTCATAGGCGGGAAGACGCCTTAAATATTCCACTGCATCAGAAACGGTTTCAAGGGCTGCCATTTCGCGAAACTGGCTGCCGGTGATCAGATGGCTCTCCATGGCTCTTACCTTGGTTGTAATGCCGCTGTAGGATAGTAAGTCTCCCATAGGATCACTCCTTTATCATAGTATTGAATAGTTCCCCCACATATTGAGTATGATGGTCTTCATAACGTTGTTCCATGGCTTCAAGGACCTTTTGGGAATCACTTCGCTGTTTTTCCAGGCGTTTGTTCATACTGATTTCCATGCCGGCCTGCAGCTCTTCAATCTTTTTGCTGGTTTCTGCTTCCAGCTGCGCATCAAATGCAGCGGTCCGTTCTTCCATATCTTTGGCAAACGCCTTTTTGCGTTCATTGGCATCATTCATAATGGAAGCCGCCGCCGATTCAATCTCAGATATCTTCTCGATCACAGTGTCCATACCGTGTCCTCCTTTTTATAATAGTACATTGAAAATATAATGCTAATTTATAATGATACTACAATTTTTTAAAAATACCATAGGCTGTTAGAAAAAAACAAAATATTAATGGAATTTTAGCATAAACATAAGTTACGCATCCAGGGTAACGGTTATGCATGTACAATAAAAAAAGCGAAGCTCAGGGGAGTGTTTCCCATGGATTCTTCGCTTTTAACGCTTTCTTTACTGGGTGGCAGCGGTTGTATTATCCGTTGCAGAGGTGGATTCCCCTGGGACCGTTCCTGTCCCGCCTTCCGTTATGGTCAGGAATTCGCTGGCAACATAAGCTTCTGTTCCTTCAAACATAATGACCGTCCATTTGTCGTCATAGGTCTTGACATATTCCACTACTGTACCGGAAGCAAGGCTTCCAAGCTTGGCGCCGTTGGTGGAAGGCTCGGAGCGGACATTAAGCTTGCTCTTGGTGGTATAAATCTTAGGGGCTTCTGTTTCTGGCTCCGCAGGCTCTGTGGGTGCTTCGGTGCTTGTTATGGCTTCGGTAGAGACCTCAGCAGTCGTCACGGCTGTTGTAGGCTCTTTTTTTGAACTTTTTCCTGGGATCAGTTTTACGATGATCAGGACAAGAACAAGAAGAACTAGGAAAATGAGAGCTGGTTTTAACAGTCCGTAGGTATCAAAGCCTTTCTTTTTGGTGCGCCGCCTGCTTCTGCTGTGTGAAGAGGGCCTTTGGCCGCTTCTGGAAACATTCCTCTGGGCCGGCCTTTGTCCGGGTTTTGTCCCATCCGGTCTTGTTCCAGTGCGCCCTGTTCCGCCGGTATGTTCCTGGGTTCTTAAAGGCGCAGTTCTTGCGCCGCTGTTTCTTAAAGTTCCGGTTCCCTGGAATTCACTTCTTGGAGCGCCGCTTCGAGGCGGATTATTCCGGGGAGAGGAAGAGATGGTCCTGACGTCTGCAGGCCGTTTATTGACGGGGGCTCCCCCGTGGCTTCCTCTATTATGAGAGTTTGCAAAGGCATTGACTTCCTGAGACAGAAGCTGGAAGGCTTCGTTGGCATCATAGGGACTGTCATCTCCTTCGTGGACTGCCTTATTTCCCAGCACGCGGATCCTGTGATAGTGGTCTTTGGCAGCCTGAGAAATAAAGCGCCCTTCAAATAGCTGGTCTATGCTGTCCGCCAGATCGCCTTCTACAATCAAAGCCCTTTCCCCAAGATAATTAACCATATATTCCAAGGTTTGCCGGGCTTTGATCATGGCCATGTTATACTGCTTCTGGCTCATGAGCTTTTCCGTTTCCCTTTGACCCTGCTGGATTCTTAGCAAGAAACTGTTGTCTGTAGTTCCCATATATTTCCTCCTTTGCAAAAACGGTTGTATTCCAATATACAGATATTATACTAGATTATTACAAATTGTGCACCTGTTATTTTGTCGTTTTTTGATTTGTAAGAGAAAAGTAAAAAGTAAACAGGAAATCCAAAGTTTTTCCTAATATCCATCAGGATTATCATGCTGTAAAGTTCCTATAAAAGGGAGGGCCGGCAAGATCGGAGAATCCTGCCGGCTGAGTATGAAAAAAAGTTCTTATTAAAAGGATATTACTTGTTACAAGTATAAATATACCGGGAGGATATGTAGAAAAAATGTGGAAGATGTGAACAGTTTGTGAAAGGAAAGCAGTGTATTGATAATTGATCGTTTACAGGCAATATGTATGATAAAGCAGGAACATAGCATGCTGAATAATCGGATAAAAATTTATGCTGTGCCAGGAATATGACATACTGTTGTCATGTTCAATGTGATATATTTGTTTCAAATAAAAAGCAGGAGGCAAATATAATGAATGAAGAAATTATTGCTAGAGCCGGAGAAATTGTTGCGGCAAAAACCGGTGGAGGAAACGAGGGGTTTTGCGTATTAGCGTTGATTGACAAAGACGGTTATCCAACCGCTTCTACGATATCCGCATCAAAGGCAGACGGTATCAACTGGATTACATTCTGTACTGGGCTTGAAAGCAATAAAGCCGATCGCATTAAAAAATGTAATCTTGCAAGTGTCTGTTTTAATGCAATAGACCACAATATCACACTAGTGGGTACGATAGAGATATTAACTGATCCGGATATAAAGAAAGAAATGTGGTACAAGGGTCTTGAAGATAATCTCGATGGACCAGAAGATCCAAACTACTGTGTTTTGCGTTTTAAGACAGAGCGTTATAATCTGCTGATTGATTGGAAGGAAGCAAAGGGGACTTTATAAAGAGTTTTTGGTTTATGAGTTTCTGGATTGAATCATATATAAGCTGAGAAAAGAAGGGGGATACCTCTATAAAGGAGAGGAGCCGGCAAGATTGGAGGAATCCTGCCGGCTATATGAAAAAAGTTTATCTAAAAGGATATTACCTGTAACAAGTATTAATATAATGATCAGTTGTGTAGAAAAGTTGTGGAAGATGTGAACAGTTTGTGAAAGAGGCTGTGCCTTTTTTGCTGAGGGACAATCCTGGATTTTCAATCATATTTTTATACTAGTGAATCCTGTGGATATGTTGTATATCCGCAGGATTCACAATCTCAGGGCTGAAGGCTGCTTTTCTTTCATGCCCTGCAGAAAAAAGAAAGGTGAGAATATGACATCTCAGGAAAAAAGACAGGCGGTATGTGATAAATATGCAACTATTATAGGCCGCAACATTTATAGTCTGGATCTGCGGGATTACTGTTTTAAAAAATATATTAATAACAAATATTACAGTGACTGCAGCAGTTCTATTTGTTATTCCTATAAAGAAGCAGGCTATGGTTTTGGCATCCTGACTACGGCTGGAATTTATCAGTCCAGTGCTCTTAGTGTAGTAGATGTGAATATAGCAAATGGCATTCCGGATATCTCCAGGCTGCGAAAGGGGGACATGCTTGAATTCGCCGGAACGGATGCCGAGCGGCCACTGAAAATCGGCCATGTTGAAATGTACTATGGAAATAATATTTTATGCGGCCATGGCAGCGGTACTCCGTCCTTTAAGGATCTCAAGGGCTATTGCACCAGCCGGTACAATTCCTGGGCTCCCGGAGGATGGCGTGAAGGTCTTGTATGCATCCGAAGATACATCCAGGACGATGGTGAGACAGAGACGGAAACGGAAACTGTCAGGTTATCAGGCTGGAAGAGAGAAGCTGATGGATGGCACTTTTACCTTGGAAATCCGGGAGAAACGGTAAGAAGTTCCTGGTATCAGGATACCGATGGGAAGTGGTACTGGTTCAACGCAGCCGGTGTCATGGTTTCGCGTATCTGGTACCAGTACAAAGGTGACTGGTACTATCTGAGAGCAGACGGAGCCATGGTCAAGGGACAGCAGGATATTGACGGCAAATGGTATTATCTGAATCAGGGTGGCAGGATAGCAACAGAACCGGTGAAGCTGACCCCGGATGAAAATGGGGCGCTGCAGTATCCGGGTATGACAGTGTAAGAGAAGAAGGCGGGCGCCGGTACAATTTATGTACTGACCCGCCTTCTTCTCTTACACTGCCATAATAATGAATATTTTTGTAAATAATATGGATTATCCTATGATCTTTATTGGAAATAATTAAAAAGTCCAGGAAGGAAAATAAACGGCAAACTTGCGTTCCCAGCACCATGTATGATACAATCGTTCAGGCGATGCATGTTTTCATTAAGATGAATTTATTTGGAGGAATTTTAAGTATGAGGTTACGTCATATACCAGGCTCGGAAGAAGAAATCGCGGGCAGTCCATATGTTGTCCAGGCTCCTTTTGAGAAAAAGGGCTGCTGGAAGGAAGTGTTTGGCAATGAAAATCCCATAGAGATAGAAGTTGGCATGGGAAAAGGCCGTTTTATCATGGAATTGGCTGCTATTCATCCGGAAATAAATTATGTTGGTATTGAGAGGTATCCCAGCGTTCTTTTGAGAGGTCTGCAGAAAAGGGCTCAGATGGAACTTGATAATATATTTTTTATGTGCGTGGATGCAAAAAACCTGGCAGATATATTTGCACCGGGGGAGGTTCAGAAGGTTTACTTAAACTTTTCCGATCCATGGCCCAAGGACCGCCATGCAAAGCGCAGGCTCACATCAGAGGATTTTATGGCGGTTTATGGCCAGATTTTAAAGTCTGACGGAACTGTGGAGTTTAAAACCGACAACAGGGGGCTGTTTGACTATTCCCTGGAAGCGATCCCAAAAGCCGGATGGAAGATTGAGGAATTCACCTATGACCTTCACCACAGTGAGATGGGAGAGGGAAATGTGATGACAGAGTATGAAGAGAAATTTTCCTCTAAGGGGAATCCGATTTATAAATTGATCGCAGGAAGAAAATGATATTTTTTAAATCCGGCATTCGGTTTCAATAACCGTGATGCCGGTTTTGCATATAATAAAGAAAAAGCAGATGCGGGAGCAGCAGTTATGGGAATGAAAGACAAGGTCACGAGCAAGCTTCTTCAGGCTACCAGCGATAAGACCGAATTAAATAAGAAAATGCTGGCTTGGAACAAATCTTTTGTAGAAGTGAACAAAACACTGGGTGGAAATGCACAAAAAAATAAGAAAAATAAATAAATTCGAAAAAGTTGTAAATTATTTGTAAAAAAGGTGTTGACTTTTGTTGGATACGGTTATATAATTACACACGTGCTCAAGACGAGAGCACAGTGAAAGAAAACAAAAGACATGCGCCTTTAGCTCAGTTGGTAGAGCAGTAGACTCTTAATCTATTTGTCCAGGGTTCGAGTCCCTGAAGGCGCACTCAAAAGTTCCGGTTTTGCAGACAGAGAGCTGCGGGGTTGGGGCTTTTACTTTGTCTGAATTTATGCGGATTTACAAGGTTTTGTTTCGTTTGAATAGAATAGATGGGGAAGCGGATGCCTGGAGGGTGTTCGCTTTTTTATTTAGGTCTATTTTGTAGTGAAAAAACCTGATTACCTAATATATGCGAATCGTTATATCCCGCGGAGATCCAAAAGCAGACGGTCTGAACCCTGTCAAAGCGTGTTGAAAATTATTGTGCCCGGAGAGCCGCTGTAAGACGGCCTGCCGGGCATAATAAACTTTCAGACGCGCTTTTTTTGTTGCTGTTACTGCTCTGCCAGTGCATGCATGAGTTCAGCTGCAGCAGGATAAAGCCTGTCATAAATATCCTGATATATCTTGTAGGTCTCGTGATTTTTTGCATCTGGATGGTAGGTTTTGCCGGGCTTGATAAACTTGGTCAGGGCGGCAAAATCCTCAAAACCGGGATGCTTTACGGCGGTAGCTGCCATCATGGCATCCCCAAAGCAGGCGCCGATGGTCACAAGCGGTGTATTGATCTCCTTGCCGGTCACATCCGCCACAATCTGCATCCAAAGTGGGTTCTGTACGCCGCCTCCTACGGCAAATATCTGGTCAATAATTACATTGTCATGGGCTTCCATAAGGCTCAGCTGCTGATTGACGGAGAAAGCCACGGATTCCAGGGCGCTGCGGTACATATGGGCTCTGGTGTGGGCCAGGGTCAGACCAAGCAGGCAGCCTCTGGCCAGGGGGTCATTGATGGGAGTCCGCTCACCGGCAAAATAGGGCAGTGTGATCAGCCCGCCGCTTCCCGGTGCAATTTGATCAACGCCCTCCAGCATGGTCTGATAGGCGTCCGGACCACCGTCCTGCTCCAGTGCCAGGGCATCCGGGAACAAGGTGTCACGGTACCATTTGGTCAGGGAACCGGCCGCGTTGGTCCCTGCGGAAATGTCACATAGGCCCGGAACGATAAATTCTTCCCGCCACAGGCGGTCATCGTCCACCAGTTCCTTTGTTCCCAGAATCATGTAGATGGAAGATCCGAACTGAATCATCATCTTGCCAGGAGCAACCACGCCGATGCTGATGGCTTCCGCGCCGGAATCATCGGTTCCCGTGATGACCGGAGTGCCCTCTTTTAAGCCGGTTTCTGCTGCTGCCCGGGAGGTCACTCTGCCTGCGATCTCGTTGGCCTCTTTGATCTCTGCCAGCTGGCCGGGGCGGCAGATGGGAGCGCACAGTCCGGGGTTTGGTACCCCGTCCCGGTCGTACAGGGGATTAAAGCTGGACAGTCCCAGGAACCGGTCCACCACATAATTCCCTGTCAGCCTGGCTGTGATGAAGGTGGAAGCTGTGATGAATTTGTATGTTTTTTCATAGATCAGGGGCTCATTGTTCTTGATCCAGAGAATCTTGGGCATCACATCTGAGGAACAGAGAGGTCGTCCGTACCATTTCTTGATCTGTTCCTCACCGTAAAGCTCTGTAAGCTGCGCCATCTCCCTTGTGGCTCTGGAATCGATACCATAGAGGATAGCTTTTCGCAGGGGGCGGCACTGTTCGTCCACAGGCAGGCAATCCGCGCCCAGTGCGCTGGCTCCCACAGCCAGAATGTCTGCAGGGTCCACCTGGCTTTCTGCGATCAGCTGCCGACTGATGGTACAAAAATCCTCCCACCAATCCTCATCCGCATCGTGCTCATAATAGCCGGGCCTGGCATTGGTCATGGCGTGTTCGGCAGTTCCGGTGGCGATGATGTTGCAGTCATGGTCGATCAGTACGCCTTTGCTGGAGTTGGTTCCCGTGTCAATACCCATAAAATATTTTTTACCAATCATGTTTACCTCCATAAGAAAATGTTGTTCAACTGTGTCCGCAGGTCTGCGGGACAGCTTGTGTTAGGAACCGATTATGTAACAAGTGAAAAATGCTGCGGCCAGGCAGGTCACGGGCACAGCCGGTCTCCTTTTAATTCGGCGATTTCCTTAAATCGTGCGATGGACAATTTTGCCGTCCACCAGAGTCAGGCACACTTTGATGCCTCGCATCTGGTCCATGGGGGTCTCAAACACATTCCCATCCAGCACTGCGATGTCTGCCAGATTACCGGCTTTGAGGGTACCCAGCTGGGATTCGCAGCCCAGGTTGTACTGGCCCCCGTAGGTCCAGGCCTTTAATAACTCAGCAGTGGTCAGGGTGTTCTCTTTATTGAAGGGCGCACCTCCTTCAGGGAACAGGGCGCCTACTGTGTGGTAGATGGACTCAGGAATATCGTCGTAAAGCAGCGGCAGGTCCGTGCCGCAGGAAATCGTCACACCACTCTCGGCCATTTTTCGGCGGTTCCAGTAGTTTTTGCCACGTTCCAGACCGATCTTTTCCTGAATCATTGCCAGCTTGCCGTCCCGGTCTGCGATGGACATGATCTGAGGATAGACCTCTGCCACTATGCCGAGAGCTCCCATGCGCTCCAGATCAACAGGATCCGAGCACTCCAGGTCTGTGATTGCATGACGGTTTTTCACCTTGCCGTCTGGTCCCCTTTGGCACTGGTCAAAGATATCGATAGTCCTGCAGATGGCTCCATCGCCCTGTGCATGGAGAGAAAAGCGGAAGTTCTCCCTGTCGGCTGCCAGGGTATCCCTTCTTAAGCCTTCCCAGTCGATATTTTTGGCGCAGCAGGTGTCCGCGCAGAGGTAGGGAGACTTCATTTCGCCTTCCAGCTGGCTGATTGATCCGTCGGTCATCTGGTTATAACCTGAGAAATGTACAAAAATGCCGGGAAAGAAATCCCGCATTTCCTTTCCGTATTCCAGATTCATGGGAAAGCCTACAGGCTGGCTCATGAAATGTACTCTGGCAGTCAGCGCGTTCTCCTGTTCTAATTTCTTAAGTTCTTCTGTAAAACCGTAGAAATCGTCAAACCCCATTTCCTTGACAGAAGTAATTCCTCTTGAATTCATCATGGACAGATATTTCCTGAATTCCGGTACGGAAAATTCCTTCTGTCCCAGAATATATCTCAGAAGGCGCCAGTAGCTTTCTGACCAGCAGGTGTCCGGGGTGAAACGGTACTCCCTGCGGGCGGCGCTGTTCATATAACAGCTTTCTCCTCCTTCCATAAAGAAAATGGCAGGCACGTCCCCAAACTCCTGGTCCAGCCGGTCGCAGCTCAGCTCTGTGAAACCGGGGCGTACCCCTCTTGCAAGCACAGTTGCGCCGGGGGACAGGCCTTCCTGGTAAGCCTTAGCTGCTGCCACCGACTGATCTGCGTTTTGGCATGCGCTTAAATCGGCGCCCGTGATGGTAAGCAGATATCCGTTGAAAAAACAGTGCACGTCCGTAAAGCCAGGGCAGATGAGCCGATCTCCTAAATCCATCACCTGGGTGTCCGGTCCGGCGTACTCAGCTCCGTCCGAGGAACCAGCGGCCAGGATGCGGTTGCCGGATATGGCTATGAAGCCTGCTTCCGGAGTGGAAGCAAGGCCTGAGAAGATAGCGTTGGAACGTAATAGAATGTCAACTTTCTGCATAATGCAGCCTCCTTTGATAAAAATAGTGATATTAATAAGTTGTCGACAATTTCATACCAAATCTAAAATCATCATAACACGGTAGGCATTTGGATTCAATCAAAAAAGCGTTTTGCGGGGAAAATTGTAATAAAAGTGAAAATACATATATAAAAATATACATATTGCACAAAAAATATAATTAAGTGGGTGAGAAAAGTGGAATGATGTTGACATTGTTTCTTTCGTCTGATATTGTAAAAGTGGTATTAAAATATCATAGACATATATAGTAAAATGGGAGGGAATAATACATATGCTTTGGACTGAAAAAATGTTTCATACGAAAAAACCGATTATTGCCATGCTGCATCTGGATCCACTTCCGGGAGATCCCATGTATTCTTCGGATAATGATATGAAGACAACGGTAGCGCACGCCAGGGAGGACCTTAAGGCATTGCAGGAAGGCGGTGTAGACGGGATTTTGTTCTCCAACGAATTCAGCCTTCCCTATGAACGGAATATGAGCTTCGTCACACCTGCCAGTATGGCGCGGGTTATCGGAGAGCTGATGAACGAGATCAGAGTGCCTTTTGGTGTGGACTGTATCTCGGATGGTCTGGCAACCCTGGAGCTGGCTGCTGCTGTGGGCGCCGATTTTGTACGGGGAACCTTTTGCGGCGTCTATGTGGGAGACGGCGGACTGTACAATAATGATTTTTCAAAGCTCCTGAGGCGCAGGGCTGCCCTGCCCCTTGAAAAGCTTAAAATGCTCTATTTCATTAACCCGGAATCCGACCGGAATCTGGATACCAGACCGCTGAAGGATATTGCCAGGTCCACAATTTTCAAGGCTAATCCGGACGGGCTATGCATCTCTGCCTCAGCCGCTGGGCAGGATGTGGATGATGAACTGATCGCACAGGTGAAGGCGGCGGCTCCGGAGGTGGTGGTTCTGTGCAATACCGGGTGCCGCAGGGATACCATAGAGCGGAAGCTGGCTACAGCGGATGCTGCAGTGGTGGGGACTACATTTAAGGAAAACGGCGATTTCTTCGCCCGCGTGGATGTGGTCCGCGTGAAGGAATTTATGGAAGCAGCAAAAGCATACAGGAAGAGTCTGTGAGCAAAAAACTAAGTAAAAAGATTGGGCTGGAGGCAGAGAAGTCATCCTGCGCCAGGCTGTACACAATAGCGTTCGGCGGGGGATGGCTTTTTGATATAAAAATACTTTGTACATATATAAATATAAATCGGTTGATTGGAAAAGAATTCCTGCGAATCAGATAATTTATGTATAATATGCACTATTATATGAACGTAATTATGTGAAAAATAGTAAATTGACACTAATATACTGATTTGATATACTTCAAGTGGTATGAAAAACTAAAAACATATATACATATTGGGAGAAGAAAAATGAAAGTTGCTGCTATCGGAGACAACTGCATTGACGTGTATGAGCGGATTCAAAAGAAATACCCCACCGGCAATGTGGTAGATACGGGAGTCAATATTCAGAAGCTGGGAATTCCCGTATCCATTATCAGTACCACCGGTTCTGATGAAAACGGAAGATGGATGGTGGAGACACTGTCCAGAGAAGGACTGGATTTGAGCCACTTCAAAGTGGGGAACGGGCCGACTGCCATTACTTACATGGATATGGACGGGCTGGACCGGGTGCATGGTGATTATGTGGAGGGGGTGCTGGAACATATTATGTTTGACGACGAGGATGTCCGCTTTGCCGCTGCCCATGACCTGGTGCATACTGCGCTGTGGGGAAAGGCAGAAGAAGCCCTGCCGAAGATCCGTCAGCTTTCCGATGTGCGGATCAGCTTTGACTATGCAGACCGGCTGGACCACGAACTGGTTGAGAAAACCCTGCCATTTGTGGATTATGGATTTTATTCCTACCACAAGGAGCGGGATGCATTTATTGAATCCTACTTAAAGGATAAGGTAGACAGGGGCATGAAGGTTGCGGTGGCCACCTTTGGTGATAAGGGGAGCCTGGCTTATGACGGCAACCAGTTTTATGAGGGAGGCATTTATCCTGCCTGTGTGGTGAATACTGTGGGAGCGGGCGACAGCTTTATCGCTGGATTCCTCTATGAAATTCTGAACGGGTCTGACATTGAAACGTGCCTGGACACAGGCGCGAAGATAGCTGCCAAAGTGGTCAGTACCTTCAATCCATGGGAGGAATGAGATGATAAGAAAACGGGTTCTCTGTTATGGTGATTCCAATACCTGGGGCTACATGCCCGTGACCGGAACCAGGTATGAGGAGAGTGTCCGGTATCCGGGAGTTATGGCTCAATCGCTGGGAGATGAGTACCGGGTTGTGGAGGAGGGGTTAAACGGACGGACCACTGTGTTTTCCGACCGAATGGAGCCGGAGCGCTGCGGAATTGAACACCTGCTTCCGTTTTTGCTGTCCCACCTGCCTCTTGATTATCTGGTGATTATGCTTGGAACAAACGATACTAAAAGCCATTTCCACGTCAATGCCAGAGAAATCGGATACGGTATGGAAGAACTTCTGATCCGGGCCAGGCACATTCTGGATACCAGGGGATTTAGAACAAAAATCATACTGGTGGCCCCGGTTCCCATTTATCCTGAGAGAGATCCCATGTTTGACCAGGAATCCTGGAGGAAGAGCGGGGAACTGGCACTGGTTTTCCGGGAACTGGCTCATACATACGGATGCCTGTACCTGGATGGCGGATCTGTCACCAGGGCTGTGGGAGAGGATGGAATCCATCTGAGCATACAAGGCCACCGGGCATTGGGAGAAGCAATTGCAGAGATCATAAAGGTACACGAACAATGCCAATTTACTAAGCATATGGGGAATCCGTCTGAGTAAGCCGGCATGTATTGCACACAAGTGGTCGGAATACAACCGCTTCGTGCTCATAACAAAGGGGGTAATTAATTATGAAACTTGGCATGTTTACTTCTGGTTATCAGCGCAATCCGCTGGAACACTGCTTTCAGGATGCAAAGCGTTTCGGCTATGACTTCATCGAGCTGTGGGGCGGCAGGCCTCACGCCTTTGCACCAGATCTGAAAGCAGGGGAGATTAAGGACTTGAAACGCCTGATCGATAAATATCAGATGCCGGTGCTGGGATTTACGCCAGAGCACAACGCCTATCCTTATAATTTTATGATTGGAAGCGAGCTGCAGAGGAGAGATGCAGTAGATTACCTGAAGCTGTGTCTGGATATGGCGAAGGAAATGGGCTCTGACTATATGCTGGTGTCACCGGCCCATGCCGGATATCTGGCAACCTATGAGGAGATCTGGTCCCGCATGGTGAGTACCTTAAGAGAGCTGACCGGCCACGCTGAGAAGGTTGGCGTAAAGCTGGTGGTGGAAACGCTGACGCCTTATGAGAGCAACGCGTTCAAGAGCGCAAATGACCTGATCGAACTGTTTAAACGCATTGATTCCCCCTATATTGTGGGTATGTGTGATGTAGTGCCTCCTTTTGTTCAGCATGAAAGCATCATGGCTTACATTGATAAGCTGGGCGAAAAAATGTATCACATGCACATTATTGACGGGGATCAGGGGACAGACAGCCACATTGTTCCCGGCGAGGGTTCCATACCGCTGCCGGAGCTGTTTAAAGAGTTAAAGGATGCCGGATATGAGAAGACTGCCACATTGGAGTTGGTGACAGGATATATCAACGAACCCAGGTTGTATGCCAGAAGAGCCATCGACAATGCCCGTGCCTATATGAGGGAAGCCGGTTTCTGACAGAAGGACGGGAAGGGAGACTGATCATGTTTATTGACATTCATGTACATCCGGCGTTTTATGAGCCGATCAATGAGGACGCCAAGCTGGAGGAGTTAAGGCATAATGCCCTGGACATCCACTTAAACGGAACCGCCCCTCTGCAGCACGTATTCAACCAGATGCGCTGCGCGGGGCTGGACCGCCTGTGCTTGCTGCCGGAGGATTACTCTGCAGAGTACGGCAGGCCGCTGGTGACAAATGAGGAGATCAAAAGGCTGGTGGATCTGGCACCGGACCGCTTTATTGGTTTTGCAGGGGTGGATCCCCTGGCAGAGGGAGCAGAGGACAAGCTGGAGCACGCTTTGGGCGATCTGAAGCTCAGAGGATTAAAACTTCATCCAGCCCGGCAGCATTTTTATCCGTCGGATAAGCGGCTGAATCCGATTTACGACATCTGCGAAAAGTATCACAGGCCTATAATCTTTCACAGCGGACTGTCCTGGGAACCCAATACTCTGGCGAAATATTCCAGGCCCATTGAGTTTGAGGAACTGGCAGCCGCAAGGCCGGGTCTTAAGATCTGCCTGGCCCACTTCGGCTGGCCCTGGGTGCAGGAGACCGCCATGCTTATGCTGAAATATCCCAATGTTTATGCGGATACGGGGCTTCTGTATTTTGACAATGCTTTGGAGTTTTACAAGAAGGTATTTAACCATGACATTCCCACTACATGGATTGACCGCAGTCTGCGGCACCAGGTAATGTTCGGAAGCAACAATCCTCGTTTCGAGCAGATCCGCATGGCAGACGCCATTTCGCGTCTGGGTTTCAGAGAGAGTACCCTGGAGCTGATTAAAGGCGGCAATGCCATCGAATTCCTGGGGGGAATAGAAGAAACTTTCATCAGCGGTGTTGCCGGGAAAGGTAAGGAGGGATACCAGTGGTAAGTACAAGTTCAATTACACTTTTGACAACGGAATACAACCAGATGATCCGGATCACCGGTGAAATCGAAAAAGCCGTGAAGAAAAGCGGAATTCAAAACGGGATTGTCAGCGTAATCAGCAGGCACACGACCACCGGAATTACAGTGAATGAGTCCCTGGAATGCCTGGAAAGTGATATATCGGAATTTCTGGCCAGGCTGGCTCCTGAGGACTGGCCATACGCTCACGCCAGGATGCTCCGTGACTATGGTTCTACGGCCGGCAATCCCACGGGTCATCTGAAATCACTTCTCACAGGAAACCACTGCCATCTGCTGGTAAGCGAAGGATGCATCCAAAAGGGTGGGGCTCAGGAGGTTTACTTTTGCGAATTTGACGGACCGGCCCAGAGAACTATATCCATCCAGGTAATGGGGGAGTAGGGGTTTCAAGCAACAGATGCACGTCCGAAGGGACATGTAGTCATATACGGTTAAGGGAAGCCTGTTAACAAAAATACGAATAAAAAGGAGAAAGAGTATGTCAAATGTTAAAACACCGGAACAAAGTGCCAACGAATTAAAACGGAAGCTTGGTCTTGGCACCGTAATCGCTCTTGGAGTCGGAACAACAGTTGGATCCGGAATCTTCTCATCACTGGGTGAGGTAGCGGGAGCCGCGGGAAGCAGCCTGTTTTTGGTGCTGTCTTTCCTGATCGGCGGAATGCTGCAGATCCCGGCCAACTTCTGCTATGCGGAGTTAGCCAGTGCCTTTCCTGAGGACGGCGGACAGTATGTTTACTTTAAGGAAGCGGGATCACGTCCTCTTGCATTCCTCTGTGGCTGGATCAGTTTCTGGGCCACCGATCCGCCGTCCATTTCCATTATGGCCCTGGCCATTGCTAATTACCTGGCGTTTTTTATTCCGGTTCACGGCTTGATTCTTCGCCTGGTGGCAGTTGGTTTCGTGCTGATTTTCATGGTGCTGCATCTGCGCTCTGTGGAAGGTGGCGGTAAATTCCAGACCATAATCACTGCTTTAAAGGTTATTCCCTTTGTGCTGATCATCGGAATCGGTATTTTCTTCATTAAAGGAGACTTATTCCTGTCTTCTGTGCCGTTGGCAGGAGTGACTGCAACCGGTTTTACCGCCCTTTTGGCCGGTATTTCCGCCACCACATGGTCCTTTGATGGCATGGCGGCTGCCTGCTATATGTCCGGAGAGATCAGGGAACCTAAAAAGAATCTGCCCAGAGGACTGATCCTCACTGCATTTATCGTACTTGCCCTGTATGTCGGCCTGACCCTGATCGCTTCCGGTCTGCTGTCTGTTGGTGAGCTGGCGGCTTCCGAGGCTCCGATTGCTCTGCTGGCCTCCAAGATCCCGGTTATCGGCGGATATGCGGGTACCGTCGTGGCGGTAATGGCAGTGATCGTGGTAATTGGATCTCTGTCCAGCTGTATTATGTTCCAGCCGCGTATTGAGTACGCCATGGCAAAGGATGGCCTGTTCTTCAAGGCTTTCGGTAAGATTCATCCCAAGTATGAAACCCCTTACTTCTCCATATTGGTTCAGTGTGCGGTTGCGATTGTTCTGATTTTCGCCACTTCTCTTTCTGACCTGCTTGGTTACTTCACTCTGGTAGCTCTGTTAAAGAACTTCCTTACCTTTGGCACTATCATTGTGCTGAGAAACAAGGCACACTACAAACCTGAATACAGGATGCCTGTAAGGCCTCTGATGGTTGGAGTGGCTATGCTGATCACAGGAACCCTGATCTGGTCAACCTTTATCTGGGCGCCTGTGGCAGGTATCGCTTGTGCACTGATCGCCGTGGTTACAGGACTTCCGGTATATTACTTCTGGGAGAGCCGGAATAAGAAGGCGGCGGCCATGAAATAGGGAGTCTCCAATTAGAGAGATTGACACTTTGAGGCAGATGTTCTAAGATTGAAGATACTGGAACAATATTTGTATTTTAATATAAAAATAAAAGGAATGTCTGCCATGAGTTTAGATCGCCAGAAGCCCCGTGATGAGGCAATGGAAAAAATTGAAAATTATATAATAAAAAATCATTTAAAACCTGATGAGAAGCTTCCTTCCGAGCGGAGCATGTGCGAGATGTGGGATTTTAACCGGTCCACTCTCAGAAGTGCGATCAAGCAGTTGATCCTGGAAGGCAAAATCTATAACAAGAATGGTTCGGGAACCTACGTGGCCAGGGAAAAATTAGTCCGCAACCTTCAGGATGTCTATGGGTTTTACCAGACAGCACAGATTGCGGGGCGAAAGGTTGATACAAAGGTGCTCCTCGTGGATTTCTGTGAGACTCCCAAGGATATCGGACGCAAAATGAAACTGCCGCTGGGGCACAAGCTGATGCGGCTTGTGCGCCTGCGCTATCTGGATGGGATACCGGTACTGATTTCTACCATCTATCTGGACGCTCAGCGCTTTGCCGGACTGGAACAGGTGGATTTAGACAAGGTTTCTCTCTACGCTGTGCTGAAGGAACAGTATGATGTGGAGGTTTCCGGCGGTATGGAGAAGCTGAGCATCGCCTACTGCGATGAGGAGGAAGCGGGATATCTGGAGATTGAAGAAGGTGCTCCTGTGATTTATCAGTCAGGTGTAACGATGGATCAGCAGGACGTGGTGTTTGAATATTTTAAGGAGATCACCCGATCAGAATACGTTTGCTTCGCAAGCGAGCTTACGAGAAGGTGAGTTCCTTTCTGGCAAATGGAGGAATAAAATATGAAACTGGCTGCAGTTGGCGATAACTGTATGGATGTCTATGACAATACCGGGAACGCTTACCCGGGCGGTAATCCTGTAAACGTGGCTGTGTATTTTGTACGGCTGGGAGGCAAGGCTTCCTACACAGGCGTGGTGGGTACAGATAAGTACGGCACGCTGATGAAGGAGAAAATTGCAGAAAAAGGCGTGGATGTGTCCCACATCCGTTTTATGGAGGGGAACACGGCCATCACCCATGTGGAACTGGTGGGTGGTGAGCGTGTTTTCGGAGATTACGAGGAGGGCGTGCTGGCCGGCTTTAAGCTGACCGAAGAGGAAAAGGATTTTATCTGTGAACATGATATGATTGTGACAGGACTATGGGGAAACATTCATGACGATCTGGCGCAGTTAAAGGAGCGGGGTATCAGGATTGCCTTCGATGCAGCCACAAGGCCGGGAGATCCGGCGGCTGTTGCGGCAATTCCTTCTGTGGATTACCTGTTTTTTGCCACTGACGACGGAGATACCGGGGAACTTCGGGAGGCCATGAAGGAACTTAAGGAAAAAGGCCCTGTGCTGGTAGTCGCAACAATGGGCGAAAAGGGCAGCATTGCCTATGACGGAACCGGGTTTACCACATTTGGGATTGTGCCCTGCAACGTGATGGATACCATGGGAGCCGGTGACAGCTTTATCGCAGGATTCTTAAAGGGTATCCTGGAAGGCAGAGAATTAAAAGAGTGCATGAGAATGGGTGCTGCCAATTCCAGTGTGACATTGGAGTACAACGGTGCCTGGTAATATTGTACATAAGCGGCAAAAGGACGACCGTTAAGTGTTCATAACAAGGAGGAAAAAAGTTGGCCAAAACAACAGAGGTAGCTTACAATTCACCTATTTATCTTCAGCTTCGGGAAGTAGTACGTTCTAAAATCGAGGATGGGGAGTATGCTCCCGGTACGGCTATCCCCTCAGAAAATGTTCTGGCAGGTACCTACGGAATCAACCGCCTGACCGTCCGCAGCGCAATTGATGCGCTGGTGAACGAGGGTTTGTTAAAACGCGTCCAGGGGAAGGGCGTATACGTTGTAGCCCAAATCGAGAGGGATTTAGAGGTATTGGGCGGATTTACCCAGACCATGGATGAAAAGCATGTGCAGAATAAGCGCAAGATCCTGTTGAAAGGCCAGCGGAAGGCCGGAGAGAAATACGCGGCAATCTTTGGAATCAACGAGGAAGATATGCTGTATTATATCAAGCGTCTGGACTATGCGGATGAAGATCCCATTGCCATTCAGGAAATCTATATTCCCTATAATCTGGTGCCCAAGATGGAAGGGATCGATCAGAGCGTGTTCAGCATGTTTGAAATCTATAAATTTTATGGGATTAACCCTGTGAGGGCATGGCAGACCCTGGACTTGGTTCAGCTAACCCAGTCCGATGCCAGACTGATTAATATCAACAAAGACCAGACGGTATTCCTGTTTTCCTGTACCACTTATGACGAGGATGACCGTGTGATAGAATATTCAAAATCTTATACCCGTGGAGATAAGTGCAACTTCAAGGTACATTTCCACAAGTAGAAGGAAGGAGCAGTTATGTTAAAGTTTGATGAACAGAAGCAGATTGACAATATAAACGGCGCTCTGGCGCTGCGGCCGGAGATAGAGAGAGTAGTGGACGAAATTCAGCAGAGAGGTTTTGATGGAATTTATTTCATCGGAATCGGCGGAACCTGGGCTTCCGGTATGCAGGTGGAGGTCTATATGAGAGGCAGAAGTTCCATTCCGGTATATGTGGAGAACGGTGCGGAGTTCATCACCACCGGCAACAAGCGTTTCACCAAGGATTCTATTGTGATCTTCTCATCTGTAACGGGAAGCACTGAGGAGATGGTAAAGGCCATTGAAAAGGTACGGGAAACCGGTGCTAAGGTGTTTGGCTTTATCGACAAGCCGGATGCCCCCATGGTGAAACTGTGTGACTGGTGCATTTCCTACCCTATGAATGAGCAGCTGAAGTTCTATATGGTGGCCAACCGTTTGATGTTCAACAACGGAGAGTTCCCTGAGTACGGCCGGTATAACGCAGAGATGGAGGCTCATCTGGCCCGGGCCCTGGTGGAGGTTGAGAAGGAAGCAGACCAGTGGGCGGCCGGGTTCGCCAGAGATAAATATGAGTATTTTAAGGCCCGTCCGGATATGCCCCACTACTTTGTGGGCGGCGGTAACCAGTGGGGAGCCACTTACTCCTATGCGATGTGCTACTGGGAGGAACAGCTGTGGATCCGTACCAAATCCATCACCAGTGCTGAATTTTTCCATGGTATGCTGGAGGTTGTGGACGCGGAGACTCCTGTCACTCTCTTCATCGGAGAGGACGAGCAGCGTCCCTTGGCAGAGCGCGTGAAAGGCTTTCTGCCTAAGGTCTGCAAAAATTACACTGTCATTGATACGAAAGATTATGAACTAAAGGGAATCAGCCCGGAATTCAGAGGCTCTGTTTCACACCTTGTGATGCATGCGGTGAACAACCGTGTGGATGTCCATATGGAGGAAGAGTTCTGTCATCCCATGGTGATTCGCCGTTATTACCGCCAGTTTGACTATTGATGATGGGAGGAAGGCAGAAATGCCGAAGATTACCATGGATCAAATCGGGGTAATGAGCGTTCAGTACGTTCATTATTCCCTTGAAGGAATATTTGCAGACGCTGGAAGCGTATGACTATAAAGGAATTGCGGATATGGAAATCAACGATTCCATTTGCTGGGCTGATCCTCATTGGAGGAATGAACTACACAATACTAAAATAACGAGATTGACGGATTCCGTTGGGATCCGTCTTATTTTTTACATTCCTACTACGGGCCAATATGTTTTATGTAAGGTGTTTTTATTTAGACTGGACTCCCAATTCTATAATTTTAAAATCTAAAAAAAGAATATGAATCTGAAAATCGTTCATTTCATTTCCTCAATTCTTCCTATATAATGATAGTAACTAACAAAATAATTAATTACGGAAGAGGTGGAACGAGATGTCAAAGGAACAGTATTTTGAAAACAGGAACAATTATATTGCCTGTGAGGACAAGGTGTGGGTCGCAGATTACTGTCAAAGGAACTGGCCTGAGGAAGTAAGCCATATCCTCCGCATTGCAGATGATGCAGTGAAGCATACATTTTTGTTTGATCTGCGGTGGGATATGGAACGAACCTATGTACCGGTGCATTTTGACCGGGAAGTGGTTTGGGACTACATGCCGGGAGATGATCCGGAATTTATTTTTCAGTTCAACCGCCACCAATTCTTTATATGCCTGGGACAGGCATATGCCATGACCGGCGATGAAAAATATGCAAAGGCTTTTGCAGAGCTTTTGAATTCATGGATAAAGAATAACCCTCTGACAGAAAAAACCAAACAAACTACATGGAGGAGCATTGAGGCCGGGATACGGGCGGAAACCTGGGTAAAGGCCATGAGCTATTTTAAGGACAGCCCTTCTGTGGATGACGGACTTGTAAAGGCATATATGGATTGTCTCACTGTTCATGCGGAATACTTAATGACAACCTACAAACATTTCCAGATCAAGAGCAACTGGGGAGTTATTGAGAACCGGGGACTTATGGAGATTGCACTGGCCCTTCCTATCTGTGACCGGACAAAGGAATACTTAGATGCAGCGCTTAGACGTCTTAATGAAGAGATGGATGTGCAGGTTACTGATGACGGAGTGCACTGGGAGCAATCTCCCATGTACCATAACGAGGTGTTTCACTGTTGTCTGGAAGTGCTGCGGTTGGCAAGGCGCTACGACATTAAGCTTTCAAGGAAAAAGACTGAGAAGGTCCGGCAGATGGCCTATGCAAATATTGCATGGAAAAAGCCGAATCATTGCCAGCCCATGCAGGGAGACAGTGATGAAACCGATCTCAGGGACTTATTGGCTCAAAGTGCCTGGCTGTTTGCAGATCCGGTGTTAAAGTTCTGCGCTTATGACAAGATGGATTATGACGGAGCCTGGGACTTCTTAAAAGAAGGAATCGAAGGCTATGGGAAGCTTAATGCAAAAGAACCGGATTTCTTAGACAGGGTCATGGAAAGCACCGGAAATCTTTTTGTCCGGTCCGGATGGGATGAAAACGCGGATTATTTCCACTTCCGCTGCGGTTTTCTTGGGGGAGGCCACGGCCATTCCGATAAGCTGCATGTGGATCTTGTGATCAACGGAGAAGATATCCTTATGGATACCGGGCGTTACTATTATGTGCCCGGTGAAGCGAGAACCTGGTTTAAAAGCGCCCTGGGCCACAACGTTCCCCTGGTAGACGGCCGTGACTATTTAAAGTGCCGGGATGCATGGGGCGTGGATAAGATGTCCGCTGCCTATTTTGGCGGCTATAAGAAAAAGGGCGGGTACCGCTATATTCAGGGAAGTCATGGTGGATATTTAAACGGAGAAGAGGGAAATGTGTGGATCACCAGAAAAGTGCTGGCAATTGATACGGACCTTTATCTGATCACCGATGAATTTTTCTCCAGTGAAAAACACACATACCAGCAGCTTTTCCATTTTAACAACCAGGGAAAGGTATCACGCTCCGGACGAACTGTGCGCTATTTTGGCAACAGGGCCGACGGGGAATTGACGGTTCTGACAGAGGGCTGTGAGCTGAAACTGTCAGATAGCCGGATTTCCAGAAATTATAACCAGATGGAAACAAGTAAGCAGCTTTTGGCCGGTAAAGAAGCAGAAGGCTTTACTTCCATTATTTCTGTTGTTTCAGGAGGGGGAAAAGGAAAATACAAATCACCGGAGCTTTCTCTTCTTCCTGTATTCGGGACGGATCCAACGGTTCCATTAGATCCTTCTGATGCGGAAGCGGTATCTGTTGGCTGGAAGGGAAAGAACTATGTGGTCATTTTGGCCCATCGTGATATCGGGGATTCTTCTGACCTGCTTACAGCAGGAGGCGTGAAGGGACTTGGAACAGTGATTGTATTTGATACGGAGAAGCAGAAAGTGGGAGGCACAGTACTTCACTGGTAATGAACTGAAAAGCGAAAGATATGAGAGAAAGCAGCGTTTATCCGAAAGGGAAAACGCTGCTTTCTTGCATTGGCCTGAGTATGTAAATCATGGCGTACTTATCTTAAAGGGAAATCCGTGCTTCGATCCAGTGCAGGACATCATTGATGACCTCATCCCTGCAGTATTCATTAAAGATCTCGTGGAACAATCCTCCGTAGATCTTTATCTGCTTATCTTTTGATGGAGCAGCAGCAAAAAACTGATAGGTGTCCTGAGCGCTTACCAATCCATCCTTTTCTCCGTGAAGCATGAGGATGGGGTATTCAAACCTTCCTACTGCCTCCTCAAACCAGGCAATTCCCTGGCAGATGGCGTAGCATAAGCCGGTGGTAAAGGTTTTGGAGTTATAGGGATCCTTGCCGTACCAGTCAACGACTTCGGCTACGGAGCACACGCCGGCTCCCAGTTCGTTGGGAAGCTTGGTGTGAGGATCCAGGTCTTTCGGAACACTGCTTATCAACCCCATATTATCCTTTGTCAATGCTCCGCTTGTGATAATGCCGCGAAGCCTCTTGTCCGGATATTTTGCACCGTATAAGGAAACGGTAAAGCCCCCCATGCTGTGACCGATTAAAAATACCGGGATATCCGGATTTTCCTTAATTGCCATGTCCACTACCACATTGGTGTCGTCAAGCAGCTCATGGAAGTCTTCATAATGGGCCCGTTCCCCCTCGGAACGCCCGTGCCCCCTGTGATCAAAGCGGTAGGTTCCGATCCCGGCTTTATGAAACACCTCTGCAAAATAATCATACCTTCCCTGATGCTCACATAACCCATGGACAATAACGGCTGCTCCCCGGGCGGCCTCTGGAACTTCTTTGTTTAAATACAACTTGGTCCCGTCAAATGAAGAAATCATTTCTCCCATAAAAATACCTCCTTTAAAACATTGGTTTACATTTCCCTTATTATACCAGAATTGTTTCTATTTTAATAGGAAGAAATCCATAAAAAATGGAAAAAGTTTTTTGCGTGACATTTGTAGGATTTGATAGCTATATAGGAAGGAATGGACGGGAGCATATCCTTTTTCTCTATCTAATCTTATCTATTTACAATGGTGTTAGGTACTAATGACGGTGAAATGAAAAAAAGCAAAAAAAACATAGTCAAATTTCACGAATTATTAGAAAAAAATTCAACATAAAACCTAGAAAAATTCGCTAAAAATAAGAAACTTTAGGATCTGAACATATTTTGGGTTAAAAATTTAATAATAATTTTAGAATTTCAGACGAAAAATTGTTTCAAATGTTCAAACAATTAACGGCATTAATAAGATGTTATGAAACTCGCAAAAAGTTGACAATTTCCGCAGATGAAAGTATGATACACGTTAGACCTCTGCAACATTGTATATTTAGGAGTACAATCTGTAAACCTGGTAATATATAAAGGGGAAGACAGTTTAAGAAAGGAAGTGAGCATTACGGAGGATTTGGCAGAGAAGTTATTAGAGGAACTGAACTGCGAAACGGTTTTTACCATTCCCATTTTCGGAGGTATTCCCATTGCTGAATCAGTAGTGGTGACATGGATTATCATGGCAGCACTGACACTCCTTTCCATCATTCTGGTGAGAAATCTTAAGGTTGAGAATCCTGGAAAGAAGCAGCTGGCGCTTGAAATGACAATCGGCGGAATTTATAATTTCTTTGAAGACTTAGTAGGAGAAGAAGGGAAGAGGTATATTCCTTATCTCATATCAGTGGGAATTTATCTCGGAGTGGCTAATTTGATTGGCCTGGCAGGCTTCAAACCGCCTACCAAGGATTTAAATACCACTGCAGCGCTTGCTGTCATGAGCATACTTCTGATAGAATATTCAGGCCTTCACAAAAAAGGGGTAAAAGGTTTTATTAAAGGCTTTGCAGAGCCGTCACCTATCATAGCCCCTATTAACGTCCTGGAATTATTTATTAAACCGCTTTCTTTGTGTATGCGGCTTTTTGGTAATATCCTGGCGTCATTTGTAGTTATGGAATTACTTAAGCAGTTTGCAGCACTCCTTGTACCAATTCCGTTCAGTTTTTATTTTGATATTTTTGACGGATTGATTCAGGCATATGTATTTGTATTTTTGACTGCCCTTTTCATTAAGGAATCGGTAGAGTAAACAATAGTAAATTAAAAGGAGAGATTATTATGTTAATAGCAATTGGAGCAGGAATCGCAGTATTCACAGGTATTGGAGCAGGAATCGGAATTGGAATAGCAACCTCTAAAGCAGTGGATTCCATTGCAAGACAGCCGGAGGCTGAAAGCAAGATCAGCAAGGCCCTGCTGTTAGGCTGTGCGCTTGCAGAGGCAACTGCCATCTATGGTTTCGTTATAGCCCTTCTCATCATTTTATTCCTTAAATAATTAACAAGGTCAGGATTAAGGTGGAAAAATTGAAAAGAAAGGCAGGCGGTACAGATGCTTAGACTGGATATGAACTTTGTGTGGACTATGGTGAATCTCATCGTCCTGTATCTTCTGCTTCGGCATTTCCTCATAGGGCCGGTTATGAATGTGATGAATAAGCGGCGGGAAATGATTGAGCAGAGCATTTCGGATGCCAGGAATAAGGAAGTTCAGGCAGCGGATCTTAAAAAGCAGTATGAAGAAAAGCTGGCTGCCTCCTCTGATGAAGGATCAAAGCTTATTGAAGAAGCGAAAAACCAGGCAAAGGCCCAGTATGACCGGATCTTAAAGGAAGCTGGGGAAGATGCAGGCCGTCTGATGGCCGAAGCCAGGAAACAAGCTGAGGCTGATCAGGAAAAGGCGATGCGTGAGGCCAAGGCGCAGCTTGCGGGCATAGTTATCGCAGCAGCGGCTAAGGTGGTTAATCAGGAGGTGAGCGCCAGGGCAAATCAGGCGCTTTACGATACATTTATAGCAGAAGCAGGTGATTTTCATGATGCAGGCAGCAATTAATTACGGGCAGGTGCTTTATGAGCTTTCTGTTCCTGAAACGGCCATTGAGGAAACGGCTTTGGCACTAAAGACTGTGCCGGAGCTTAAGCGTGCTCTTAACAGTCCTGTGGTTGCAAGGAGCAGCAAGCACCGGATTATTGACCGTGTATTTCCTGCTGAGATCAGAACCTTTTTAAAGGTTTTGGTGGATCGCCGGGATATAGATCTTGCAGATGATATTTTTCATGCATGGCGTACCTGCGTTTGCAGACAGGAAGGAATCCTGGAGGCTTCCCTTTTCTACGTGACAGAACCGGAGGAAGAACAGCTTAGCGAGATCAAAGCAATGCTGTGTAAAAAATATGAAAAACATGATGTAAGGCTTCGCCTCATTCAGGACCCCGGTTTGATCGGCGGATTTATTATCCGCGTCGGTGATATGGAGACTGACTGGAGCTTAAAGGGACGCCTTAGAGAATTGGAACAAAAAATAATGCGGAGGTGAAAAACGTGGCTTCCATCAATTCAGATGAAATTATTTCTATATTGAGAAGTGAGATTGAAGATTATGACGCTCATGCCAGGGACCAGGAAGTTGGAACTGTTATAAGCGTTGGCGACGGCATTGCAACGGTTTATGGAATTGACCGTGCGATGTACGGCGAAATCGTTATTTTTGATAGTGGAATCAAGGGCATGGTGCAGGACATCAGAAAAGAAGATATCGGATGCATCCTGTTCGGTTCCGACCGGGACGTTAGGGAAGGCTGTAAGGTAACAAGAACCAAAAAGCGTGCCGGAATCCCGGTAGGCGGGAAGTTCGTGGGAAGAGTGGTCAATGCTCTTGGCGCTCCCATTGACGGGAAGGGAGAGATCATCTCTGACGATTACCGTCCCATTGAATATGAAGCACCAGGCATTATTGACCGTAAGAGTGTGTCTGTTCCAATGGAAACAGGTATTCTTGCCATTGACTCCATGTTTCCCATCGGACGGGGACAAAGAGAGCTGATCATCGGTGACCGCCAGACCGGTAAAACTTCCATCGCCATTGATGCTATCTTAAACCAGAAGGGAAAAGGCGTGATCTGCGTTTATGTAGCGGTGGGGCAGAAGGCATCTACCGTTGCAAAGCTGGTGAATACCCTGTCAAATTACGGCGCCATGGATTATACCATTGTGGTATCTTCTTCGGCCAGTGAACCGGCGCCTTTACAGTATATCGCACCTTATTCCGGTACTGCTCTTGCAGAGTATTTCATGTACCAGGGAAAAGATGTGCTGATCGTTTATGATGATCTGTCAAAGCATGCGGTGGCTTACCGTTCCCTGTCTCTGCTTTTAGAGCGTTCTCCTGGCCGTGAGGCTTATCCGGGCGACGTATTTTATCTCCACTCCAGGCTTTTGGAGCGTTCCAGCCGGTTGTGTGAGGAAGCAGGAGGCGGTTCCATTACCGCACTGCCGATCATTGAAACCCAGGCCGGTGATGTATCAGCTTATATTCCCACCAATGTTATTTCCATTACTGACGGACAGATATTCCTGGAAAGCGACCTCTTTTTCTCCGGTATGAGACCGGCAGTAAATGTAGGCCTTTCCGTATCCCGAGTTGGCGGAGCGGCTCAGACCAAGGCCATGAAAAAGTCTGCCGGAAGCATCCGTATCGACCTGGCCCAGTGCCGGGAGATGGAGGTGTTTACCCAGTTCAGTTCAGATCTGGATCCGGCTACCAAGGAGCAGATCCAGTATGGAAAGGGACTTACGGAGCTGTTAAAACAGCCCTTATGCCATCCCTTAAGCCTTCATGCCCAGGTAATCAGCCTGATCGTGGCCAATAACCGTCTGCTTTTGGATATAGAAGTTTCAAAGATCAAAGAGTTTCAGAGAGAATTGCTGGCTTTCTTTGATGAACGTTATCCGGAAATCGGAAAGGAAATTGAAGAGAGCAAGGCGCTGTCTGACGAGCTGAAGCAAAAAATTCTTGATGTGACAGCCGAATTTAAACAGAAACGGGTGTAAGATATGGCAAATGCGAGAGAGATACAAAGCAGGATGAACAGCATCAAAAGTACCATGAAGATAACCAATGCGATGTATACCATTTCCTCGTCAAAGCTGAAAAGGGCAAGGAAAGCCCTGACTGATACGGAGCCTTACTTTTATGCGCTGCAAAGGACCATTGCCAGAATCATAAGGCATACGCCCGATATTGACGACCCGTATCTGGATACCAGGCCGCATATTAAGAAAGAAGACCGTAAGATCGGATACATTGTGGTAACGGCTGATAAGGGGCTGGCCGGTTCTTATAATCATAACATTTTTAAACTGGCTCAGGATCAGATTGACAAGGGCGGAAATCCCATGCTGTTCGTAGTAGGTGATCTGGGGCAGCAGTACTTTATGAAAAAGGGAATACCGGTGGAGCAGGATTTCCGGTATACCGTTCAAAAACCAAATATGAGCCGGGCCAGAATCATTGAGGAAAAGATCGTGGATTACTTCCTGTCAGGAAAGCTGGATGAGGTATATATGATCTACACCAGGATGGTGAATGCCATGAAAATGGAGGCTGAGATCGAACAGCTTCTTCCCATTCCCAAGCATCGGTTAAGCCAGAGCGTTCCCATTAACGTGCATCTGGAAGAGATCACTATGAAGCCATCTCCGCAGGTAGTGATTGATACCATTGTGCCCAATTACATTGCAGGATTTATCTATGGAGGTTTGGTGGAATCCTATTCCAGCGAACAGAATTCCAGAATGATGGCGATGCAGGCCGCAACAAATAGTGCCCAGGAGATGCTTGACGAACTGGCGATTACCTATAACAGGGTCCGTCAGGCGGCCATTACCCAGGAGATTACCGAGGTGATCAGCGGTGCTAAGGCCCAAAAGAAAAAAAGGAAGAAAGCGTAGTATCATCGGATGTTCCGGTTGACTTTAGAGAGGAGGAGTCCTCACGACTGTGAGTAACAGAATATGAATATAGGAAAGATCGTTCAGGTCCTTGGACCTGTAGTAGATGTTGAGTTTTTAGAGGGCAGCGACCTTCCCCGCATTAAGGACGCCCTTGAGGTGAATAATGAAGGGAAACGCTGCGTAATGGAAGTTGCACAGCATATGGGAAACAGCACAGTCCGCTGCATTATGCTGGCTTCCAGTGAAGGACTGTATAAGGGCATGGAGGTAACCGCTACCGGGGAAGGCATTAAGGTGCCGGTAGGTGAGCAGACTCTTGGACGCCTTTTTAACGTGCTTGGAGAGACCATTGACAACGGTGAAGCCTTAAAAGGAGGTTCGGAATGGGTCATTCACAGAGATCCTCCGGCCTTTGAGGAGCAAAGCCCTGTGGCAGAGATCCTGGAAACGGGAATCAAGGTCATTGATCTTCTTGCCCCTTATGCAAAAGGCGGAAAGATCGGTCTGTTCGGCGGTGCCGGTGTTGGTAAGACGGTTCTGATCCAGGAGCTGATCCATAACATCGCCACGGAGCATGGCGGATATTCTATTTTTACCGGTGTTGGAGAGCGTTCCCGTGAGGGAAATGATCTTTGGACCGAGATGGGAGAGTCCGGCGTTATTTCAAAAACTGCCCTGGTATTCGGCCAGATGAATGAGCCGCCGGGAGCACGTATGCGTGTGGCTGAAACAGGACTTACCATGGCGGAATATTTCCGTGATGAAGAGCATAAGAATGTACTTTTATTTATTGATAATATTTTCCGGTTCACCCAGGCGGGGTCTGAGGTTTCCGCCCTTCTTGGACGTATGCCGTCGGCGGTTGGATACCAGCCTACCCTGGCTACGGAAATGGGCGAGCTTCAGGAGAGGATCACTTCCACGAAAAATGGTTCCGTTACTTCTGTTCAGGCGGTTTACGTGCCGGCCGATGACTTGACGGACCCGGCTCCGGCAACTACCTTTGCCCATTTGGATGCCACTACGGTTTTATCCAGAAAGATCGTGGAACAGGGAATTTATCCTGCGGTTGACCCTCTTGCATCAAACTCCCGGATCCTGGAACCGGATGTGGTTGGAGAAGAGCATTATGAGGTAGCCCGTAAGGTACAGGAATTACTTCAGAAATATAAGGAACTTCAGGATATTATCGCTATCCTGGGTATGGAAGAGCTGGGAGATGACGATAAGACTACGGTTTACCGTGCAAGAAAGATCCAGAAATTCTTATCCCAGCCTTTCTCTGTAGCTGAGAATTTTACCGGTGTTGCAGGTAAATATGTTCCTCTTAAGGAAACAGTCAGGGGCTTTAAGGCAATTGTAAGCGGAGAGATGGATCAGTATCCGGAGGCTGCATTCTTTAATGTGGGAACCATTGATGAGGTAATTGAAAAGGCCAGGACATTAGAGGCTTAGCTTGGAGGTGCTGCCTGTGAGTAAAAATACATTTTTCCTTCAGGTCCTTGCCAGTGATAAGGTGTTTTACAAAGGCTCATGCCAGGAGCTTATCATTCCTCTTGCAGATGGAGAAAAGGCAATTCTTCCCCATCATGAGGATATGGTCATTGCAGTATCCATAGGGGAAATGCGTCTGTTGAATGAAAAGGATCAATGGGTTCAGGCTGTTGTTGGAAATGGCTTCATCCAGATCGTCAACAACCGTGTGACGCTCCTTGTTGATACTGCTGAGCAGCCGGAGGATATCGACGAACGCCGCGCAGAGGAAGCCAGGGAAAGGGCTGCCGAACAGTTAAGGCAGAGTAAAAGCCTTCAGGAGCATTCTCATTTTGAGGCTTCTTTAGCCAGATCCATGGCCAGGCTGCGTACAAAACACAAATATGGGCTTTGACAGGAAATGATGATAAAAAAAGGATATCCGAGAGGCAGTTTTTTGCCTCCCGGATATCCTTTTTCTTATCCCAAAGCCACGTCTAAAATCATCATGATCAAAAATCCAAACATAACCCCAAGGGTTCCCACATTGGAATGTTCTCCTAAATGAGCCTCAGGAATCAGCTCTTCCACCACCACGTACATCATGGCACCGGCCGCAAAGGACAGAAGCCATGGCATAAGCGGCAGGATGCTGCCTGCCACGATTACGGTCAGGATACCGAATATAGGCTCCACGATCCCGGATAAGCTGCCTCGCAAAAATGCCTTTCCCGTAGAAAGCCCTTCCTGCCTTAAGGGCAGGGAAATGGCAGCGCCTTCCGGGAAGTTCTGGATTCCGATGCCGATAGCAAGAGCCACGGCAGCAGTATAAAGGGACGGATCACTTCCATGCTGGGCAGCCAGGGCAAAAGCCAGTCCAACGGCCATGCCTTCCGGAATGTTATGAAGCGTCACAGCCATTACTAACAGGGTAGTCCGCTTCCAGGTGGAAGATAGTCCTTCCGCCTCATTGGTTCTGCTTCCATTCATGTCTGGATGAAGGTGAGGAAGAAGGGTGTCCAACAGTATAAGAAAAAGTACTCCAAGGACAAAGCCTCCGGCAGCGGGTATCCAGCCCGGAGTCCCGACCGCTTCGGCTTCCTCGATGGCCGGAATGAGAAGCGACCATACTGAGGCCGCGATCATAACACCGGCAGCAAAGCCGAGGAAGATTCTCTGAACAGACTGATTTACGTCCTTCCGGAAAAAGAATACGACCGAAGCTCCCAAAGTAGTCATAAGAAATGTAAAGCCGGTACCGCCGGCAGCCCACAAAACAGGCGTCATATTAAGCCCTCCTTTTCTGTCAAAAAAACAGCGGTTTTGACTGTATTTTCCCTGCTTTAACTATATCATAACCTCTGTTTGGACGCAATGAGATAAATTCCCTTTCCATTTCCGACAGATTTATGCTAAAATAGACCTGATTTTACATATGAAATACCCTTCGGGTAACCCTTTATGCCTCAAAAGCGAGGACGATAAATAGGAAACACCCTTCGGGTATCCCTTTATGCCCAAAATGCATGGGCAATAAATAGGAAAGGAATTTGGTTTATGAATATAAAAATAAGATGGGAAAGGCGTTCTGCCTATTCTGTGTTTCTGGCAGCAGCAACGGTTTCTTTGTTAGCAGGATGCAATAAAACGGAAACAGCAGCGGAGCTTGGAAAGGATGCCACGCCATCCATTGCCATATCGATAGAAAATGAACTGCAGCCTGTTGATGTACTTACTCCCGGAGGAGATCTGATGCCAAGGCTTCTTAAGGTACCGGAACAAAAGGAAAATCCTATCCCTGAGTATTTGCGGAATGGGGTAGAGCATCCGGTGGTTGCCAGCCTTCAGGAGCGTTTGATGAATTTGGGCTTTATGGATAATGATGAGCCCACCCAGTACTTTGGAAATGTGACTGAGGCTGCTGTTAAGACCTTCCAGCGCCAGAACGGCCTGGCTCAGGATGGAATTGTAGGGCCTGAAACCCTGACTGCCATTATGACGCCGGCTGCCAAATATTATGCTGTGTCAAAGGGTGTGGAGGGCGACGACATATCACGGATTCAGAGCCGCCTTTATGAATTGGGGTATCTTGCCGGTGCGGGCCAGGTATCCGGTTCTTTTGGAGATGAAACAGAGGCCGCGGTCATGAAGCTTCAGGAGGTCAACGGCTTAAACATAGATGGAAAAGTAGGACGTCAGACCATAAATCTTCTCTACAGTGAAGAGATTAAGCCAAACTTCCTGTCATATGGTGAAAAGAGCGATGTAGTTTTAACCAGCCAGCAGCGTCTTAAGGAGCTGGGGTATTTAACAACTACTCCGGATGGGGCCTATGGAAATGATACGGTGACAGCGGTGAAACAGTTCCAGTCCCGGAATGACCTGGTTGTGGATGGGTATTTAGGACCTTCCACCCGGATCACCTTAATGAGCGCAGGGGCGCAGCCAAACGGCCTGACCCTTGGTGAACAGGGAGAATCGGTTACCAGGATCCAGCAGCTGTTAAATAAATACGGGTACCTGGCTTCTGCAAATGTTACAGGATATTACGGTGAATTGACGGAAAAGGCGGTTAAGGAATTCCAAAACAACAATGGACTGAAAGCAGATGGTTCTGTGGGACAGCTTACCATGAGTAAACTTACTGGGAGCGGCATAAAATCCGCAGGCTCTTCCGGATCCTCAGGCGGTTCCTCCAAGGGCGGTACGGTTAAGGGCGGTTCCGGTGTAAGCGGTCTGCTTTCCATTGCCAGATCCAAGGTGGGACGCCCCTATGTATGGGGTGCCAAGGGCTCGGAGTCCTTTGACTGTTCGGGATTCGTCTACTGGTCTCTCAACCAGGCCGGCGTCAGACAGAGCTATCTGACCTCTTCCGGTTGGAGAAATGTAGGTAAATATACGAAGATCACCAGCTTTGGAAGCCTGAAGGCAGGCGATATCATCGTGGTAAGCGGCCATGTGGGAATCGTAGCCGGAGGCGGAAGCGTCATTGATGCTTCCTCCAGTAACGGGCGGGTAGTAGAACGTTCCTTAAGCTCCTGGTGGAAGAATAACTTTATCTGCGGCTGGCGTATATTTGGATAGGAATGGTTCAAAATAATGAGTATGAAAACACAGAAAAAAGCAATTAATATGGTAACAGATTCACCGGGAAGGGCCCTTTTGCTCTTTGCCCTTCCCCTGATTCTTGGAAATTTATTTCAGCAGTTTTATAACATCATAGACTCTGTGGTGGTTGGACGGTTTGTGGGGGAAGAAGCCCTGGCATCGGTAGGTGCCTCTTATTCCATTACAAACGTGTTTATTGCCATCGCGGTAGGCGGCGGAATCGGCAGTTCCGTAGTGGTGTCCCAGTTTTTAGGGGCAAAACAGACCGGAAACATGAAAACCGCCATATCCACCACTCTTATTAATTTCTTGTCCATAGGAGTGATACTGGGCGGTCTGGGACTTCTTTTCAATAACCGGATTTTAAGCTTCATGAATACCCCGGAGAATGTATTTTATGATGCCTCGGTGTACCTGGGTATTTATTTTATAGGGCTGCCTTTCCTATTCATGTATAATGTGCAGGCATCTGTTTTTCAGGCTCTGGGAGATTCGAAAACTCCCTTATATCTGCTGGTCTTTTCCTCTCTTTTAAATGTAGTACTGGATCTGCTGCTGGTGACCCAGTTTTTCATGGGGGTAGCCGGTGTGGCGATTGCCACTTTGATAGCCCAGGGAATTTCCGCTGTCATGTCTTTTCTCATTTTGATAAAGCGGTTAAAGGGGTATGAGACAACAGAGCCGTTTCGGCTTTATGACTGGAATATGATGCTCCATATGATGCGGGTCGCCATTCCCTCCACCCTTCAGCAGTCCATCGTCCATATCGGAATGCTTCTGGTGCAGTCTGTTGTCAATGTATTTGGTTCTGCGGTCATGGCGGGCTTTGCGGCAGGAACCAGGATTGAATCCATCTGCATTGTTCCCATGCTTGCCCTGGGAAATGCCATGTCCACCTTCACGGCACAGAACATAGGCGCAGGAAGGACAGACCGGGTAAAAAAGGGCTACCGTTACTGCTATCTCATGGCAGGTGTTTTTGCAGTTATCATATGTGTTATTATGGAAACTTGGGGAGATTGGTTTATACGAAGCTTTTTAAATGAAGGCAGTGCAGAAACTGCATTTCAGACAGGTATGGATTATATCCGGTTCATTTCATTCTTTTATATCTGCATTGGCTGCAAGGCGACCACAGACGGGCTTTTGCGCGGCGCAGGAGATGTGGTGGTATTTACTGCCGCCAATCTGGTGAATCTGGCGATCCGGGTGTCGGTGGCAGCTGTGTTCGCTCCCATTATTGGCGTCCAGGCCGTTTGGTTTGCAGTTCCAATGGGCTGGACGGCCAATTATATCATATCATTCCTCCGATATCTGACGGGAAAATGGGAGAGGATACGGCTTATTTCTTGACAGGGAAGGCCACACCTGCTTTAAATAGATCTCCGTCAATATAAAGCCTTAATTCTCCGCCCTGAAGCTCGGCCAGGCTTTTAGCGATGGAGATCCCCAGTCCGCTTCCTTCTGTGGTCCGGGCAACATCCCCTCTGACAAAGCGCTCGGTCAGCTCGTCCGCATGAATGTTTAACGGGTTTTGGGATATATTCTTCATGGTGAAAACCGCCATATCCCCTTCTACTGTAATCTCTGCGTATACCCGGCTGTGTTCCATGGCATACTTGAAGGCATTGTTATAAAGATTCTCAAGCACTCTCCACAGATACCGGCCGTCCGCCTCGATCAGGATGGTTTCGGCCGGAAGGGTGGAAACCAGTTCCAGGTGACGGAGGGCAAACTTTTCTTCAAATTCTCCGTTAGTCTGATGGATGAGCTGTACAAAGTCAATGCTGGTGATCTCCAGCTTTAAATTTCCGGAGCTTGCCTTTGAGGCCTCCACCAGATCTTCTGTCAAAGTCTTTAACCGCTGGGACTTCTGTTCCAGAACTTCTAAGTATCCCTGAATCTTTGGATCCTGAATCTTTTCCCTTTTTATAAGGTCCACATAGTTTATGATGGATGTAAGGGGAGTCTTAATATCATGGGACACATTGGTGATTAAATCCGCCTTTAAGCGCTCACTCCGTACCTTTTCCTGGAGTGCGGTTTCAAGTCCGGTGCTGATGTGATTGATGTTTTCTGCCAGTTCCCGCGCTTTTCCGTTAAATGTCAGGGTATCGATCTTATAAGTGGTATCCCCTCTGGAAATATTAAAAAGGGCCTCATTGATCTGATCAGTTTCCCATGCGTTTTTGTACATCTGATGGAATACCCAGTAATCCATGCAGAAAAGCAGCAGAGCAACCGCCCCCATAAGGAACCGGGACGCTAAGCTGTTATAGGTAAATAAAAGGAAAGCAAAAGCCATTGTCATGGCAATGTTAAAAATCAGGAACATGGCATAAGAAAGCATGATCCGGGTGGTGAAACGGTGATTTTTAAAATACAGGGACAGGTTATTTAGTCCCCGGTGCATAAGGCTTCCGGTCCAGAGGCTGCCTGCCTTATAACGTTTTAAAAGGCTTAAGGCGGCAGAAAGTCCGGCGGCGTAATAAATGAGGACCCGAAGGGCCAGCTCTCCATAATTCCATTGGTCAACGGCAAAAAAGAGGTGGATGATCTTATATGCCAGCCGGTTTGCCAGAAACAAGGTGATGATGGCAGCCCCGCAATACAGGAGCAGACAGCTTTCAGCAGGAAGCTGGTCAATCCGTTTTAAGGGACCCCGGTCCTGTTCCGTGTCAGGCTGTCCGGTCAGGCTTACCAGTGCGTACAGGGTCGCCATGCAGCCTAAGATTCCCAGGCAAAGGCTGATCATTCCGACAATGAATAACAGACGCATACGGTCATAGGAAGCGGAAGCCCGTGCGTAAGCATCACCATAAGGATAGGAAGTATCCACGGCTACTGTCATATGATAATTGCCGTTGTTATAGGGATTCATCTTTTCTAACAGGGAAGAAACATTCTTGGGGACAGTTGTTAAGTTGGAATCCACGTATAGAGCTTCTCCTGTTACGTAAAGGTATCTTCCCATGGCCTTAAAGTCATTGATGCCTTTGCCTGAAACGTTGTTGTATAACTTATAATCCTCCTCAGTGTTCTGATAGAGTACTTCAAACTTTAAATTGCTGGGATTCTGGATGAAGCGGTAATAAAAAGAGTAGTAGTTGCCCAAATGGGTCAGTACCTCATAGGCAATCTGATCCATAGTGAGAAATGCTTCTCCAGGCTCCGTTATCTTAAAATCCGGTTCATAGGCCCGGTAATCCACACGTACATACGAATCTGTGTCATCCGCAGCCGGCTGTCCTCCGCTCACCTTAAACTGCTCATTGAGATAATAGCCAAGGGATTTGGCCCTGCGCATCATCTCATCCACCGTATATTCCCTTATGGTTCCCGGGCCTTCCATGACCCGGACAATGGGCTTTGAATAGTCAAGCTTTCCGTTGGTCTCAAATATTTCCTTATATTTTACATAATTAAAAATATCATCGATATCAGATTTAAGCTGGCGGGTGAATTCAGGCGTGTCCTCATAGGTTTCATGGGTGACCCAGCGGATCCCCTCTCCGTAGTGGGAATTGCTGTACATGATGGAAACGCCGATGACAACAAGAAGGGAGAAGAGCATATGCATAAGAGCCGCAAAATCTTTTCTTTTTTTCATAAACGCTCCTATTGTTTCTCGATCTTATAGCCTACGCCCCATACCACTTTTAAATAACGTGGTTCTCTGGGGTTGATTTCGATCTTTTCCCGGATATGCCGGATGTGTACTGCAACGGTGTTGTCGGCGCCGATGGCTTCTTCATTCCAGATCTGCTCGTAGATCTCATCAATGGAAAATACTTTTCCCGCATTCTTCACCAGAAGCAGAAGGATGTTGTACTCAATGGGGGTCAGTTTGATCAGTTCCCCTTCTACAAAAACTTCCTTATTGTCGTCATTAATGGCCAGGCCTCCGCATTTATACACTTGTCCGGCAGGCTGCTGGTTCATATTGCCAAGCTGGGTATAACGGCGCAGCTGGGATTTTACCCTTGCTACCAGTTCCAGCGGATTAAAGGGTTTGGTGATATAATCATCTGCTCCGATATTCAGTCCCAGGATTTTATCCGTATCCTCGGATTTGGCGGAAAGGATAATGATGGGGATGCTGCTTGTCTCACGGACCTTTAACGTGGTCCGTATCCCGTCAAGGCCTGGCATCATCACATCCAGAATCATTAAATCCACGTCCTGTCCTTCCAGAAGCTTTAAGGCATCGTAGCCGTCATAGGCCTTAATCACATGAAACCCTTCTCCTGTTAAATATATATCAATAGCTTCCACGATTTGTTTGTCATCATCACATACTAAAATATTCTGCATACGAAAACCTCCTTTTTCAATATTATACAACGAAGGCTGTAAAAAAGCACATTACATTTTTATGACTTTTAAGAATCCTTTATTTATACGTGCCTGAGGGGCCCCTATTTTATCATTTGACTGCATAATAATATGACTCCAGTTTATCCACTTTTCTATCCATGTATCCCAAATGCGTGTAAGTGTTCAGGGCGGTTTTTATATTATCGTTCCCTAAGAGATATTGCGCCTGCAGAATATTGAAGGCAAATGGAAACGGAGCTGGTGACGCTCACGCCGGATCAGGCTGGCGCTCTGCAGTATCTGGAATTGGCCGAGCAAAATACAGGTGGTATTGCACTTACACACATCTTGTCTATCTGTCCCATATAATATAGTGTAGTTCGGTATGAAAGGAGTTAAAGTATATGAGCAGCGATACTTTTAAATGTAGATGTAAATGTTATAAGAAATGTGAGCCCAAATGTGAATGCAAACCTAAATGTGAATGCGAGTGTGATCATGGCAAAGACTGCGAATGTTTCAAAAAAGCATTAAAAGAGGCTTACTGGAGAGGCTTTAAAGACGGTTGCAGAAAATGCAGACGGAGAGAAAATGAATGTGGCGAATGCGAAAAGTACGAGGGATATGAAGAGTATGAAGGGTATGAGGAGTACGAAGAGTAAGAACGGTAGTCTTTGATTAGAGCGGGCTTGGGTATTCCGGGCCCGCTCTATTTATGGAATTTATATTATTTTCTGACTGTATGATGCTTGGTTTGACTGTTTTTAAGTGGTAACAGGTGGTGAAGTCAAAAGTCTCTTAAACCTTGATTTAAAGCCCTAAAATACAGATTTAAAGTGTTTGCTTATTTTTAATAAGAAAAATCACATTGCATTTTTCTAAAGAAACCTGAAATGGTGTCTGTTTCTGTCATGTTTCGGATTTTTTCATCATATGCTTTACCAACTCTGGTAAAAGGATGCTTCTATGAAAATATATGTGGTAAAGCGGGGAGACAGCGTGGACACCATTGCCGAATCCCAGGGCATTCCGGTACAAAGCCTTATATTTGATAACCAGATTGGTTATCCATACCGCCTGGCTGTAGGCCAGGCACTTTATATCAGGGATGACAGCCCTTCGGAAGAAAGGACTCCTCTTTATGTGTTCGGTTATGCATACCCGATCATCAGTCCGGATAATCTGGAGAACACCCTTCCATTTCTGACCGATCTATATGTCTTCTCTTATGGATTTACCATGGAGGGTGATCTGGTTCCCCCCATGAGCCCGGATGACTGGATGATTGAAAGGGCCTGGCAGCTTGGCGTGCGTCCGATTTTGACCCTTACTCCTCTCGGTCCTGACGGGCACTTTAACAACAATCTGGTCTCTGCGGTTGTACATAATATGGAGGTACAGCAGCGGCTGATCTGGAATCTGGGGCTTACAATGCTGGAAAAGGGATTCGGAGGCATGGATTTTGACTTTGAATACATTATGGCGGATGACCGGGAAGCCTATGCGGACCTTGTGAGGCGGACCACCCAGATCATGAACCAGTTCGGCTATCAGGTTACGGTTGCCCTGGCTCCCAAGACATCGGCAACACAGCCAGGGCTTTTGTATGAGGGGATTGATTATGCGCTTTTGGGCGAAGCGGCTAACCGGGTTTTTTTGATGACTTATGAATGGGGATATACATTCGGTCCCCCAATGGCCGTTGCCCCCATCAACATGGTCAGAAGAGTGGTAGAATATGCCGTGACAGCGATCCCCAGGGAGAAAATCAGCCTTGGAATCCCCAATTACGGGTATGACTGGCCGCTGCCCTATGAGCGGGGGGTGACAAGGGCAAGGACCATAAACAACTTGGAGGCGGTCCAGATTGCCATTGATCATGGTGTGGAGATCCAGTTTGACGAGGTTGCCATGTCCCCATATTTCCGTTATTGGCAGTATGGAGTCCAGCATGAGGTGTGGTTTGAGGATGTGAGAAGCTATAAGGCCAAGTTTGACTTAATCAAAGAGTTCGGCCTGACCGGGGCAGGGTATTGGCAGCTCATGCAGTTTTTCCGGGCAAACTGGCTATTGCTGGAGCAGATGTTTGATATTAAAAGGATTGGAGAATGATTTTACCAGTTTCCATGAAAAGTCCGTTGCAATTCTTCCATTTTTCTGTTATATTGATTTGTTAAACAGTTAGTGGAGAGGATTTCAGGATGTTTTTATATCAGATTACAGATGACCATGTACGGATTCTGGGTTGCCGGGGATATGACGGTTCCATACGGATCCCTGAGAATATCGGGGGTTTGCCGGTGACGGAGCTGGCTGCCTATGCATTTTCTGACGGCTGGGGGAAAAAAGAGATGCTTTCATTGGCAGGAAAAGAGATACGCCTGTGCGATGAAGAGGGCAACCCAATTGAAATAGAAGAAAAGGATATTCCGCCGGAGATAAGCTGTGAAAGGCTGAAAGATATATATTTACCGGATACGATTGGAAAAATAGGAAACTATGCATTCTATAACTGCTATGAGTTAAGACAAGTGGAATGCTTCAGTTCCATTTTTGATGTAGGTTCAGGACTTTTTACCGGCTGTACGGGAATCCGGTTTTTGGATATCCATATGATTGATGGAGAACGCTCCTGCATGAAAGAACTGCTGGCGGAATTGCGGCAGGAGCTTTATGTAAACTATTATAGCAGTAAGGGGAATGCAAGGCTGGTTTTTCCTGAAATGTTTGAGGAGTCTGTGGAGCATACGCCAGCTAGAATCATCCTCAGGGAAATGCATGGCTGCGGGCATATGTACCGTTACTGCTTTGACAAGACGGAGTTTCAGTTTCATAAATACGACGCCCTGTTTCCTCACATCCTGGTGCAGGAGCCGGAGCGGGTGACCGCAGCCCTGGTTCTGGGGAGGCTTTATACTCCTTTGGAACTTCTTGAAAGGGACAGGGAGGTGTACGAGGCTTACCTGATGGAGCACTTTATAGGAGCGGCGGGACTGGCGCTTAAGGAAAAGGACCCGGCCCTTTTCCTCTGGCTTGCTATGCAGTATGGACATAAGCAGGAGGACTTCGACGAAATGGTCGATATGGCAGCAGGTGCAGACAAGCCTGAGCTTTTAAGTGTCCTTATGAATCTCCGCCGCCAGCGCTTTACGGCAGGGAAACGGAAATTTTCCCTGACATAATTTACTTATTGAAGGCAAGGTGAATCGTCCTTCCTTGTATAGAATAAAACAGAAAGAGGGTGGAAACATGATCGATCCGGTGAGACAAAGGCAGCTTGATGAGCTGGCCGAGGTAGAACTGGGCCATGAGATCCTGACCAATGCCCGCAACGAGCTTTATTTAAGCTTCCGGTATCTGGATGTGGCCTTAAGCAGCTTTGAATTTGAGGCTGACTGGACAGGCCGGGGCGTGGGGACAGACGGGTTTGTGATCTATTATCAGCCGGAGTACTTGTTTTCCATATATAAAAGAAGCCGGGCTCTGGTGAACAGGGCCTATCTGCATATGCTTTTCCACTGCCTGTTCTGCCATTTGAATGGAAAAGGGGAACGGGAAAAAGAATACTGGGATCTGGCATGTGATATCACCATTGAATCCATATTAGATGGTTTTTATGTAAGACCCGTTTACCGGCACCAGACTCCTTACCGAAGGGAGGTATATGGCAGGCTGGAAGAAAAGCGTAAGGTATTTACGGCTGAAGGGATTTATAAAGAGCTTCAGGATATGAATCTGACCGCAGAACAATATGGACGAATGGCGGCAGAATTTTATGTGGACAACCATGACCGTTGGGAAGATGAGGCTCCTCCGGGATTTCAGATGGAGCGCCAGAATAAATGGCAGAACATCAGGGAAACGATGCAGACGGAAATGGAGTCCTTTGGAGAGAAGAATGAGGATTCGTCAAAAAACCTTCTGGAACAGGTGAGGATAGAAAACCGGGAAAAATATGATTACAAGCAATTTTTAAGAAAGTTTGCGGTGTTAAGGGAGGAGGCCGAAATTGACCCGGATTCCTTTGATCCTGTGTTTTATACTTACGGCATGTCTCTTTACAGGAATATGCCGCTTATTGAGCCTCTGGAAACAAAGGAAGTTTATAAAATTGAGGACTTTGTGATCGTGATCGATACATCCATGTCCGTATCCGGAGATCTGGTGCGGCATTTCCTTCAGGAAACCTATGGTGTCCTTGGGGAATCAGAAAGCTATTTCCGTAAGATCAATATCCATATCATCCAGTGTGACGAGGAGATCCGATCTGATGTGACCATCACAAGCAGGGAGGAGATGGAAGATTACATGGAGAATTTCTCATTATCCGGATTTGGAGGAACAGATTTCCGGCCGGCTTTCGAATATGTGAACGGTCTTTTGAGCAAAGGAGCTTTTAAGAAGCTCCGGGGTCTTTTGTATTTTACCGACGGAAAAGGAATATATCCGGTGAAAATGCCGCCCTATGATACGGCTTTTGTCTTTATGGAGGACCAGTATGAGGATATTTCCGTACCGGGCTGGGCGATGAAGGTGATCCTGACAGAAGAGGATCTGAAAGTTACATGACAGGAGATTTTAATATGAATATTAAACGAGCAAAAGAAGAAATTAAGAATACCATAGAAGCCTATCTGCTAAAGGATGCATACGGCGCTTATGAGATACCGTCGGTCCAGCAAAGACCGGTGTTTCTCATGGGGCCTCCGGGAGTGGGAAAGACCCAGATCATGGGGCAGGTAGCCAGGGAGTGCGGGATCGGACTGGTGGCTTATACCATCACCCACCATACCCGCCAGAGTGCGGTGGGACTTCCCTTTATAAACGAAAAGGAATATGGAGGAAATACTTACCGTGTAACAGAATATACCATGAGCGAGATCGTGGCCTCCATTTACGATAAGATCGAGAGCACCGGTCTTAAGGAAGGGATCCTTTTTATCGATGAGATCAACTGTGTGTCCGAGACCCTTGCGCCGACCATGCTCCAGTTTCTTCAGTATAAGACCTTTGGAAACCACAAGATTCCCGAAGGCTGGATCATTGTGACGGCTGGAAATCCGCCGGAATATAACAAGTCAGTCCGGGATTTTGATGTGGTGACCTTAGACCGGATTAAACTCATCTATGTGGAACCTGATTTTGAGGTATGGAAAGCCTATGCCTATGAGCAGGCCCTGCATCCGGCGGTCATTTCCTATCTGAATACCAGAACCGAATACTTCTGCCGGATCGAAACGACTGTTGATGGAAAGTTTTTCGCCACTCCCAGGGGGTGGGAAGACTTATCAAAATTTATTGAAATTTATGAACGCCTGGGCAAAAAGGTGGACCGGGATGTGGTGGGAGAGTATATCCAGTTCCTTAAGATTGCCAAGGATTTCACAAACTACCTGGAACTATATTATAAGTACCGGGATGATTATCAGATTGATGGGATCTTGTCCGGCATCATTAGGGAGAGCCTGTGCAACAGGCTGAAACGGGCGCCTTTTGATGAGAAGCTGAATGTCATCGGCCTTTTATTGTCCAGGCTGGGTCAAAGCTTCCGCGCTGTGTCCGATCAGGGAGACAGAACCGGCCTTTTAATGGAAGAATTGAAGAAAATAAGCCCGGAAACCAGCGGAAACCCGGAGGTCTCCATGTCAGCCCGTCTTGCAGACTTAAGGAACCGGTGGAATGAGGATTGGGACAGAAAAAGAAAAGCCGGACTCTTAAATAGAAGAGAAGATTATTTGCGCCGGGATGTGGAAGCCATTCTCCTTAAGTATGAGGAAAGCCTTCAAATGGAAGAAACCGGAGAGAATGAGTCAGCCTGGAGCCGGATACAAGAGATGTTTGAGGAAGAAGACGTCAGGTATGAGGCGCTTTTGGCAGAGGGAGGAAAAGCCATGGAACACGTATTTGATTTCATGGAAGCTGCCTTTGGAGACGGACAGGAAATGGTGGTATTTATAACGGAACTAAATTCCGGGTATTATAGCGTTAAATTTTTAAAAGAGTACGATTGTGAACGATATTATCAATATAATGAGCGTCTTTTATTCAAGGATCGGGAGAATGAAATAAAGGCCAGGATCGATAGTTTGGGAAAATAATGTATAAAAACCAGAAAGCTTCTCCATAATAAAGAGAGAAAAGGAGGTAGTGCCATGGGAAATAAAGCATTGAGTTATACAGCTCTGACCATAGCCATTATCGGCGCGGTTAACTGGGGGCTGGTAGGTTTCTTTAACTTCAACCTGGTGTCATTTATTTTCGGCAGCATGACATGGATTACAAGAATCGTGTATGCTCTGGTAGGAATTTGCGGGTTGTACCTGCTTACCTTTTTTGGCCGTTCAGAAGCAGGCGCAGAGGATAGCAGATAATTTAAACAAAGGCATTGCAGCATGGGTGGGACTACTTATCATGCTGCAATGCCTTCGCTCATTTCATTGGACATTTCTTTAGAAATACCAGGGAATTAACGGCTTCCGTTAGTTCGCCCAGCCTTTATCATATTAGACGAAAGGTCATTTAGATCCCTGTACATGGGCTATATATGAGTTGTAAGCAATGGGGAATTGTGATACAATATTGTCATGAAATATCGTGTGGCAGGGTGCATTCGCCTCTGTTCTTAAGGGCTGAGGGTGATGCTATATGAAATGAAAATTATTGACCTTTGGTCTTTTTTTCTTGTTATTGCTTGCATTCGTTTTTGCATTTTGTAAGCAGCTATACATAGAAACCATCCGGATGCTTGGCAGTTAAGAGGATGGTTTTTCTGCTCATATAATGATCAGCCGCCCTGCCTGCTCTGTAGGTGAAAGTCACAGGCATATGCTCTGACTTGCGCAGCGATATGATTGTCCCATGTCATAATGTGTAAAATCCTGCTTCATCCTGCAATGATTTTCCCGGCAACAGGCCGGCAGATCATCCTGTGAACAGGTAAAACCAGCATTCAATTTCAGGAGGGATTTATGTTCTTTATATGCGGAATGAGCCAGGGAAAGAAAATACTTGATTACACCAAAACAGTGATCTGCGGCCTGTGCGGAGGCTACGGCAGATATCAGGTGTTTATGACTTACAGTTATTTCAGTATTTTTTTCATTCCCATCATAAAATGGGGCAGACGCTATTACGTCCAGATGTCCTGCTGTAATACTATTTACCAGCTGGATCCGGAAAAGGGGAAAAGACTGAGCCATAGGGAATCCGTGGATATTAGCGAGCAGGATTTAACTCTGGTGCAGTCAGGTCACAGGGCCTCAGACTGGAAACGGAAGCAATGCTCTCACTGCGGTTATGAAACCACAGAGGACTTTGAGTACTGCCCCAAATGCGGACAGCGGTTTTAAGAGAGAGGAAGGAGAAGGAGCTGTTCCTGTTTCAGCCTAAATGATGATATCATCAAGGGCTCTTTTGGGAACATAATGCACCTGATTTTCATCCCGGTAATAATGGGTATCTCCGTCTTCTTTAACCGGGACAATGACCACCTGTTCTTTGGGCTTTCCAAGGGCAAGGACTAAGTCTAAGGAGTACCGGGAAGGGTCGATGGAAAGAGCGTCTGCCAGATCATTTCTCCGTACCGTCCCAAATATACATCCGCCATATCCCTTTTCCGCTGCTCCAAGCATGATGGTCTGGGCAGTGATTCCATCATCATACAGCTTATTTTTCCCAAGGGACAAGTCGCATAGAATGATGATGTAGGCAGATGGACGTTCCCCCTTTTCAGGGCCGTCCCAGTCCGGCAGAGCGCCGGCCCAGCTAAGGGTATCGAACACCCTGGCATTTTCTTCCGGAGTGTTGCACAGCCGGAACTTTAACGCCTGGGAATTGGCTGTTGAGGGGGTGAGTCTGGCTAAATCCACCAGCTCCCTCAAGTCTTTCGTGGAAACTGTTTCATCCTCATAAAACCGACGGCAGGTACGGCATTTTAAAACCAGTTCTTTTAACATATAAATTCCTCCTGTTTTGTCTGTATTTTATCCGTTTTCTTATTATAAAAGTATAGCAGGTATTGGTCTGTCATGCAATGGACAAGGGGAAGGAAGGGCGAGAATATGATGAATACCAAAGGGGAACTGATTGCTTATTGCCTAAGCTATCCTGATGTTTACGAAGACTATCCCTTTCGTGACCATCAGTGGGCGGTTATCCGGCACAGAAAAAACAAAAAGGTATTTGCCTGGATCTATGAACGGGATGGACTGGTCTGCATTAATTTAAAATGTGATCCTGAGTGGGTGGAATTTTGGAGAAATGCATTTTCCGGCGTGCTTCCAGGGTACCATTTAAACAAAAAATATTGGAACACAGTCCTTCTTGACGGATCCGTACCGGAAGAAGACATCAGGAGGCTGATTGGGGAAAGCTTTGATCTGACCATCTGACCTTCCAGTCTTGCCGGGAAAACAGTAGTTAAAATAAACAAAAAAATATTGATTTATTCATAATTATTGTGAAGTTTTCGGAGTGGACAAAATTGAAACATGTGAAATAAAAAAGTTCAAGAGCATTATTTCATAATTTATTGTGAAAACACACAGTGACAGTTGTGGTTAATTTTTAGATTCTGCCAGTTTTTGACTGGGGAAAAAAGCAAGTTGGAATCATTGACTTTATTTTCCTAAGGTGTTAAACTGAGACTTGGTTTCAGGGTCATAGGACAACATGAAACCGCGACAGATACATGAAACAATAAGACCTATGTAGTCGCAAGGAGGAGAATTATTATGAAATTAACAGCAAAAAAACTGGTACTTACAGGCGTAGCCGTATTAACAATGGCATCTATCTCTGCATGTGGAAGCACTAAGACTGCTGAAACAACAGCAGCAACTGAGGCTGCTGTTACAACAGAGGCTACAACAGAAGAAGTTACAACAGAGAACGAATCTAAAGAAGTTGCAGAAGAGTCTGATGCAGAAGATGTAACTTTAGAAGAGTCTTCTGAAGAAGAAAGCAATGAAGATGCAGCAGCAGACGAAGCAGAAACAGAGTCTGAAAAAGCAGAAGAAGAAACTACAAAAGCTGCTAACTAATCGGCAGGATTACCGGATCGGTCAGGAATGCCAAATTTACGGAGCGGGGACAATTGTCTCCGCTCTTTTTGCGTTCACCTGCTATGCAGAGTGATAGCTGTTGTGATATAATTTTCCCAAATAGCCATATAATAAGGAGGCCTTTTCCAATGAAAATCACTTATATCCATCACAGCGCATTTCTGGCGGAGCTTGAGACAATAAGCCTGCTGTTTGATTATACAGAGGGTACTCTGCCAAAAATCAATGATAAGAAACCTTTGCTGGTTTTTGCAAGCCACCGGCACGGGGATCATTATTCTGAAAAAATTCTGGAGCTTATAAAGGAGCATGAGAAAACCAGGTATATTCTTTCTGATGATATCTCAAAAGGGCGGCTGCCCAAAGAGCTTCTCCATGAAGTGGTCTTTATGAAGCCTGGGGAAAGGATTGGTTTTTCTATTTCAGAAGGGAATCTCACAGGCCCTGTCGTTGAGGAAGAAAAGGGGGATATAGAGGTTTTGACTTTCCGCTCCACTGATGAAGGTGTTGCGTTCCTTATAAAAGCGGAAGGAAAGGTTATTTATCATGCCGGAGATTTAAATAACTGGAGATGGGAAGGGGAGCCGGAAAGCTGGAATGACCAAATGGCAAAGCAGTATTCCAAAGAAGTGGACAAGCTGTCAGGCATACACATAGATGCAGCTTTTCTTCCTTTGGATTCCAGACAGGATAAGGCTTTTTTGCTGGGCTTTGACGAATTTATGAGAAAAATCCGGGTAAGCCATGCATTTCCCATGCACTTCTGGGGGGATTTTTCTGTGATCGGCAGGTTAAAGGACATGGATATTTCAGCCCCTTACCGGGACCGGATTATGGAGATCCGCGAAGACGGGGAAAGCTTTGAAATCGGGTAGGAGACAGGGGCTTATGGAAAACGAGAAGGAACAGTCAGGGGGGCTGACCCCTGAGGCGCAGAGAGATGTTTTAGAGGCCGCCATGAAAGCAGGTCATATTTTATTGGAAAATGGGGCGGAGATCTTTCGGGTGGAGGAGACCATGGACCGTATCTGCCTCCACTATGGAATAAGGTCCGGAAATTTCTTTGTCCTCAGCAATGGTATTTTTATGACCTCAGGCAATGAGATAGAAGAAATATTTGCAAAGGTCCAGCATATTCCGGTGAGCGGGACCCATTTGGACCGGGTTGCGGCGGTAAATCAGCTTTCCAGGGAAATTGAGACAGGATTCTTAAGTCCAGGTGATGTGAAGCACCGGCTGGATCAGATCCGGGTCATGCCGGGAAAACCAAAAACCATGCAGATCCTGGCTTCCGGCCTTGGAAGCGCCTGCTTTTGCTATCTGTTTGGAGGAAACTTAAGAGACAGCTTATCAGCTTTTGGCTCAGGGTCTCTTCTATATGTATATGTGATCTTTCTAAGCGCCCCCCATCTCTCTAAGATCGTAGGAAACATCGGAGGAGGAGCTTTGGTCACTTTTTTATGTACGGTTTTTTATCTGTTTCATTTTGGGGAGAATCTAAATTTTATGATCATTGGTTCCATCATGCCTTTGATTCCGGGGGTTGCATTTACCAATGCCATCCGGGATATTGCAGACGGGGACTATATCTCCGGCTCTGTCCGGATGCTTGATGCATTGCTGGTATTTTTCTGTATTGCCATGGGTGTTGGACTGGTCTTCAGCCTGTTCCACCGGCTGACGGGAGGTGTACTTCTATGAGCGTGGTTTTGGAAGCCGCGGCAGCGGTTGTGGGAACGATTGCCTTTTCACTTTTGTTTGGGGTTCCCGCCAGGTTTTATCCATATTGCGGGCTGATCGGCGGAGCAGGCTGGCTGGTCTATGGGGGGCTTATGAATAGCCTGTCGGCTCCGTCAGCCGCTTTAGCGGCCACTATTGTGGTAATTTTTCTTTCCAGGACTTTTGCCGTAAGGAAACGGTGCCCTGTCACCATATTTTTAATATCCGGTATTTTTCCCCTGGTACCTGGGGCGGGAATATACTGGACGGCTTATTATATTGTGACGGATGAACTGGCTCTGGCTGTCCGGACCGGTTTTCTTGCGTGTAAGGTGGCGGTTGCCATTGTGCTTGGTATTGTATTCGTTTTTGAGCTGCCCCAGAAATTTTTTAAATTTGCTGCAAAGAAACAGGAGAAAGCGGACGATAGATAAGAGAGAAAGGTAGGATTAGATGATGATTTGGATTAAAAATGCTCATGTAGTAGACCCTGGGAGCCAGGTGGAAGGAAATATGGATATCTGCATTGCAGATGGGAAGATTGCCGGTATGGGAGAACAGCTTAAGCCGGATGCCGTTCCTGTTTCAAAGGAGGATGTAGTAATCGATGCTTCCGGTTTTATCGTTGCTCCGGGGTTTGTTGATGTTCATGTTCATTTCCGGGATCCTGGTCTTACTTATAAGGAGGATATCCAGACCGGAGCCAGAGCGGCGGCAAAAGGTGGATTTACCGCAGTTGTCTGCATGGCAAATACCAGGCCTCCTGTGGACAACGTGGAAATCCTTCAATATGTAAAGCGGGAAGGGGAAAAAACAGGCATCCATGTGCTGCAGGCAGCAGCCGTATCTAAGGGCCTTCATGGGATAGAACTGACGGACATGGAGGAATTAAAGGCCAATGGAGCGGTGGGATTTACCGATGACGGGATTCCCCTCCTTGATGAGAAACTGGTAAAGGAAGCCATGGAGCGGGCGGCAAAGCTGGATGTTCCATTGAGCTTTCATGAGGAGGACCCTGCTTTTATCACAAATAATGGAATCAACCATGGCAAGGTATCTGATCAGCTTGGAATCTTTGGTTCCCCGGCATTGGCGGAGGACTGCCTTGTTGCCAGAGACTGCATGATTGCCCTTCACACCGGTGCGGCGGTGGATATCCAGCATATCAGTTCCGCTGCTTCCGTTAAGATGGTGAAGCTTGCAAAGGAGCTGGGGGCCAATGTGTATGCGGAGGTGACGCCCCATCATTTCACCCTGACAGAGGAAGCGGTATTAACCCATGGAACCCTTGCAAAAATGAATCCTCCCCTTCGGACGGAAGAGGACCGTAAGGCCATTATCCAGGGATTAAAGGACGGAAGCATTGACATCATTGCAACAGATCATGCTCCCCATAGTACGGAGGAAAAGTCAAAGAAGCTGACCGAGGCTCCGAGCGGGATAATAGGACTTGAAACCGCACTGGGGCTGGGTGTGACAAACTTAGTCCGGCCCGGACATCTGACTATGATGGAGCTGATGGAAAAGATGAGCTTAAATCCTTCAAAGCTGTACCGGCTGGATTTTGGCTGCATAGAGGAAGGAAACGCTGCGGATCTGGTGATTTTTGATCCCAATGAGGAATGGACGGTAGGAGAATATGTCTCCAAGTCTTCCAATTCTCCGTTTACGGGAGAAAGATTGTTTGGAAAGGTGAAATATACCATCTGCGGAGGCCGGATCGTTTACCAAGATGAAAAAGACTGATTTTTACCGGATCAATAAGACCTTTTGATAAAAGATCCAAAAGGGGGTGAAAACATGGAGATAAAGGCACAGGATCCGCCGTCTGCTGCGGCTCCCAAAGGCGAATCTGCGGCCGCAGACATTCAGCGGGCTGTGGTGGAAGCAGATATAAAGGCAAGGATCGAGGCCGGTGAACGGTTTATGGAAGAACTGAGCCGGAGCGCCGAGGAAAACCGTGAGAAAAAGAACGAGGATGGAAGTGAAAACAGGAGGGAAACCAGGACGCCCCGGGATACTGCCGCCCTGTCAGATGAAAGCGCCTATTATAAACTAAGCCCTGAGGAGCTTTCTGATCTTGACAAAATGTGGGGAAAGGAAGAGGCTGATCTGGCATGGGAGGATATCCTGGCGTGGAGTCTGTCTGCTATAAAGCCGTTTCCTGAGGAACTGGAGGGTCTTGCAGCGGTTTATAAGAAACTGCTCCAGGCCATTCTTGAGAATACTACAGCAGGAGTGCAAGAGGATCAGCTTGCCGCTCTGGAAGCTGCTTTATCGGATATTCTTATAAAGGTACTTGAGGGCCGTATGGGAGAACTGGAAACCCTCTTTGGAAGTTTCGGATCCCAAAGCTCCATGACGGCCTTAAAGGCGGCCCTTTACCGCAGTGTAACAGGTAATACGTTAAGCAGCGGGGAGCTGGAAAGGGTCTTTAAGGAACAGCCGGAAAATACCAGAGATACGGTTAAACTAACTCCCGGCAGCATTAGAACCCCGGTAAATGAATCTGGAAATGAAGCAGAACAGGGAATGATCTATCAGCCTGCCGGGGAAGGACGGATAAAGAATGATCCCCGGTATACCTGGCGGATTCGAAGAGAGACTCCTCTGGCTGTGCTGGAAGAAAGGGGTATACCGGGGAGTAAGACAGATAAGGCTTATGGTGCCCAGGCATCCATTTCTTCCATGGGAAAAAATACGGTTTATTCTCCTGCTGATCTTGAATCGGCTGAGGGATTTGCCGGGTATATGAACCACAGGGGAAATTTATTAAGGGCCTCCGGGCTTTCAGGAGACAGTGAAGAACTTTATGGATTTCTGGCCGCGTTGATGGCAATTAAATCCCAGACTTTTGGAGCTTATTCCGGAATCAATAAAGGACTGGCCTCTGACCTTAGGGAGTCGGTTGACCGGATGATCGATTTCTATATACAGGAGGCGTTTAAACAGTCTGAGGGCGTTATGAAATGGCAGGGAGGAAGAAATACACTCTTTCAGCCAAGAGCTGCTTACAAGGTCTATTATTATATGATGAACCTCTATCAGACCACCAGGAATCTGGGTGAAACAGCAAACAAGGGGATAAGGCATGCCTATCAGCAGTTCTTAAAGAAAAAGGAATATTTGGAAAACAGGGAAAATTCCGGATCCTTTTTTACAAAGGAGAAAAATGATCCAAGGGAAGACTGGAAAGAGGGAAAGCGGATTGTAGAACGGGATTGGAAGGAATTTCTGTCCTTTATGGGAAGAGAGGATTTAGGCGGGATCCCCCTGGGAATCATGGAGCTAAGCCCCTGGGGAATGCTTGCAGAACCGGAGCATACTGCCAGAGGAAGGGGAAGTGGGACAGGCCCTGTTTTCCTGACGGGAGCTTTGGCCGTAATTCTTATCCTGGTTTTATTTTTGTTCTTTTTTTAAATCTGTTTTTATAAATGCAAATTTCTTCTTTACAGAAGCACTTTAGTGTGCTACCATGGTAACACATGAAAAACAAGAGGAGGATGCAATTATGAAAAAAGAGATTTTAATAGCGGCAGTGCTGGGAGCGGCAGTCCTGCTTGGCGGTTGTTCCGGGCAAAAGAGTGAAGTTACGGCTTCTACGGCTTCTGATACCGCTGCATCAACAGCAAAAGAGACTGGAAAAGAAACAGAATCGGCTGCCAATACATTTACCGTTGGATTTGATCAGGATTTCCCTCCCATGGGCTTTGTTGGAGACAACGGAGAATATACCGGCTTTGATTTAGAACTGGCTCAGGAGGTGGCAAACCGCCTTGGCAGGAAATTTGTTCCCCAGCCCATTGCCTGGGATGCCAAGGACATGGAACTGGAATCTGGAAATATTGACTGCATCTGGAATGGCTTTACCATGACAGGGCGTGAGGGCGGCTATACCTGGACAAAGCCCTATATGGAAAACAGCCAGGTGTTCGTGGTGGGAAAGGATTCCGGCATCAAAACGCTAGCTGACTTATCAGGAAAGATCGTAGAGGTTCAGGCGGATTCCTCCGCAGAAAAGGCATTGCAGGCGGATGAAAAGCTCTCCGGGACCTTTGGAACCATTCAGACAACGCCGGATTACAACACTGCGTTTATGGATCTTGAAATGGGAGCGGTGGATGCCATTGCAATGGATGTAATTGTGGCGGGGTATCAGATCGAACAGAGGAAAGCGGATTTTATTATACTGGAGGAAGCCCTTGCTGCTGAAGAATACGGCGTAGGCTTTAAGAAAGGCAATGACACCTTAAGGGATCAGGTTCAGGAACAGTTAGAGGCCATGGCAGCTGACGGGACTCTTGAAAAGATCTCGGAGAAATGGTTCGGCAAGGATGTAACCAAGGTTAATTAATAAAGGTAAAATGGGTTCCGGTCCCGCATTTATGGGCCGGACCTCATTTTGAAAACATGGAGGAGAAATCATGGCTTTAACGAAGATAATTTCACAATTGGCAGGGGGAATGTGGGTCAGCATCCAGATATTTGTGGTGACGCTGGTCTTTTCTCTGCCCCTGGGACTTTTAATATCCTTTGGAAGGATGTCAAAAAATCCTGTCATACAGGCCATTGTTAAATTCTATATTTCTGTCATGAGGGGAACTCCGTTGATGCTGCAGCTGATGGTGGTGTATTTCGGTCCTTACTATTTGTTTGGTATAAAGGTGGGGAATGGATACCGCCTCTGGGCCGCATTCATCGGCTTTGTCATCAACTATGCAGCGTATTTTGCGGAAATATACAGGAGCGGGATCCAGTCCATGCCGGTGGGACAGTATGAAGCAGCAAAGCTTTTAGGCTATACAAAGCCCCAGACCTTTTTCCGCATCATATTTCCCCAGGTGGTGAAACGAATTCTGCCGTCTGTGACCAATGAAGTCATTACCCTGGTCAAAGATACCTCTCTTGCTTTTACCATCAGCGTTTTAGAGATGTTCGCGGTTGCCAAGGCCCTGGCCTCTTCCCAGACCAGCCTGATTCCTTTTGTGGCGGCAGGCCTGTTTTATTACATTTTTAACCTTATTGTGGCAGTAGGGATGGAATACTTAGAAAAGCGGATGAACTATTATCAATAGGAGGAAGAAAAGATGTACTTACTGGAAATGAACCATGTGAAAAAAGCGTTTGATGGCCAGGGCGTGCTTCGGGATATTTCCCTGTCGGTAGAGGAAGGCGAGATCGTATCCATCATCGGTCCATCCGGTTCGGGAAAATCCACCCTGCTCCGGTGCGCTACCATGCTGGAACAGATGGATGGAGGAGAACTAAACTATCTGGGAGAAAAGGCCGCATGGAACGGGCCCGATGGAAGGGCTGTCTATGCAAAAGGGGAAAAGCGTAAGGAAATACAGAAAAATTACGGCCTGGTGTTCCAGAACTTTCATTTATTTCCCCATATGACGGTTTTAAAAAACATTACCGATGCACCGATCCATGTGCAGAAACGGGATAAGGAAGAAGTTTTTTCCGAGGCAATGGAGCTTCTTAAGAAGATGGGACTGGAAGATAAGGCAGAAGCATATCCCTGTCAGCTTTCCGGAGGACAGTGCCAGCGGGTAGCCATCGCTAGAGCTCTGGCCTTAAACCCCAGGATCCTGTTTTTTGATGAGCCGACTTCCGCTCTGGACCCGGAGCTTACGGGAGAGGTACTAAAGGTCATTAAGTCTCTTGCTGATATGCACATTACCATGGTCATTGTGACTCATGAGATGGCTTTTGCCAGGGATATCTCAGACAGGATCATCTTTATGGCTGACGGAGTGATCGTAGAGGAGGGAACGCCGGAAGAAGTATTTTCCTCAGGCAATGTACGGACCCAGAGCTTTCTGGGGAGGTATGGGGAAGGGTGAGAATAGAGAATTTATTTAGTTAATTTAAGCTGGAGGCAATGATATTCAGGTAAAAAAAACCCGCCATATTAGGCGGGCAGCTTTAATAATCTAAATTATCGTAGTTCTTTTAATGTATTTAAAATTTCTTGAACCTTTGCCTGGGTTTCAGGTATGTACAAGGCACAAACAACAAACGTTTTATAGCCTCGGGTACAATTGTAAAAATCAAGGTTGATATTATCCTCGTAAAGATATCGGGTCTTAGTAACCGCAAATTCACCCACTTGAGTGTCAGATTTGTCAATGTAAGATAATTTTCCTTTTATGCCACTGACAAAGCCCGCTTCAAAAACAGTTGCACATATCGAAGGATCAAGATATTCAGGTATTATTTCGTTGTAAAATGAGATTAATATATTTTGTGAGGATATCTCAAAAGTTTCTGAATTTCCGTTAAAAGCAGTTGTGGCTGCATCGGATGGAATCTGGAGAGAGTATCCGATCTCCGTATTATTGTAGGTACTGTAAGTGATCGTAGTGGAAGCGTTTGGATCTACCAACTTTCCGGAAGCATCAAACGTATAAACTACACCATCAATGTTCTGCGAAGTATTTGCCAGCATTACGCCATTCCCATCTAAATAGTACCAGTTCCCTTGATCCTCAATCCATTGGCTTGCTGCAATTATTATACCTTAGAGTTAAGGGGATTGCAATAATTGGAATTAAGATGTCCAACAATCTGATGCCGCTCACACCGGGTCAGGCTGGGTACTTCCCTTTTACATATCAAATCATATCATTTCCTGACTGCATTTTGACTGCATAACGCCTGGTTTTGGCCGTTTTTAACCGGCAGCAGCTGATGAGGCCTAAGTCTCTAACCCCTTAACTATAAGCAAAAAATACCATTTTTAGGAAATTTATAAAATTTATTAAGAAAAAAGATAAAGATTTTTCACAATCGGATGGTATACTTAATGTGAAATCATAGGTGATTTAGGAAAGAAAGAAGAGGATGCTTATGAAAAAAATATGTATTATGGCATTGGCTGTTTGTGCGGCAGTTTTATTTACGGCCTGTGGAAAATCAGCAAAGAATACGGAAAGCGTGGCAAATACTGTAACGGAAAGTACAGCCCCCAGCTCTGAGAATACAGAAGAGGTAAGCCAGGAAGCGCCGGGCAATGGGGCAGAATTTAAGATACTGGTGGGCACGGTCAAAAAGGTTGGAGATAACTTAGAGAGCTTGACCGTGGAGAGCGGCGGCAAGGAAATGAGTTTCGACTTAAGCGGTACGGTAGTGGAGACCTCTTATGCGCTGGAGTCGGAGTCAAAGGTGGAGGTTTCCATTATCTATAAAGGAGAGATTTCCGGTTCTGATGCCTCAAATGCCAAGCCTGTCCTGGTGTTGGACGGGCAGCAGGACATGAAGGTGCAGGAAGTGACCGGAAGTGTTACAGACCAGGCCATGAGCACCTTTACCATTAAAACGGAATCCGGCGAAGAGATCGGGTTTATTAAGGACAACTGTGAGGGACTGGACAGCGATGTGCTTGGAACCGCTGCCGATGACAGCAACGGAAGCGGAGCTATGATAAAGGTGACCTATGTGACTGTTCCCTATGATGCAGGAAGCGAATCCAACTTCCCCTTAAGGGTGGAAGCCGTAAAGTAAAAAGATTAAAATCCCGAATATGCAGGTATTATTTACTTAAGGAAAGTAAGTAAAGAGTAGAAAAAGCTTGCAAATTCGGGATTTTCATGTACAATAATAGAGATGACAGAAGAAGGGGCCAATGGACCCCTATTTTGATGATTTTGGCTATCTGGAGGCGGACTGGAAACAGGAAGGGAAAGCAGCCGGAGGGCGCAGCGAACGATAACCAGATTGCAGAAAGGGAATTTAAGATGATTAGTGCACATAACGTAACATTAAGACTCGGGAAAAAGGCATTGTTTGAAGAGGTGAACATTAAGTTTACCGAAGGCAACTGCTACGGGATGATCGGCGCCAACGGCGCGGGAAAGTCCACCTTCCTTAAAATACTTTCCGGTGAATTGGAGCCTACAAACGGCGATATCGTCATAACGCCGGGACAGAGGCTTTCCTTTTTAAAACAGGACCACTTTAAATATGATGGCTTCCAGGTGCTTGACACCGTTATCATGGGAAATGCCAGACTATATGAGATCATGAAAGAAAAAGATGCCATCTACATGAAAGAAGATTTCACCGATGAAGACGGCATCAAGGCAGCGGACCTGGAAGGAGAATTCGCTACCATGAACGGCTGGGAGGCGGAATCCGATGCGGCAAACCTCTTAAACGGCCTTGGAATCGAGACAGATCTTCATTACAAACAAATGAGTGAATTGGACGGCGGGTCAAAGGTTAAGGTGCTTCTTGCCCAGGCTCTGTTCGGAAACCCGGACATTCTGCTTCTTGACGAGCCTACCAACCACCTGGATTTGGATGCCATCGCATGGCTTGAGGAATTCCTCATTAACTTTGAAAATACGGTTATCGTGGTTTCCCATGACCGTTACTTCTTAAATAAAGTCTGCACCCATATCGCGGACATTGACTACGGAAAAATCCAGCTTTATGCAGGTAACTATGATTTCTGGTATGAGTCCAGCCAGCTTATGGTAAAGCAGATGAAGGAAGCCAACCGGAAAAAGGAAGAAAAGATCAAGGAGCTCCAGGAATTTATCCAGCGTTTCTCCGCCAATGCTTCCAAATCCAAGCAGGCGACTTCCAGAAAGAGGGCACTGGAGAAGATCGAACTGGATGACATCAAACCATCCAGCAGGAAATATCCATACATTGATTTCCGTCCGGCCCGTGAGATCGGCAATGAGGTTTTAAGTGTTAATAATTTATCAAAAACCATTGACGGAGTAAAGGTTTTAGACAATATCTCCTTTACCTTAACCCGTGAGGATAAGGTTGCCTTAGTGGGACCCAATGAGATGGCAAAGACCGTTCTGTTCAAGATTCTTGCAGGAGAAATGGAGCCGGATGAGGGCGATTACAAATGGGGCCTTACCACCAGCCAGTGCTATTTCCCGAAGGACAACACAGCGGAATTTGACAACGATGACACCATTGTTGACTGGCTGACTCAGTATTCTCCGGAAAAGGAAGCAACCTATGTGCGTGGATTCCTTGGCCGTATGCTGTTTGCCGGAGAGGATGGAGTGAAAAAGGTACGGGTATTGTCCGGTGGAGAAAAGGTGCGCTGCATGCTTTCCAAGCTGATGATTTCCGGCGCCAATGTGCTGATGCTTGACGAGCCTACGGACCATTTGGATATGGAGTCTATCACAGCACTTAACAATGGTCTGGTAAAATTCCAGGGCGTTCTGATTTTCTCCTCCCGTGACCACCAGATCGTTGAAACAACGGCTAACCGCATCATAGAGATCGTAAACGGACAGCTGATCGATAAGATCACCACCTATGACGAGTACCTGGCAAGTGATGAAATGGCTCGTAAGAGACAGGTATTTACCTTGACAGAAGAACAGGTCGAGGAGAACGAATAGCAGAAATAAATAATTAGGCAGACGCCGCAGTTTTGGCAAGAGGAATATCAGGCCGGAACTTGGGCGTCTGTTTTTTTGCATGGAACGGAAATTGCCGGTGTTTGTCGGTTTTTCGGGAATTATTGCGCATTTTTTCCTCATGCCGTATAATCAGACTTGGAAAGGAGGTGAGAATCATTGATACCATAGATTATTATGCCTATGCGTCCTCTATGAGAGACTGGAATCCCCAGTTTAAGGCGCTGACGGCGGTGGCTTCCCTGTTCTTTTGTATCGGAGCGAATGACAGGAAGGTGTCTGTACTGGTGCTTTTGACCATGGCCGCAGTCACCATACTGGCAGGCGGGATCCCCTGGAAGAATTATTTGGGCCTGCTTAAGATCCCTCTTGCATTTCTCCTTTTGGGGACAGCGGCCATTGTCATTGACCTGTCGCCGGTGCCCCATGGCCGGGTGCTTGCTTCTGTTCATGGGGTTTACCTGTATCTGACGGAAGGCGGGCCAGAGCTGGCCCTGGGACTGATCTTAAAGGCATTGGCAGCCTTAAGCGCCATGTACATGCTGGTGCTTTCCACTCCGGCAAGTGAGATCATCTGTGTATTCCGAAGGCTTCATGTTCCCAAAATAATTTTGGAGCTGATGAATATGATTTACCGGTTCATTTTCGTGATGATGGATACCCAGTGTTATATGAAACAGGCGGCTGAGTCAAGGCTTGGTTACTGCGATTTTAAGACCTCCTGCCGCTCCTTTGGAAGTGCGGCTGGAAATCTGTTCGTTGTTTCCTTAAAAAAGGCAAATATCTATTATGATGCTCTTACCGCCCGCTGTTATGATGGGGAGCTTTTGTTTCTGGAGGAGGAAAAGAAGGTAAAGGGGTGGCAGCTTTGGGCTGCGGCCGGTTATTTCCTGGTCCTGCTAGGGGTTCGTCTGCTGGTTTAATTATACGGCAGAGATTACAGACGAAGGAGGTGAGGAAAGATGGAGGAAATTCTTTTGCAGGCGGAAAACCTGTGCTATTCTTATGGACAGGGAAAACAGGTGTTAAGGGAAATCAATATTACCGTGAGAAAGGGAGAGAAAATCGTTGTTCTCGGTTCCAATGGTGCGGGAAAATCCACCTGCTTTCTCAATTTAAACGGGGTATACCGTCCGGATACTGGAAGGATCCTTTACCGCGGGAAAGAAATAGGGAAAAAGGATTTAAATGAGCTGAGAAAAAATGTGGGGATCGTTTTTCAGGATGCGGACAACCAGATCATCGCTTCTACGGTCTTTGCAGAGGTATCCTTTGGCCCTATGAATTTAAAGCTTCCAAGAGAGGAAGTGAAGAAACGGGTGGAGGATGCCCTGGAATACATGAATTTAAGTTCCATGAGGGACAGGCCGCCCCACTATTTAAGCGGAGGAGAGAAAAAGCGGGTGAGCATAGCGGATATCATTGCCATGGAATCCGAGGTGATCATATTCGACGAGCCTACGGCCTCCCTGGATCCGGTCAATGTGGAAATGTTAGAAGGTGTTCTGGATAAGATGAATGAAATGGGGAAAACTCTTCTGATTTCCACCCATGATGTGGATTTCGCATACCGTTTTGCAGACAGGGCGGTGATTTTTGCCGGGGGGCGCATTATTGCCGATGGGCCGGTGAGGGAAGTGTTTGAAGATGAGGATGTATTAAGTCAGGCCAATTTAAAAAGGCCCATCCTTCTGGAGGTCTATAACAGCCTGGTGAGGCACCGCATTTTAGCAGCAGGCGGGAGTTCTCCTAAAAATGCCGGGGAGCTGGAAATGCTCTTGCAGGCACAAAGAAATTGACAGAAAGCTATTAAACAGCTACAATACAAAAGTATTATGTGAAAGGTGCCTGTGAAAATTCTCCGCAGGATAATAGGGAAAAGGGTGTAAATCCCTTACGGTCCCGCCGCTGTAAGTGGGGAGCAGGGCTCAATAAATCACTGGGAAACCGGGAAGAAGAGCTGCTGTGATGATACACGAGTCAGAAGACCTGCCTTTCATAAGGAAGTTCGATTCGCCTTTGGCTCATCGAACGGCTGATTTACTAAATTCAGGCTGCGCCTTCATTAAGTAAATTATGCCTGCGACGCATCCGGTTACGAGCGATGACCGGATGCCAGGAAGTCTTTTTGTTGTATAAAGATTTACCTCGTGAGCGCTGGTCTGATGTGTGGGAATCATCAGAATTTGGTGCTTATTTTATTGGAAGGAGAATGAAAATGAGTAAGAAAGAAAAAAGAGTCATGAAACTTGTCGTCGCATTTGCCCTGGCCTTTGGAATTGTTCCAAGCGCCTATGGAATGCATATTATGGAGGGGTATCTTCCTGTGGGATACTGTATCGCCTGGGGAGCTGTCTGTCTGCCGTTTCTGGCAGCGGGTTTTTTCTCCATCAGGAAGAGGCTTCAGGAGAACAGGAAAACCATCACCATACTTGCCATGTCGGGAGCCTTTATTTTTGTTATATCATCCTTAAAGATCCCGTCCGTAACAGGAAGCTGTTCCCATATGACAGGAACCGGCCTTGGAGCCATTTTATTCGGACCGTCTGCGGTCAGCATCCTGGGAATGATCGTACTGATTTTTCAGGCCATATTACTGGCTCACGGCGGCCTTACGTCGCTGGGTGCCAATACCTTTTCCATGGCAATTGCGGGACCGTTCGTGTCTTTTGGAATTTATAAATTATTAAAAAAGCTGAAGGTAAACAAAATGGTCAGCATTTTCCTGGCAGCGATGATCGGTGACCTGTTTACATATTGTGTGACCAGCATTCAGCTTGCGCTGGCTTACCCGTCAGAAACAGGCGGCGTCTTTGCTTCTGCTGTTAAATTTTTAGGGGTATTCGCACCGACTCAGCTGCCCCTTGCAATTATTGAGGGTATCCTCACCACAGTGATCATCATTACCCTTGAAACTTATGCCCTTCCGGAGCTGAAGGCAGTTGGATTTTCAAAGGAGGTTCAGTAATATGACCAGTAAAAATAAAAAGATCGTAGTAACACTCCTGATTTTTGCCTTTCTGATTGCAGCGATTCCCCTATTTGCTATAAAGGGAGCCGAATTCGGCGGTTCTGATGATGCAGGAAGCCAGATGATATCGGAGATCCAGGGAAGGTCATATGAGCCATGGTTTACTCCGGTGATGGAAACCTTCATCGACGGAGAGCTTCCCGGAGAAGTGGAAAGTCTGCTGTTTTGTATCCAGACAGGTATCGGGGTAGGCGTTCTTGCCTTTTTTATGGGACGGTTCGTGGAACGGAAAAAATGGCAGGAAAAAGGGAAATCGGTTATGAGCAAGTAGCGAGGCGGATTGCGAATAGCCGCTTGACCAGGGTAAGAACCTGATTGAGGGTGTCTCAGAGGAAAATAGCCTTTGAGGCACCCTCTTTCACAAGATTCTTAAGATCTTTTGATTTTATGTCTGAGAAGAAAGATTGAGAGGTCAGAAAGTGGGCTCGCCATTAAGGATAGAATCCTGCCCCAGGCCAGCCCGCACTGAAATTTCCTGATCGCAATATTTATTATGTAAGCATTTCATTTACATTAATAATTGCACCCAATATATTGGAATCATTGTTATAATTGCATTTATCAATTTTAGTCGTTATAAATTCTTCGCCTTCAAAATAGCTTTTACATATGCTTTTATACTTTTCTTTGACAGCTTCAATAAACCAGGCTTCTTCTGATATTCCTCCGCCGATGCATATGATTTCCGGATTATAAAATACAGTGATTGTCAGCAACTGAACGGATATATTATTTATCCACTCATCCATCGCTTCTTTAGCTATTTTATTCCCCTTTAAATATTTATCACATACTTCGTTTCCATAGACAGCATTATCTTCCGAAGTTATCTTATTATTATAAATTTCAATTAAGGCTGTCATTGAGGAATAATCCCCTTGTCTGTCAATTTCTCCAGTCTTAAAATTCACAAAGGCCGGTAAATAAATTCATCCCTTTCTTATTCTACGGGAAAATGATATACTATTTCTATCTTTTATCAGAGGTGAAAAAAATGAAAAAAATGATTTCTTGGAATGTAAACGGCCTTCGCGCCTGCGTGGAAAAGGGCTTTTTGGATTATTTTAACGAAGTGGATGCGGATGTATTCTGTATCCAGGAAAGCAAGCTTCAAGAGGGACAGATCGACCTTGACCTTCCCGGATACCATCAATACTGGAATTATGCGGAAAAGAAAGGTTATTCAGGGACTGCCATATTTACCAAGGAGGAGCCTTTGTCAGTGGCCTATGGAATCGGCGCAGAGGAGCATGACAGGGAAGGCCGGGTGATCACAGCCGAATTTCCGGAATACTATGTGGTTACCTGCTATACCCCCAATTCCCAGAATGAACTGGCCAGGCTGCCTTACCGGATGACCTGGGAGGAGGCATTCCTTGCCCATTTAAAAGGGCTGGAGGAGAAAAAACCGGTAATTTTCTGCGGAGATTTAAATGTGGCCCATAAGGAGATCGATTTAAAGAATCCTAAGACCAACCGGAAAAATGCAGGCTTTACCGATGAAGAAAGGGAGAAATTTACCGTTCTTTTGGAAAACGGATTTATTGATACGTACCGTTATTTCTATCCGGAGCAGGAAGGCATATACTCCTGGTGGTCTTACCGGTTCAGTGCCAGACAGAAAAATGCAGGCTGGCGCATTGACTATTTCTGCGTTTCAGAAAGCTTAAAGGACAGGCTTTTAAGCGCGGACATCCATACCCAGGTCCTGGGCTCCGACCACTGCCCTGTGGAGCTTGTGATCCGTTAGAGAGAACCAGACAGGAGAGAACGATAAGGAATGAATTTACTGACCATTGAACATTTAACTAAATCATATACGGAACGTCTGCTTTTTGACGATACCAGTTTCAGCATCAATGAAGGAGAAAAGATCGGGCTGATCGGCATTAACGGAACAGGAAAATCCACATTGCTCAGGATCGTAGCAGGTCTTGAGGAGCCGGATCAGGGGACCGTGGTAAAGGGAAGGAATTTAGATATCCGTTTTCTGTCCCAAAATCCGGTGTTTCATGAAGGCGATACCATTTTAGAGAGCATTGTCCGGGACAATGAAGGGCATGAGCATGTCTGGGATCTGGAAAGCCAGGCAAAGGCCATGCTGACCAGGCTGGGATTTACGGACTTTGATTCCCGGGTGGAGACCCTGTCAGGGGGACAGAGAAAACGGGTGGCATTAGTCAGCGTCCTCCTTGGGAATACGGACTTACTGGTCCTTGACGAGCCTACCAACCATCTGGACAGCAGCATGGCGGAATGGCTTGAAGATTATCTGCGCCGCTTTAGAGGGGCGCTTTTAATGGTGACCCATGACCGGTACTTTTTAGACAGCGTTACCAACCGGATCGTGGAGCTTGATAAGGGAAAACTTTATAACTATCAGGAGAACAAGGTGAATGGCGGCGGAGCCGACAGAGAGAGCACCCTGGGGTGTTATGAAGGCTATTTAAAGCTGAAGGCAGAGCGTATGGACATGGAAGCGGCCACAGAGCGGAAACGACAGTCTCTTCTTAAGGTGGAGCTTGAATGGATGCAGCGGGGAGCCAGGGCCCGTTCTACCAAGCAGAAGGCTCATATCCAGCGCTATGAGGCCCTTCGTGACCAGAAGGGAATTGAGATCGATCAGACGGTGGAGCTGGATTCCGTTTCAAGCCGTCTGGGGCGTACCACGGTGGAGCTTAATGATATCACCAAAGCCTTTGGGGAAAAGGTGCTGATGAAGGACTTTTCCTATATTTTCCTGAAAAATGACCGCATTGGCATTATTGGCCCTAACGGAAGCGGTAAATCCACCCTGATGAAAATCATTGCTGGGTGGCTGGATCCTGACGCCGGAACGGTCACCATAGGGCAGACCGTAAAAATGGGATATTTTTCACAGGAAAGCGAAGACATGGATGGCAGCGTAAAGGTCATTGACTACATCCGGAACGTGGCGGAGTATGTAAAGACAAAGGATGGAAGCATCAGCGCCTCTCAGATGCTGGAACGTTTTCTGTTTCCTTCAAGCGTCCAGTACACCACTATCAGCAAGCTGTCCGGCGGGGAGAAAAGAAGGCTTTATCTGCTCCGGATCCTGATGGATGCGCCCAATGTGCTTTTGCTTGACGAGCCGACCAATGATCTGGATATTCAGACTTTGACTATTTTAGAGGATTATCTTGACAGTTTCCAGGGGATTGTGGTCACGGTTTCCCATGACCGCTATTTTTTAGACCGGGTGGTACACAGGATCTTTGCCTTTGAGGGCCAGGGTCAGGTGACTCAGTATGAGGGTGGCTTTACCGATTATCAGGCGGCTTTTCAGGAGAAATATCCGGAGGGCCTTCCAGACCAGGATGAGGAATCTTCAAAAGGTTCGGAGGCTCCTGAGAAAAAGATCAAAGAAAAGCCAAAGGGAGAGCGAAAGCTTAAATTCTCCTTTAAGGAACAGAGAGAATGGGAAACCATTGAAGAAGATCTGGCTGCTCTGGAAGAGAAGATCGAGGCCCTGGACAAGCAGATGGGGGAAGCTGCCAGCGATTACAGCAGGCTGAATGCGCTGATGGAGGAAAAGGCTGAGCAGGAAAGGCTGCTGGAGGAGAAGATGGAGCGGTGGATGTATTTAAACGACCTGGCAGAACAGATTGAGAATCAATAAGAATCACAGTAAAAGGAGCAGAAGCTAACCCGGAATCGCATCAAGAGACGGAGGAGATAAGCGATATGGAACAGTACAGGATTGCAAAGCATGAGATGGGAACCTATCCTATGGGGCTATCAAAGGTATCCGGCGGAATCCGCCTGTGTGTGGCTGCAGAAGGAGAGGAATGCAGGGTCCTTATTTTTAAGGCAGGAGAGGAAACGCCGGTCCAGACCCTTTCCTTTCCGGCAGAGTTAAGAAAAGGCGATGTATGGAGCATGACTGTTCTGGGAGAGGATTTTGACAATCTGGAATACTGCTATGAAATCGATGGAAAACTGTTTTCTGATCCTTATGGAAAGCGTTTTACCGGACGGGAGGTATGGGGGGATTTTGAACGTGCGTCAACCCTTTTAAGAACTCCCATTGAGTTTGTTGATTTTGACTGGGAAGAAGACAAGCTTCCTCAGATCCCATATGAGGACAGTATCATATACAGGCTCCATAACCGGGGGTTTACAAAGCATACCTCTTCCAAAGTAAAGCATAAAGGAACCTTTGATGGCATACGGGAGAAGATTCCTTACTTAAAAGAGCTGGGTATTACGGCGGTGGAGCTGATGCCGGTAAATGAGTTTTCCGAGGTCATCATGGAGGAGCATGTGTATGGAAGTCCTTTTGGTGTGGATAAACCTGTTGGGAAATTGAATTATTGGGGATATACCTCAGGCTGTTATTTTGCTCCTAAGGCTTCTTACGCCTTCAAAAAGAATCCGGCTGTGGAGTTCAAAAGCCTTGTAAAGGCTCTTCACAAGGAGGGGCTGGAATTGATTGTGGAGCTTTTCTTTACCGGAAAGGAACCGCCTTCTTTGGTTCTTGATGCGGTCCGGTTCTGGGCGGATGAATTTCATGTGGACGGGATTCACCTGGTGGGGACCCTTCCCTTAGACCTCCCCCGCAGGGATCCTTATTTAAGCCGCATCAAGCTATTTGCCATATCCTGGGATATGGCCTTTGAAGGTAAGATTAAGCACTTAGGTGAGTATAATGACGGTTTTCTGGTGGATATGCGCCGGGTGCTAAAAGGGGACGAGGAACAGATGAATAACCTTGCCTTCCGTACCAGGAGAAATCCGGCGGGGTACGGCGTCATCAATTATATGGCCAATACCAACGGGTTTTCCATGATGGATATGGTGTCCTATGATACCAGACATAATGAGAAAAACGGAGAGAAGAACCATGATGGCAGTCCCTATAATTATTCCTGGAACTGCGGAGTCGAGGGTCCCACAAAGCGGAAAAAGGTGATGGAGCTTCGGAAAAAACAGCTGCGCAACGCATTCCTGCTTTTGTTTCTCAGCCAGGGAACGCCCCTTATTATGGCTGGAGATGAGTTCGGCAATTCCCAGTCAGGCAATAATAATGCATATTGCCAGGATAATGAGGTGTCGTGGTTAAACTGGAATCTGGTCAGGACCAACCGGGATCTCCTGGAGTTTGTAAAGGCGGTGATCGCCTTTCGAAAAGCGCATCCGGTGTTCCATATGCCAAAGGAGCCAAGGATCATGGATTATCTGGCATGCGGACTTCCGGATGTTTCTTATCATGGAGTAAAGGCATGGTGCCCGGAATTTGATAATTTCCGGCGCCAGCTTGGAATCTTTTACTGCGGGGAATATGGAAGAAAACCGGATGGAACTGCTGATGATAACTTTTATGTGGCTTATAACATGCACTGGGAGCTTCATGAATTTGATCTTCCCAATCTGCCTAAGAAGGAACAATGGCATGTGGTCTTTCGTACGGATAAAGGAGAAGTAAACGGCATGTACCCGGAAGGAAAGGAGCCTGCAGCAGAAGGTAAACGGTTTCTGGTTCCGCCAAGGTCCATTGTGGTGCTTATGGGAAAGAAATGATCCGTGGTATTTGAAAAGTCAATTTACGGTTATAATGTTTTTGAGGGCAATCGATCAGATTGTCCTCATTTTTTTGTATTATCAGCTGCAGCTATATGCTATGAGATCTTTTTGCTGTAGCTGGTTGTATTTGTTTTTTATATCTGACATGAGCACTTTTTTGTTTGTTTTTAAAAGACAAAATCAGGTACTAATAAATATGGAAAAATAATGCTCAATTATAATAATTACAGAAAATTGTTTGAACACGCAGCAGTTTCCGGCAGCATCAAACGGCTCCGTGAACGCCGTACTCTTCCCGCCAACATGGCGGATATAAGGCATAAGATAGAAGAAAATCCGTGAGCGCCTCAGTATATTTTTACGGAAATGAGCGTTGGGTACCGGATGGTGGAGGAATTGGAGGAAGGGTAAAAGAAATAAGCCGGCAAAGAGGCCATGATATGTCCTGTTTGCCGGCTTTTACCAAATAATCAGTTTCATAACCTGGCCTTTAGTCCTCAGGATAGATAAGCTGGTCGTCATCGATTCCGTACAGCACAGAATCAAGGAATTTTCCAGCCAGGTATTTTGCCATTCCAAGGTTCATGTCCAGGTAATTGCCGCAGTCTTTTGCGGCTGCGCCTGGTACCTCGCCTTCAAAATCCCGGATGAATTCATACATTTCTGTGATCAACGGAACAATGTCCCTGGACTTGTAATCACCGGACAGCAGAAGGTAAAAACCGGTGCGGCAGCCCATGGGGCCAAAGTACAGGATTCGGGAAGCAAAGAAGTCATGGTTGCGCAGGTAAGTGGCTCCCAGATGTTCAATGGTGTGGATTTCCGCTGTATTCATAACAGGCTCAAAATTGGGGCGGGTCATGCGGATATCAAAGGTGGTAATGACAGAGTCCCCGGCCTGATCCCTGCGGGAGACATAGATGCCTGGAAGAAGTTTTAAATGGTCGATGGTAAAGCTTGTTATTTTTTCCATGGTTATCATGTCCTTTCTTAACATGGTTGCTTACAATTTGCGGGCTGCTTATCCCATAATGAAATTATAATAAAAAAAACGTTCCCCTGCAATAGGAAACAAATGATGAATCTATCCGTCGTTTGCCGTAGAAAAATCAGTAAAGCGGTTGACAATAACCATTTCTAATAATATAATGTAAAAAAGTTAGTGACAACTAACTTAATAAATTTTTTTGACGAGGAGATGAAATGAAAAAAAACAATGTATTAAAAACAACAGTCATTATGGCAGCAGCCGTTTTAATGATGACAGCCTGCTCAAGTCCAGGCACAACAACTAATGAAACCATTGAGACCGCTGAAACCACTGCAGCTGCTAAGAGTGAAGAAGCTTTAACGGTTGAAATCAAAGATATTCATGGTCTGGTTACAGTCCCTGTAAATCCTCAAAAGGTAATTTCTCTGGATAATAGAACTTATGAGACGCTATCAGACTGGGGAATTGAATTAGTCGCTGCTCCAAAGGGTGTAATGCCCGCGGGCTCCCCATATGTAGCCGATGAGTCTGTTCTGGATATCGGAAATCACCGCGAACCGAATCTTGAGATTATAGCGGCGGCTGACCCTGACCTCGTAATTGTCGGTCAAAGATTTGCGTCCTATTATGAAGAAATAAAAAAATTAGTACCAAATGCAGCTGTTATTGATTTAAATTTTGATGTTTCCGAGGAAGCGGAAACACCTGGAGAAAACTTAGTAAACGGACTTAAGGATTCTACCATTGCACTTGGAAAAATTTTTGATAAAAATAAAGAAGCGGAACAATTGACAGCTGACTTTGATCAGGCGATCGAAGCTGTCAAATCTGCATATAACGGAACGGATACCATTATGAGTGTTGTGGTTTCCGGTGGAAATATTGGTTTTTCAGCTCCTCATTCCGGCCGTGTTTGGGGGCCCATGTATGAGGTGTTCGGATGGGTTCCGGCATTAGATATTGACAATACGACTTCCGATCATCAAGGGGATGATATTTCTGTTGAAGCGATTGCACAGAGTAATCCGGATTGGATTTTCGTATTAGACCGTGATGCCGCAGTATCTTCTACAACTGATGCAGTTCCTGCTCAGGACGTTATCGATCAATCACCTGCTCTTCAAAACGTAACTGCTGTTACTGAAGGACATATCGTTTATGCACCAGCTGATACTTACACAAATGAATCCATACAAACCTATCTGGAGTTATTTGGAGACCTTGCAAAGGTTTTGGCTGAATAGGATATAGGAGTATAGTATAGTTTTGAAAAATACAGCGAAAAAAATGATTGGGGCTGGGAATTCTCAGCCCCAACGTTATTATTACAATAAGAAATGGACAAAACCTTTTATAGTAGCAATTATGGTTGTTATTATTTTAGGTATTATATCACTGTTTACCGGAGCTTATGATATACAGGGCCAAGCGGATGGAAGGGATATGTTTTTCATAACGCGGGTACCCAGGACAGCTGCACTCATGCTTACCGGAGCTGCAATGTCAATGTCAGGACTGGTCATGCAGCTTATTACACAAAATCGTTTGGTTGAACCTACTACAATAGGGACGATTGAATGGTCGGGTTTGGGACTTCTTATTGTCTATCTATTATTTCCGGCACCAACTTTAGTTTTAAGAATGACCGGGGCAATCGTGTTTTCTTTTATAGGAACTATGATCTTCTTTTTGTTTTTAAGAAGAGTGAAACTTCGTTCGTCTTTGATTGTCCCGATCATTGGAATGATGCTTGGAGCAGTTATTTCTGCATTTTCTACTTTTATAGGACTTACCTTCCAAATGACGCAAAATATTGAAAGCTGGTTTGTAGGTTCGTTTGCAGCCGTTCAAATCGGAAGATACGAATATTTATGGCTGATTATTATAGTTACCGGTCTTATTTTTATTTGTGCTGATAAGTTGACGTTAGCCGGTCTGGGGGAAGATGTTGCTACAAGTCTTGGAGTAAATTATAATAAGATCATTATTTTGGGGACCGGCCTTATTTCTTTTGCAGTTGGAATTGTAACAGCTGTTATTGGAAATTTACCTTTCTTAGGCTTGATTGTACCCAATATTGTTTCCATGTACAGAGGAGATGATCTTAGGAGTAATCTGCCTTGGGTATGTGTGCTGGGAATGGGGGTAATAACTCTTTGTGACATAATTTCCCGAACAATTATAATGCCCTTTGAAGTACCTGTCTCTTTGATTCTCGGAACAGTGGGGTCAATTGTATTTATTGTTATCTTATTGAGGCAAAGGAGGCTAAGATGAACGGAATAGAATACAATACCGGCCTTCATCAGGAACACAGATCAGCGAGAGCTTTTCGTTCTAAGAAAGAAGAAAAAAAATATTGGATTTTGCTGATCACATTGCTTGTTTTGGGTGTTTTTGCTTCCTATGGACTTTTGGTTTATAATAATCCGGTTCCAATTGATTCCCCTTCTTTTCTCCCGGTTGTCAGAAGAAGGATGTTCGCTCTTACGGCAATGATCATTTCTGCAGTTTGTCAGAGTTTATCCACAGTCACTTTCCAATCGATTACCAGTAACAGGATTATAACCCCTTCCCTTTTAGGCTTTGAAGCACTTTACTCAACCATTCATACCGGTACCATATTTTTCTTTGGTGCCAGTGCCTTTATAAATTTTAGTGGGATTGGATCCTTTGTATTTCAGGTTGTTGTTATGGTCCTTATGTGCCTGGTCCTTTATGGCTGGCTGCTTTCCGGAAAGTATGGAAATTTACAGCTTATGCTTTTGGTTGGCGTTATTATGGGAACCGGGCTGAAGTCATTATCATCTTTTATGAGAAGACTTCTTGCACCGTCAGAATTTGATATTTTACAGGCAAGATTGTTTGGCTCTGTCAACAATGCGGATCCGGAATATTTTCCTCTTGCAATTCCGGTAGTAATAATAGCGGCACTGCTTCTTCTTGCTTATTCTAAGAAGTTAAATGTTGTGTCACTTGGAAAGGATTGCTCTACTTCTTTGGGTGTCAAACATCAGGTTCATGTAATTTATGCTTTGATTTTAGTTTCTGTTTTGATGTCGGTTTCTACGGCTTTGGTTGGACCGCTTACTTTTTATGGATTTTTAGTTGCAACTTTGAGTTATCAAGCGGCTCCAACATATGATCACAGATATATTTTTCCAATGGCTCTTGCGATTGGATTTTTGATAATAACAGGTGCTTACTTTTTTATGTACCATATATTCAGGGCTCAAGGAGTCGTTTCAGTTATTATCGAGATGTTTGGCGGAATAGCATTTTTAATCGTGATTTTAAGGAAAGGTACCTTATGATAATAATAGATAATGCCAGAAAGTCGTATGATGAGGTAGAAATAGGACCTTTGGATATTAAAATACCAAAAGCAGGTCTCACTTCTTTAATCGGACCTAATGGTGCTGGAAAATCCACCACACTTTTGATGATTGGAAGACTTTTGAATATGGAAGAAGGCCATATTAAGGTGGCAGATATGGATGTTACTGAATCGAAATCAGAGGACTTGGCAAAAGTTCTGACTATTTTGCGGCAGGAAAATCATTTTGTAACGAGGCTTACTGTCAGGCAGCTGGCTGGATTTGGCCGTTTTCCTTATTCAAAAGGAAGATTAACGAAAGAGGATGAGGTCATTATTTCTAAATATATTGATTTTTTAGAACTGACTGATTTGGAAAACAGATATTTGGATGAGCTTTCCGGCGGCCAAAGGCAAAGGGCATATGTGGCAATGGTTTTGTGTCAGGAGACGGAATATGTACTTTTGGACGAACCTTTGAACAATCTTGACGTTGCCCGTTCTGTTCAGATGATGGAGCATTTGAAGCATGCGGCCAATGAATTTGGAAGAACAATTGTGGCTGTTATGCATGATATTAATTTTGCAGCCAAATATTCTGATCGGATCTGTGCCATGAAAAACGGACGAATTGCCGCTTTTGGTACGGTAGATCAGATTATGGATTCAAAGGTTTTGACCGATATTTTTGAAACGAAAATAGAAATCATCGATGGGCCCTATGGGCCAATAGCAATTTATTAAGTTAATGCCTGCTATCCGGTCCATGTCAATAGCAAGCTAAAATCATTCATGAAATTCACTACCTGTCTCATAACATAGTATAGGTTATCAGAAATCGATGTTCAGATTTCTGATAAAAGGCAGCGTTCTTTGCTGCCGTCCATCCGATTATCGGAAGCAGTTTCAGCCTCCGGTAATATAGGAAACAGGAAGGAGCGTCAGAATGGAAGAATGGTTTCGTTTATCAGAGGATGAGGCCCTTGTAAAGCTTGGCGCAGGAAAGAATGGACTGGATTCAAGGGAAGTTTTGAAGCGAAGACAGATATATGGTCCAAATAGGCTTAAGAAAGCAGAACGCAAAAGCGCTTTCCAGGTATTTTTGGACCAGTTTAAAGACTTATTGGTCATCATCCTGATTATAGCTGCAGTAATTTCTATGATATCCGGCGATGTAGAGAGCACAGGGGTAATTTTTGCGGTGCTTCTGCTGAATGCGGTGCTGGGGACAGTAGAGCATCAGAAGGCGGAAAAGTCCATAGACAGCCTTATGGCCCTGTCGTCACCGGTAGCAAAGGTGGTAAGAGAGGGGAGGAGGCAGGAAATCCTGTCAGGGGAAATCGTACCGGGGGACATCCTGCTTTTGGAAGCAGGGGATATGGTGGCGGCAGACGGCCGGATCCTGGAAAATTATTCCCTCCTGGTCAATGAAAGCTCCCTGACCGGAGAATCCGTTAATGTGGATAAGCGGACGGGGAGGATACGGGAACAAAAGGTGCCTTTGGCAGAGCAGACGAATATGGTGTTTTCCGGTTCCCTGGTGGCAGCGGGCAGGGCAAAGATACTAGTAACAGGTACCGGAATGGATACGGAAATCGGCAGGATCGCTTCTCTCATGAATGACACCGGGGAAAAGAAGACACCTCTTCAGGTGAGCTTAGACCAGTTTGGAAGCAAGCTGGCGGCAGCCATTCTGTTTATCTGTGCAGTGATTTTCGGTCTGAGCATCTACCGCAGGATGCCGGTTTTAGATTCCCTGATGTTTGCCGTAGCCCTGGCGGTTGCGGCGATTCCGGAAGCGTTAAGCTCCATTGTCACCATCGTTCAGGCAATGGGCACACAGAAAATGGCAGGAGAAAATGCCATCATAAAGGATTTAAAGGCAGTGGAAAGCCTTGGCTGTGTTTCGGTCATCTGTTCCGATAAGACGGGAACCCTGACCCAAAACCGCATGACCGTACAGCAAATCTATGTAAACAGCCGCCTTTATCCTCCGGAACTCTTAAACAAAGAGGTTCCAGTACATAAATATCTGTTATATGATGCTGTTTTAAATAATGATTCCGCCTACATAGAAGGAAAGCTGGTGGGGGATCCGACGGAGACCGCGCTGATACAGATGGCTGAAAGGGCGGGCATGGAAGAGGAAGCCATGAAATCCTATTACCCCAGGGCAGGGGAAATCCCCTTTGACTCCCAGAGAAAGCTTATGAGTACCATGCACAGGATCGAAGGAAAAAGAGTTCTGTTCACAAAGGGAGCAGTGGATGTGCTTCTGCCCCGGATAAGCCATATATGGACAGGGGAAGGGATCCGTCCTATGAGGGAGGGGGACCGGCAGACTTTAATGGAGCAGAACATGGAGTTTTCCAGGCAGGGGCTAAGGGTTCTGACCTTTGCCTGCCGGGAAATGCATGAGGATGAAAATCTGACGGAAAAATCGGAGGCAGGCTATACCTTTCTTGGAATGACCGCAATGATGGACCCGCCCCGCCCGGAAACAAAGAATGCGGTATTAAATGCCAAAAGAGCAGGCATCCGTCCGGTTATGATTACAGGAGACCATAAGATCACAGCTTCCGCCATTGCGGAAAAAATTGGCATTCTGGGTGAGGATGATCTGGCGGTCAGCGGACCGGAGCTTGATGATATGCCGGAAGAGGAATTGAGCCGCAGGCTGGAGCATATCAGCGTTTATGCCCGGGTTTCACCGGAGCATAAGATACGGATCGTCCGCTCCTGGCAGAAAAAGGGCCATATCGTAGCCATGACAGGAGACGGAGTCAACGACGCTCCGGCCTTAAAGCAGGCCGACATCGGGGTTGCCATGGGAAAAATGGGGACAGAAGTGTCAAAGGATGCTTCTGCCATGATCCTTACGGATGATAACTTTGCAACCATTATTAAGGCGGTTGCTAACGGCCGTAATGTTTACCGGAACATCCGGAATGCCATTAAATTTCTATTATCAGGAAATATGGCTGGGATACTGTGTGTATTGTATACATCTTTCCGGGCCCTTCCACCTCCCTTTGCACCGGTGCATCTGCTGTTTATCAACCTCTTGACCGACTCTCTTCCTGCCATTGCCATTGGCATGGAAAAGGCGGAAGCAGACCTTTTGGCCCAAAAGCCCAGAAATCCCAAAGAAGGAATCTTAACAAAGCGTTTTGTTCTTCAGATTCTCCTTCAGGGGGCACTTATATCGGCCGGTACCATGACCTCCTACCACACAGGCATGGTGACTGGAAGCGAGGTGGCCGCCAGTACCATGGCATTTTCCACCCTGACCCTGGCAAGGCTGTTCCACGGTTTTAACTGCAGAAGCGGCCATTCCATTTTAAAGATCGGGTTTAAAAGTAATTTGTGGAGCATTATGGCCTTTGAGGCAGGAGCAATTCTTTTGGCAGCCGTACTGTTTATACCAGGCCTTCATACCTTTTTTTATGTGGCAGATTTAACCGCAAGGCAGTTTATTACCATTTTCATATTTGCCTTTATTCCTACGCTTGTAATTCAGGCATTTAAGACCATAAGAGAGAGTCTTCATTAAGAAAAATATACCCTGAAATCTTGACATACTTTTTGGTCCGTGGTACTATTAAGTATACATAAATAGATAGCCTAAGAGATGACAGAGCCGGGTGATGAGTGCGGGTAACCGTTCATTTCCAAGGCTCTTTCTTTATCCCTTGAGAAAAAATTAACAAAGGGGAAAATCAGGGAGCAACTGCTGGAAGGGGGAGGGGCACCCTTAGGCATATCTGTATGACAAAAGAGTATAGGCGAGAAGGAGAAAACTATGGGAAGATATGTCATTGCCTTAGATCAGGGCACGACAAGTTCCAGATGTATCCTGTTCGATGAGCAGGGGAACATCTGCAGTGCAGCACAAAAGGAGTTTAAACAGATTTTTCCGGAACCGGGCTGGGTGGAGCATGACCCCATGGAGATCTGGTCTTCACAGTTTTCCGTGGCCATGGAGGCCATGGGAAAGATCGGGGCTCATTACAGCGATATTGCTGCAATCGGGATCACCAACCAGAGGGAGACTACGGTGGTCTGGGATAAGGAGACAGGGGAGCCGGTCTATCATGCCATCGTGTGGCAGTGCCGCAGGACTTCGGACAGGATTGAGAAGCTAAAGCATGACGGTCTGGAGGAGCTTATCATTGAAAGGACCGGACTGATTCCTGATGCTTATTTTTCAGGAAGCAAGATCGAATGGATCCTGGATCATGTAGAGGGGGCAAGAGAACGGGCAGAACGTGGGGAGCTGCTGTTTGGAACCGTGGACACCTGGCTGATCTGGAATCTGACCAAGGGCTGTATCCATGTGACGGATTATACCAATGCCTCCAGAACCATGCTGTTTGATATACACAAGAAGTGCTGGGATGAGGAGATTCTTAATTATTTCCGCATCCCCAGATGTATGCTGCCTGAGGTAAAGCCCTCAAGCTGTATTTACGGCTACACCTCTTCGGATGTCATGGGAGGAAAGATTCCCATTGCAGGGGCGGCAGGCGATCAGCAGGCTGCGTTATTCGGCCAGTGCTGCTTTGAGGCGGGGGAAGTAAAGAACACCTATGGAACCGGCTGCTTCCTCCTTATGAATACAGGAGAAAAAGCGGTGAGGTCCGGGCATGGACTTTTGACCACCATAGCTGCAAGTGACCAGGAGAGCATTCAGTATGCCCTGGAAGGAAGCGTGTTCGTGGCAGGCGCTTCGGTGCAGTGGTTAAGAGACGAGATGCGGATGGTCCGTTCTGCCGCCCAGACAGAGGAATACTGTAAGGCCGTAGCGGATACGGGGGGCGTTTACGTGGTGCCGGCCTTTGCAGGGCTTGGAGCACCTTATTGGGACCAGTACGCAAGAGGAACCATTGTGGGGGTGACCAGAGGGACCAGCAAGGAGCAGTTTATCCGGGCCACGGTGGAATCTATGGCCTACCAGGTCTGTGATCTCATTGAGGCAATGGAACAGGATTCGGATATTCATTTAAAGCAGCTAAAGGTGGACGGAGGAGCCTGTGCCAACAATTTCCTCATGCAGTTCCAGTCTGATCTGTTAAACACAGAGATCGTAAGGCCGGAATGCATTGAGACAACCGCCCTTGGAGCTGCGTACCTGGCCGGACTTGCAGTCGGATATTGGAAGAGCCGGGATGAAATCAAGGCAAACTGGAAGGTATCCAGGACCTTTGACAGCCAGATGGAGGAGGAAAGCCGGAATAAGCTGGTAAAAGGCTGGAAGAGGGCAGTTAAATGCGCGCTCTACTGGTCGCAAGAAGGAGAGTAAAACGTGGAGGGGTAGGATTTGGAGGGTACATATTTATTGTTTGGGGGAATTACCTTAACATACGTCATGATGCAGCTGGAATTTATGCTTCGCATTATAACAGCAGGCTTTTTGGGGTTTTTGATCGGCAGTGAGAGAAAAAACCGGAATAAATCGGCTGGAATCCGGACCCACGCCATTGTGGCGATCGGTTCAGCACTCATGATGGTGGTTTCCAAATATGGATTTCCTGACATCCAAAACAGCGACGGGGCCAGAGTTGCGGCTCAGGTGGTCAGCGGAGTGGGGTTTTTAGGAGCAGGGGTCATATTTGTCCGAAACAATCTGGTAAATGGTTTAACAACGGCAGCCGGGATCTGGGCTACCGCCGGGGTAGGGCTGGCTCTTGGGGCAGGCCAGTACATTGTGGGCATATTGTCTGCGGTTCTCATCATTGCCATGCAGACTCTGACCCACCGAATCAACTATTTTGCCCAGGTGCCTTCCTGTGGCTGCCTTCGGATGACCATAGCGCAAAAATCCGGGGCAGTAAAAAACATGGAAGAGTTTCTGGAAAAAGAAAAGGTTGAGATCGCTTCTGTGAAGATCAACAAGAATAAAAAGGACGAGATCAAACTGGAATTTGAAGTCATTTATCCGCCGGGTTTTAACAAGGGAGTCCTGCTTTCCAAGCTGGCAGAGGAAAATGCCGTCATGGCAGTCAGCGAATAGGAGGGGGGAGAGCCTGGCAGAAAAATCTTGACAATGCAATCAGGATTATGCTAGCATTAAGACAATTAAATAAACGACCTTTGAGATGAAAGAGTAAGGAATAGAGCGGAGTGATCCGTTTATTTTCCTTACTCTTTTTTATATGATTTGCCACTTATAAGGGTGACCATTACAGATATGGAGGAGAAGAACATGATGGAAATGAATTACGATGCAGCGATCATTGGCGGCGGCGTAGTCGGCTGTGCAATTGCGAGAGAACTGGCGCGCTATGACCTTAGCATCTGTGTCATTGAACGGGAGGAGGATGTCTGCTCCGGCACGTCAAAGGCCAACAGCGCCATTGTCCACGCAGGATTTGATGCGACGCCCGGGTCTTTAAAGGCGAGATTCAATGTAGAAGGCAACCGAATGATGGGAGAGCTTTCAGAGGAGCTTGATTTTTCAATGATTCAAAATGGCTCTCTGGTGCTTTGCTTTTCTGAAGAAGATATACCCGCTCTTAAGAAGCTTTATGAGAAAGGCATAAAAAACGGAGTTACCGGCTTGTCCATCCTTTCCGGCGATGAGGTGAGGGCCATGGAACCTAATGTGACAGAAACGGTGGTGGCAGCCCTGTATGCGCCTACGGGAGGGATTGTATGTCCCTTTGGTTTAACCATAGGATTGGCAGAGAACGCCTGTGACAACGGCGTGGAGTTTTTGTTTAATACTGAGGTAAAAGTAATTGAAAAGACGGAAAAGGGCTATGACTTAAAAACCGGAGAGGGAACAATTCATGCCTCCTATGTGATCAATGCAGCCGGTGTTTATGCCGACGTATTCCATAATATGGTAAGCGAAAAGAAGATACACATCACGGTAAGAAAAGGGGATTACTGCCTGCTTGATAAGGAGGCAGGAACCCATGTGTCCCATACCATCTTCCAGCTTCCGGGCAAGATGGGAAAGGGCGTGCTGGTAACCCCTACCGTACACGGCAACCTGCTGATCGGTCCTTCGGCAACCGATGTGGAGGATAAAGAAGGCGTTAATACAGATGCAAAAGATCTGTCGGATATTATGGAGAAAGCTGTATGGGGAGTAAAGAACATACCGTTCCGCCAGACCATCACCTCTTTTTCCGGCCTTCGTGCCCATGAGGCTGGGGATGACTTCATCCTGGGCGAGGTTTCCGATGCCGCCGGCTTCTTTAATGCGGCAGGTATTGAATCACCTGGGCTTACAAGTGCTCCTGCCATCGGCGTTTACATTGCTGATCTGGTTGCAGAAAAGGCAAAGGCTTCCCGAAAGGAGAATTTTAAGACCACCCGGAAGGGAATCCTGGATCCTCAGAAGCTGTCTTTTGAAAAACGGGCGGAGCTTATTAAGAAGGACCCCCGGTACGGCACCATTATCTGCCGTTGCGAAGGGGTCAGTGAGGGAGAGATTGTAGATGCCATCACCCGGACCCTGGGAGCGGTTTCTTTAGACGGAATCAAACGGCGTGTCCGTGCCGGCATGGGACGGTGCCAGGCCGGTTTCTGTGCCCCCAGGACCATGGAGATCCTGGCAAGGGAAACAGACAGGACCATGGAGGATATCTGCAAAAACAGGCCCGGCTCCAATATAGTGACCGGTCATAAATAAGGAGGACAGCAAAATGACAGAGCATGATATAGTGATAATCGGAGGCGGTCCGGCTGGTCTTGCTGCAGCAGTAGCGGCAAAAAAGGCGGGCATTACAGATATATTGATTCTGGAAAGAGAATCCTGCCTTGGCGGCATCTTAAACCAGTGCATCCATAACGGTTTTGGCCTGCATACCTTTAAGGAAGAATTAACAGGCCCGGAATATGCGGCCCGTTATATTGAGATGGCGGAGTCGGAAAACATACCTTATAAATTAAATACCATGGTCCTTGATATCAGCAAGGATAAAGAAGTAACAGTCATCAACAGAGAAGATGGACTGTCAACCATAAAAGCCAAAGCCATAATCCTGGCTATGGGCTGCAGGGAGCGTCCCAGAGGAGCCCTTAACATACCGGGCTACCGTCCGGCAGGAATCTATTCCGCGGGAACTGCCCAGAGATTAATGAATATCGAAGGCTTCAGCGTGGGAAAAGAGGTAGTGATCTTAGGCTCCGGAGACATCGGACTCATCATGGCCAGACGTATGACCTTAGAAGGCGCCAAGGTAAAGGTGGTGGCAGAGCTTATGCCATATTCCGGTGGCTTAAAGAGAAATATCGTCCAGTGTCTGGACGACTATGGAATTCCATTAAAGCTCAGCCATACGGTAATCAACATTGAGGGAAAAGATCGGGTGACAGGCATTACTCTTGCCCAGGTCGATGAAAACCGAAAGCCTATTCCGGGTACAGAGGAATATTACAGCTGCGATACCCTTCTTCTTTCCGTAGGCCTGATTCCGGAAAATGAGCTTTCAAGGGGAGCTGGCGTCCGGATGAGCCAGGTAACGTCTGGCCCTGTAGTAGGCGACCAGCTGGAAACCAGTTCGGAAGGTATCTTTGCCTGCGGAAATGTGCTTCATGTTCATGACCTGGTTGATTATGTATCCGAGGAAGCTGCTTTGGCAGGAACAAGCGCAGCTGCCTACGTAAAAGCGGCCTGTGAAAAAAAGGCGGCTCATACCGTGGAGCTGTCAGCTGAGAACGGAGTCCGCTATACGGTGCCTCAGATGATTGACCTGGAGAACATGGAGGATAAGGTCACGGTCCGTTTCCGCGTGGCAGATGTGTACAAGGACCGCTTTATCAGTGTTTACTATGATGATGTAAGGGTTTCCCACAAAAAGAAAAAGGTTCTGGCTCCCGGTGAGATGGAGCAGGTTGTATTAAAGAAAGACAGCTTTAAGGATTATCCGGAGCTTAAGAGAATCGTTGTCTGTACGGAGGTGGAATAATATGGAGGCAAGAGAAATGATCTGTATCCGATGTCCTTTGGGCTGCCCGTTGACGGTGCGCATCGAAGGGGATCAGGTGGAAGTTACAGGGAATTCCTGCAGCCGCGGGGAAGAATATGGAAAAAAAGAGGTTTTAAGCCCTACCAGAGTGGTGACTTCCTCGGTCCGCGTCATAGGCGGTGACTTAGAAATGGTGCCGGTAAAGACAAAGCAGGACATTCCCAAGGATAAGATTTTCGCCTGCATGGAGGAAATCAGGAAGGTGGAGATTTCTGCACCTGTTCTCATTGGAGATGTGATCATTCCTGACTGTGCAGGAACCGGCGTTTCCATTGTTGCAACAAGGAACATTGAAAAAATATAATGTAATTTTCTGAAATAGCCTTGTATTTGCCGCAAGCTGTCTGGATACCTTCTGGCGGCTTGCGGATTTACAAGGCTATTTTGCATAAAAATAGGGGAATCTATGGAAAATTTATACAGGAAATGATATACTGGAAAGAGATTTTGGAGAAAGAGGGGTTGCTATGAGGGTGTTCGCACACAGGGGTTACAGTGGAAGGTATCCGGAAAATACCATGCTGGCGTTTCGAAAGGCGGCAGAGACAGGCTGTGATGGGATCGAACTGGATGTACAGCTTACAAAGGATGGAACGGTGGTGGTGATCCACGACGAAAGCATTGACCGGACCACAGATGGAACCGGTTTTGTGAAGGATTTCACTTATGAGGAACTGAAGCAATTCAATGGGGATGCTGTCTGCGGAGGGATTCATGGATTTGAACCTGTTCCGGCCTTCGAAGAATACTGTATATGGGCGAAGGATCAGGAGCTTGTCACAAATATCGAAATTAAGACAGGCGTATATTATTACGAGGGTCTGGAAGAGAAAACCCTGGAACTTGTGTGCAAATACGGGCTTGAAAAAAAGGTCATCTTTTCTTCCTTTAACCATACTTCCGTAATCCGCTTAAAGGAGCTGGCTCCCGGGATCCTGTGCGGCGCACTGCTTGGAGACCAGGGCCTTGGAAATGCAGGATATTATTGTGACCGGTATCATTTTGAATGCTACCATCCAGGGGTTAAGGGATTAACAAAAGAGGCTGTGGACAACTGCAGGAAATACGGAATTTTAGTGAATGTCTGGACGGTCAACGACATGTCCGAATTGGAGCAGGTCTATGACTGGGGCTGTGACGGAGTCATAACCAACTTTCCGGAGGTCTGCAAGAGGTGGGTCCAGAGCAAAGAACTGTAGATAATACATAGCAGGGGCGAGGCATCTGGTTTCCAGAGACTGCAGCTCCTGCTATCTTGTATGAAAAAAAGAACGTTAAAATATGCTTTTCTTTCCATGGAAAAGCCGGAAAGGGTAAAAATTGCCTTGACGGTGGGGGAAAGGATTGATAAAGTAGAACGAGATCCATATTTTGTGGGGCGGAGGAATATTAATGAAGGCGATTGAACTACTGGAGGCATCTCCGGTGATTGCGGCGATTAAGGACGATAGTGGATTAAAAAGATGCTTGGATTCGGAATGCCAGGTGGTATTTGTTCTGTATGGTAATATCTGTAATATCAGCAGCATTGTGAGGCAGATAAAAGAGCATGGGAAATATGTCATCGTCCATGCGGATCTGGCACAGGGCTTAAGCTCCAGGGAGATTGCTGTAGATTTTATTAAGCGGAATACTCATGCAGATGGGATTATCAGCACAAAGCCTCTTCTTGTAAAACGGGCGGTTGAACTGGGCCTGGTTGGGGTGCAGAGAACCTTTATCATAGATTCTCTTGCCATGAGTACCACAAAAAAGCAGATTGACACTTTTCATCCGGATCTGGTCGAGATCATGCCAGGGGTCATGCCCAAGGTACTTAAAGAGATTCGGGCCTATACGGATATTCCTATTATTGCAGGCGGACTGATATCAGACAAAAAGGATATCATGGCGGCTTTTTCCGCAGGAGCGGATGCAATCTCCACCACAAAGGAAGAGTTATGGTTCATGTAAAAGGAGGATGTTATGAAATTAGTTACATACGAGGTTGACCGGAGAAAAGATATCGGGGTAGTGAGTAAGGATGAAATGTGGGTCTTTCCTCTCAGGGCATTTGGTATGGAGTATAAGGAGATGCTGGAGGTCGTTAAGGGTCTCACCCAGTCGGAGCTTGACTTACTGGAACATGCCTCCGGCCTGGATCCTTACAATAGCAACATCGTTGGAGCTGCCATGATGAAAGAGGTCATGCTTCTGGCGCCCATCCGGACACCGGATCAGGACATCATCTGTCTGGGGCTTAATTACATGGAACATGCCGAGGAGTCTGCCCGCTATAAAAAAGAAGAATTTGACGGGACACGCCCCAATGCTGTTTATTTTTCAAAGAGAGTCAATGAGGCAGTGGATCCATATGGAGAAATCTTAAGTCACAGCGATATGGTGGACAGCCTGGATTATGAGGTAGAATTAGGGGTTATCATTGGAAAGGATGCAAAGGATGTTGCCCCGGAACAGGTGAAGGATTATATTTTCGGATATACCATCATAAATGACGTCAGTGCCCGTAACGTTCAGAATGCCCATAAGCAGTGGTATTTTGGAAAGAGCCTTGACGGATTTGCCCCTATGGGCCCCTGTATTCTCACTGCAGGCTCCGTTTCCTATCCGCCGGAGCTTGACATTCAGTCAAAGGTTAATGGAGAGCTGAGACAGGACAGCAATACCCGTCTCATGATATTTAATATAGATCATATTGTCAGTGAACTGTCTAAAGGGCTGACCCTTAGGGCAGGAACCATCATTTCCACCGGAACACCTAAGGGGGTTGGAATGGGGTTTGAACCGCCGAAGTTTTTAGCGGCAGGAGATGAAGTGGAATGCCTGATCGAGGGGATCGGGGCCATTAAGAATAAGGTCGTGTAAGATCATATAGTTTCTATTACAAAAATCCGGAAGAAAATCTGAAACACGAGACTTTCTTCCGGATTCTGTTTATACCGCAGTGCCGCAGGATACCGTTTTTGGAGGGGAAGAAAAGGGTATGGGATCAGAACGGAAAACAAATCTATGGAAAAGGAGTAAAAGGAGCATGAATGAACAGATCAAAGACATGTGGCAGTATATTGAGGATCACAGCGGGGAAGCTTATGAACTGCTTTTAACCCTTGGAAAGATACCTGCACCTTCTAACCATGAGGAACAAAGGGCTAGGTTCTGTAAGGACTGGCTGGAAAAACAGGGAGCAAAGGGAGTGTATATAGATTCTGCATGGAATGTTATATATCCCATAGGATGTCCCGAAGATAATCCTGTGGTTGTGTTTGCAGCACATACGGATGTCGTATTTCCGGATAGGGAACCCCTTCCCCTTGTTGTGGAAGAAGGAAGGGTAAAGGCACCGGGAATCGGCGATGACACGGCAAACTTATGTGCACTTCTCATGTGCGGTAAGTACATCGCACAAAAAGAGATCGTGCCCCAAAGCGGCGGCATGCTTTTGGTGGCAAATGCCGGGGAAGAGGGGCTTGGAAATCTGAAAGGGTCAAGGCAGATCATCAAGGATTTTGGAAGCCGTATTACTGCGTTTTATTCTCTTGACGGGTACATGGATGGAATTGTAAACGATGCGGTAGGCTCTAAAAGATATAAGGTGGAGATATTAACGGAGGGAGGCCATTCCTTTGGAAAATTCGGGAACCGGAATGCCATAGCCTATCTGGCATCTTTAATCGATACCCTTTACACACTGAAAGTGCCGGAGACAAAGACAAAGACCACTTATAATGTGGGGACGATTAAAGGAGGAACTTCCGTTAATACCATTGCCCAGCAGGCTGAGATGCTTTATGAGTTCCGATCAGACAGCAGAGAAGATCTGGAATTCATGGACAGACATTTTCATAGTGTGATCGAAAGCTATCGGGCAAAGCTGATAGAAGTAAACATCACTTTGGTTGGAGAGCGTCCCTGCACCGGAGCTGTGGATGAGACACAACAAAAGGAACTGGCTGAACATGTTTCTGAAGTCATTTATAAGCACACGGGGAACAGGCCGAAAACAGGCCCTGGCTCCACAGACTGCAACATACCCCTATCCATGGGAATCCCAAGCGTCTGCTTTGGAGCTGTAAGGGGAGGCTTGGCCCATACAAGACAGGAATGGATTGAAACAGAAAGCTTAAAGGACGGCTACAGGATTGCCTTTGAAGTCATATTGTCTCATTTTTAAGAAAAGAGAATTAACCGGTTCCGGACAGAAAACATGCACCTTGATTGGCTTTGATAAGCCCTTCCAAGGTGCATGTTCCTGTTTTACCTGTTATATCTCTGATCAGAATACTACTTCAAAATCATTTGCAGCAGATGTAACAGACTGTATTAATAATTTTCCACTTTTCTTTCAAAATAGGCCTTAGGATGAGCGCAGGTCGGACAAATTTCAGGAGCTTCCGGTCCTTCATGGATGTAACCGCAGTTGCGGCACTTCCAGCCAAGAGGAGCATCTCCCTTAAAGGTCTTATCGTTCTTTAAACTGTCAAGAAGCTTTAAGTAACGTTTTTCATGAGCAGCTTCTACTTTTCCTACAAATTCAAATTTCAGAGCCAGTTCTTCAAAGCCTTCTGCCCTGGCATCCTCTGCCATTCTCTTATACATATCGGTCCACTCGTAGTTTTCACCGGCAGCGGCATCTGCTAAGTTTTCTTCCGTGGTACCGATACCATGCAATTCCTTGAACCACATCTTAGCATGCTCTTTTTCCTGGTCTGCAGTTTCTAAGTACAGGGCAGACATTTGCTCATAGCCGGCCTTTTTGGCGGCAGAAGCATAATATGTATATTTGTTTCTTGCCATGGACTCCCCTGCAAAAGCGTCTTTTAAGTTCTGTTCTGTTTTTGTTCCCGCATATTTGGACATCGTATAAACCCTCCTGATTTGAATTTTGAATGATCTGTACTTTACAAACAGGGAACGGTAGTCTGTTCTGCCGCTCCCTAAGATGTATTAACCGAAGTATCTCTCTAATAAGCCTTTGAAAGCTTTGCCGTGACGAGCCTCATCCTTTGCCATTTCATGAACTGTGTCATGGATTGCATCTAAGTTTAAAGCTTTTGCACGTTTAGCAAGATCAAATTTACCGGCAGTTGCGCCATTCTCAGCAGCAACTCTTAACTCCAGGTTCTTCTTTGTGCTGGAAGTTACGCATTCGCCTAATAATTCTGCAAACTTAGAAGCATGCTCAGCCTCCTCGAAAGCAGCTTTTTCATAGTATAAGCCGATTTCAGGATAGCCCTCTCTGTGAGCAGCTCTTGACATTGCAAGATACATACCAACTTCAGAGCATTCGCCTTCAAAGTTAGCTCTTAAATCCATCATTATGTCTTCCGGAGAACCCTGTGCAACACCAATTTCATGCTCGCAGGCCCAGGACATATCTTCATCCTGTAATTTGAACTTTTCAGAACCAACCTTGCATACTGGACAGAATTCAGGAGCTGTCTCCCCTTCGTGAACATAACCGCATACAGTACAAACCCATTTCTTCATGATCTCATATCTCCTTTTTATTTTGTAATATTGTTTTGTTATTTTTAATGGCAATCAATAATAGTAATGATTACTGATATTAATTTACCATATCTTTATCTGTATGTCAAGCGTTATCGATAATTATTTTCAAAACATTCCTTACAGGTCCCATAGAAATAAATGGTGTGACTGTCCACCATGCCGTCCGCATGTTCCTGAGCAAGGTGGTTGATATTTGCCAGGGGGTCCAGTGGCAGGTCGCTGACTTTTCCGCAATTTTTACACACAAAATGATAGTGGGGTGATGTGTCCGCATCAAAGCGATCCGCGCCGTCTCCGCAAGTCAGCTTTTGGATTTCTCCCAGCTCAACCAGAAGGTTTAAGTTGCGGTATACTGTTCCAAGGCTGATATTGGGATATTCTTCGCGAATCAATGTGTATAGTGCATCGGCAGTGGGATGGTCGTGTCTTGACATCAGACAGGCCTTAATGGATTCCCGTTGACGGCTATACTTTAATGTTTTCATGGCCGCTCCTTTTCTAAAATAATAATTATATTAGTAACTGTTACTATTTAATAATAAAGGATTTCAGCCCTTTTGTCAATCCAGAGTTAAATAGTGTCTATATGTTTTCCCGTGCGATCCGTATAAATTCTTCCGTAGCCTGGGATAAATATCTGCCTTTGTGGCGGCCGAATGCCAGGACGCCGTGGCTGCGCCTGTAATTTAAAGAAAAGTAATGCAGCCCTGTTTTCTTTATGCCGGAATTAGGGCTTCCGGACATGAACATTCTGGGATAAAAGGTGATCCCCATTCCTTTGGCTGCAAGGGCAAGCACTGTCTCAATATTCTCTGTCTCCAAAAGGATGGAAGGAGTGAGCTGGGCGTCCTCGAAGATTTCATCGGCAATGGTGCGCACCCGGTTTCCTTTGTTGATGAGAAGGTAGGGGCAGTCCTTTAAATGCTGTACATCAGCATTTTCTTCCAGTATCTTTATCATTTCATCCTGCTGTCCTGGAAAATACCGGTCCAGAATCTGATCCGGGACCACAAGAAGGATCTCCTCCTCGCAAATAGGAACGGTTTCCACATGATCAGCTTTGAAAGGAAGAAGGTCGATCATCAGATCAATGTTTCCGTGTATCAGGGCAGTACTTAACTCGGATGAATTTCCCTCAACCAGATGGATCTCAATGTTTGGAAACTTTTCCTTATAAGCGGGAAGGATGGCGGGGAGAAGGAAGCGTCCCCTGGTATGGGAGATGCCGATAGAAAGCTGTCCTGTAGTAAAATCCTTGATATCGGCAAGTTCCCGGTAGGTTTCATCCTTTAAGTCCAGCAACTGCTTTGCCCGGACCTTTAAGGCCCGGCCTGCGTAGGTCAGGGTAAGCGGCATGGTGCGGTTAAAAAGCTGGACATCAAATTCCTTTTCCAGATTGGAAATGTGGCTGCTTAAGGACTGCTGTGAGATGTATAACTGTTTGGCAGCACGGGTGATATTTAATTCCTCCGCAACCGCCAGAAAATATTCCAGGTTCAGGAAGTTGATCATAGATAAGCCTCCAGCTTGGGAATGTAGGGAAGGAGCTTATCAAAGGAAGTATTTACAATAAGCTCTTCCGGGAAATTCACTTCTTCAATAAGTTCTAAAGCTCTTACATGGTTTCCCACATCAGCTTCCGTATGGGCGTCGCTGTCAATGATGATGGAGGCCCGGTAGCGCTTGCAAAGCTCCAGCATGGTCCGGTAATTTTCCGCGGCATTCATTCTTGCGCTTAAGGGATGAAGGGAGCTGGAATTAAGCTCTAAAAGGGTATGATTCTCAGCAGCAGCGGAAACAAGAGTGTCATAATCCACCGGAAAACGGCTGTCATCAGGGTGGCCGATGATGTGGATCAGAGGATTTTCAATGGCTCCGAGATAAGCGTTTGTATTTTCAGCGGAAGTTCCGCTTTTGTAACAGGGTTCATGGAGGCTTGCGATGGAGTAATCCATTTTTTCCAAAAGACCTTTTCTCAAATCCACCCGTCCCGTGTGATCCATAATATTAAGCTCAACGCCCATGAGTATGTTTACTCCGTAGATTTTACGGGGGATCACTTTAAAATTTATAAAATAAAACTCATGGCATGTTCCTGGCATCTTAGGTGCGTGGTCCGTAGAGCCCATGAGGGCAAGGCCCTTTTCAGAAGCAGATTTAGCCATTTCATATAAAGTGTTGTACGCATGTCCGCTGGCGACGGTGTGGGTATGCAGGTCCATTATGTCGTTCATGATTCTTGTCCTTTCTGTATCTGGCCTGGGGGATTCCCAGTGGAAAATATTTCAAATAATACAGCTTATCTGATTATGAAAACAGTCTTTTGTTTTCATAATATAACTTATCAGAAATCATTTTCAAGATTTCTGATAAAAGACAGTGCTTTTTTACTGCCGTCTATCTGATTATGAAAACAGCCTTTTGTTTTCATAATATAAATATAACATATTTTTACTGAGAAAACTATAGTAATATCAGGCGGGATGTGATAAATATATAGGTAGATTTTATGCAGAACTAAGTGTATTATGAGCGGAGGAGATATCAATGAGCGAAGAGATGAAGCAAACAGACGTAAGGGAAGAAACAGTAGAGACCATGGCTGATTATGCAGCAGAGCTGGAAGCCTCCTTTAAAAGGGTAAAAGAAGGAGATATTCTCACAGGGACCGTTATAAGCGTAGATGAGGACAAGGTCACTTTGGATTTAAAATATTATGCGGAGGGAATCATTGAGAAAGAAAATCTAAGTAATGATCCGGAATTCAGCTTGCTTAGGGAAATCCAGCCTGGGGACGAAATCACGGCAACGGTCATAAACCCTAATGACCGGGAAGGTAATGTAGTCCTTTCCAGGAAGCTGGCAAGCGACCAGATGGCCTGGGAAACCCTTGGTGCCATGTTAAGGGACCGCACCGTTGTCAAGGTCAAAATTGCCGAGATCGTAAAAGGCGGTGCCATTGCTTACCTGGAAGGGATCCGGGGATTTATTCCGGCTTCCAAGCTGGCGGGGGAATATGTGGAGGACTTAGAGGAATATAATGGAAGAACCATTGAAGTCACAGTCATCACCGCAGACGAGGAAAATAATAAGCTGGTGCTTTCAGGCAAAGAGCCTGCCCTTATGAAGCAGAAGGAAGAAACAAACAAAAAAATCGCAAAGTGCGAAGTAGGGTCCATCATGGAAGGAACGGTGGACAGCTTAAAGGATTACGGAGCATTTATTAACCTGGAAAACGGGCTTTCCGGTCTTCTTCACATCTCACAGATCAGCAGCCAGAGGATCAAGCATCCTGGTGTCGTGTTAAAGGAGGGACAGACGGTTAAGGTGAAGATCATATCCATAGCGGATAATAAGATAAGCTTAAGCATGAAGGCCATTCAGGAGGAGGAAGAAGGGACCGGAGAGGTTTTTGATTACAAAGAGGAAGGTTCTGCATTTACAGGGCTTTCAGCTCTCTTAAAGGGATTGAAATTTTAGAAAGTCGGAAAAAGAATATAAAATATCAGGTTTTTATGGTATACTATTCTTGAGGAGCAGGGGCTGCCGGGCGATGGGGCTGCCCCTTTCTCACTGACTTGCGGGGCGAGAGAGAGGGGGAATGTAGAATGAATATTCCCAAATCATTCAATCAGGTCGATCAGTGGAAATCTGTGATGTTTTTGTATGATTCGGCATTAAAGGAAATCAGTACAAAAATTGAGATACTCAATAATGAGTTTGTGCATATCTACAATTACAATCCCATTGAACACATCAAATCAAGGCTTAAGACCCCGGACAGCATTGTAAAGAAGCTGAAGCGGTACGGCTATGACGTGACCATTAATAATATGGTGGAAAAATTAAATGATATTGCAGGGATACGGATCATCTGTTCTTTTACATCAGATATTTACCAGATTGCAGAGATGATAACAAAGCAAAGCGATGTTACGGTTCTTAATGTAAAGGATTATATTAAGTATCCAAAGCCTAATGGTTATAAAAGCTATCATATGGTGGTAACCATTCCCATCTATTTAACGGATGGGCCGGTGGACACTAAGGTTGAGATTCAGATCAGGACCATTGCCATGGATTTCTGGGCAAGCCTGGAGCATAAGATATATTATAAGTTTGAAGGCAATGCACCGGCGTACTTACAGCAGGAGCTGAAGGCCTGCGCGGATGTGGTGAATATGCTGGATGGGAAGATGTTTTCCTTAAACCAGTCGATTCTGGAACTGAGCGAGGCACAGCAGCGGGAGACAGCAGAAGAGGACACGATGGAAGAGGACGATTTGACTTAAAAGATGCAGCCTTGACGATTCCACTCGCTGAGGCTGCTTTTTACACGGGCAATGCGGGTTTTATTTAGTTCTCTCCGCAAAAAGAAGGTTATAGTATGAGTATATTGACAAAAGACACCTGGAAGATCATAAAGTTCAATCAAAAGAATGCGTTTGTTTTTGAATTGCTGTTTCGGCTGGTCACCATGACCCTGTACCTGCTTCTCTTAAACAAAGGCCTATTATTTGCGTTGCGCATGGCCGGATACAGCTATCTGACTGCCGGAAACATCGGTTATTTCCTGGCAAAGCCCTGGACGATTCTGATAATGGCCGTCCTGGTGTTCATTGGAATCCTGATTCTTACGCTGGAGACCGGCTGTCTTCTTACGCTGTATGAGGGAGCTTTTTATTCCCGGAAGCTGAAGCTGTGGGAGATCCTGGAAGGCGGCTTTTTCAAGCTGGCCCATGAGATCCGCAGAAAAAACTGGCGGCTGGGGCTTCTCATTCTGGCGGATTACGTGCTTGTAAACCTGTATCTCATATACCAGATGCTGACCCATGTAAAGCCCCTTAATTTTGTTATATCTGAGATTTTAAATAAACCTGTGGGAAAGGTGTCTTTGCTCCTTCTGCTGATTTTTTTATTGGCGGCCGTCATTCCGGGGATCTATACCTTTCACGCCTGCATGGTGGAACAGAAGAATTTCCGGGATGGGTATTTTAGAAGCTTATGGCTTTTAAGACGCCGGATATTAAAGGTTGTAGTCCTTTTGACCATCTATTACGCATTGACTGTGGTGGGACTTTGGCTGGTCTATGCATTCTGTGTGCTGATCACCGCTGTGGGAGTGACTCTGTTCACTGACAACAGCCTGGCCCTTGCCGTCCTTCCGGCGGCATGCGACCGGATAGAGCTGGTCCTGATCTTTTTGACCAGCCTGTTCTTTACCGTGGGAAACTGGGGAGCATTGAGCGTCCAGTATTTCAGTTTTACCAATAATTTTACAAAAAGAAGCAAGAGCAGCGATTATACCGGAAGCAGATATGGGGACGGGAAGCTGGCAGTTCTTTTCATGGTGGCGGCAGCGGCATTCAGCCTGTTTTCCCTTTTTGGAGTGGTGCGGAACGGTTCTGCAATTACCACCGACATGCTCAGCGTGATTCAGATCACCGCCCACCGGGGCAGCTCAAGGGAAGCTCCTGAAAATACCATGGCAGCCATGTCAAAGGCCATTGATGACCTGGCAGACTTTGTGGAAATTGATGTCCAGGAGACAAAGGATGGAGTAGTGGTGCTGGGGCATGACATCAGCTTAAAAAGAGTGTCAGGGATAAACCGAACCATCAGCTCCTATACCTTTGAGGAATTACAGCATTTAGATGTGGGACAGTGGTTTTCTGCCGATTTCGAAGGCGAACGGATTCCCTCGCTGGAAGAAACCATGAAATTCTGCAAAGGACGGATCAACATAAACATTGAGATCAAGGACTTGGGAAGGGGCAGTGAGCTGCCCGATAAGGTCTTTGAACTGATTGAGAAATACCAGATGAAGGAACAGTGCGTGGTGACCTCTGTCCGCATGTCCTATTTAACCAGGATCAAGGAGCTGGATCCTGAGATCCGTACCGGATATATAATTTCAGCCGCCTATGGAGATTATTATTCCAGCGATGCCATCGACTTTATCAGCCTCCGTTCCAGCTTTGTAAGCGAAAGGCTGGTGGAAGCCGCCCATAAAAAAGGAAAGGCGGTTCATGCCTGGACGGTGAACAACAAAAGTGAAATGGAGCGGATGAAGATGCTGGGAGTAGACAATATTATAACGGATTATCCGGTGCTTGCCAGAGAGATCGTGTACCGGAAAGCGGCCACTGAGAGCCTTATGGAATACTTAAGACTGGTATTAAAATAGACAGGAGAATGGATATGAAGATTGTTTTACAGCGGGTTGCCCATGCAAAGGTTACCGTTGATGAGCAGCAGATCGGCGCCATTGGGAATGGCTTTCTGCTTCTTTTGGGAGTATCCGATACAGATACGGAAGCTATTGCCGAAAAAATGGTTGATAAAATATATAAGCTAAGGATTTTTCCCGATGAAAATGGGAAAACCAATCTTTCCCTAAAGGATGTTGGAGGGGAGATCCTGGTAGTAAGCCAGTTTACCCTCTATGCGGACTGCAAAAAGGGCAACCGCCCCAGCTTTGCAAAGGCAGGAGGGCCGCAGCTTGCAAACAGCCTCTATGAATACGTGGTTGAGCGGTTAAAGACCTATGGAAACCGGGTAGAGCATGGAAGCTTTGGAGCCGACATGAAGGTAGAACTTTTAAATGACGGACCGTTTACTCTGGTCCTTGACAGCAATGAAATCTGTTAATCAGTTACAAGATCACTTTGGGCAAAAGCCCTTAAGAAAAATTATGGAGGAATCATAAAATGGAGAAAACAAAAGGACAACAATTACAGGAGGAACTGACATTCAAATTTCCGCATATCGCAAAGGAAGCACCCCATCAGCGTGAAGAAGCGGAGATGTTCTGCGAGGGTTATAAGAGGTTTCTGGATAACGGAAAAACCGAACGGGAATGCGTCAGAGAGGCTGTAGCAATGCTTGAGATGCAGGGATACCGTCCCTTTGAGACAGGCAGGAGTTATAAGGCAGGTGACAAGGTATATTATGTAAATCGGGGAAAAGCCATCATTGCAACCACCTTCGGCAAGACCGGAATGGAGCAGGGGCTTCGCATCAACGGTGCTCACATAGATTCTCCAAGGCTTGACTTAAAGCCAAACCCTGTTTTTGAAAAAAATGACCTGGCCTATTTTAAAACCCATTATTACGGCGGAATCCGGAAATACCAGTGGGGAACGGTTCCTTTAGCCATCCACGGGGTAATCATAAAGAAAAACGGTGAGGTTGTGGAACTAAACATCGGAGAAAAAGAAGGCGATCCCGTTTTCTGCGTTACAGATCTGCTTCCTCATCTTGCAGCAGAGCAAAATGAAAGAAAATTAAGGGATGGACTTAAGGGGGAGGAACTGAATGTGATCATTGGTTCCATTCCTTTTATTGACGAGGCGGAGCTTAAGGAGCCTGTGAAGCTTTTGACCCTGAAGCTGCTTAACGACCGCTACGGAATTACAGAAGCGGACTTCTTCCGCGCTGAGATTGAGCTGGTGCCGGTCCAGAAGGCCTGTGACGTAGGACTGGATAACAGCCTGATCGGCGCTTACGGACAGGATGACAGGGTATGCGCCTATACGGCTCTGATGGCTGAGATCGATGCCAACATGCCTGAATATACTACGGTCACCATTCTCGCGGATAAAGAGGAAGTCGGTTCCGAGGGAAATACCGGCTTAGATTCCGATTTTGTGCTTCACTACATTCAGGATCTGGCTGACATGGCCCAGGTGGATGTAAGAAAGGTGCTTAGAAATTCCATCTGCTTATCCTCTGATGTCAATGCTGCCTATGATCCCACCTTTGCCCAGGTATTCGAGGATCGCAATTCCTGCTTTTTAAACAAGGGATGTGTACTGACTAAGTACACCGGTGTACGTGGAAAATCAGGTTCCAACGATGCCAGTGCGGAGCTGATGGCAAAAATCATAGCAATGATGGACCAGGAGGGTATTTACTGGCAGATCGGGGAGCTTGGCGCAGTGGACCAGGGCGGCGGCGGAACCATTGCCAAATATGTGGCTCATATGAATGTGGATGTGGTGGACTTGGGAGTGCCCATCCTTTCCATGCATTCCCCCTTTGAGCTTTCTTCCAAGCTTGATGTATACAATACATACAAGGCTTTCCGGGTATTTTACAAATAATAATGGGGTTCAGCCATGCAGCCAGATGTTTCTGCATGGCTGAACTATAATTAAATAATAACGGAAGTTTGAAATTTTTGTTAATTTCGGGAAAAAGCTTTTTTTACCTTGCCCGATATGGTATAACTGACTGGAAGCAATTTTTTTATCAATATATTAAAAATAGAAAGAAAAAGGATTGTATTATGAAAAAGATTTTTAAAGTTTGTATGTGCGGTCTGGTTGCCGCTGCTCTTATTACCGGCTGTGCTAAAAAGCCGGCAGCAAAGCCGGCAGAGACGGAGACGGAAGCAACAGAAAGCTCAGCAGAAGAAACTGTGGCTGTTGAAGACTTAACGGGTATGGATAACGGCACTGTCACCCTGGGAGATTACAAGGGGATTGAAGTGGCCAAGGATACGGTAGAAGTAACTGATGATGAAGTGGACCAGGCGGTACAAAACGATTTATCCGTAAGTGCAAAGGATGTAGAGGTTGACCGGCCCGTTCAGAAGGACGACGTAGTCAATATTGACTATGTGGGCACCAAGGATGGCGTTGCATTTGACGGCGGTACTGCTCAGGGCTATGACCTGGCAATTGGTTCCAGCCAGTTTATTGAAGGCTTTGAAGACGGTCTTGTAGGTGCGAAAAAAGGGGATAAGGTATCCTTAAACCTCACTTTCCCTGAAAGCTATCAGAATGCGGATCTGGCTGGAAAGGCTGTGGTATTTGATGTAACTGTCAATTCCGTTAAGGAAAGGCAGGTTCCGGAATTAAACGATGCTTTTGTTCAGGAAACTACGTCCTTTAAGACTGTGGATGAATACAAGGAAGACAAGAAGCAGACCCTTTTAAAAGATAAGAATGATCAGGCAGAGCAGAAGTTGAAAAGTGATATTTACACTGCCATCTTAAATGGTTCTAAAGTGGAACCAAAGCAGGAAGCGATTGATGCCAATTTCAATAACATGGTTGCCAGATATACAAACCAGGCAGCAGCTTACGGCATGGACTTTAAAACCTTTGTAGGAGCATTTACCGGAATGGGAGAAGATGAGTTTAAGGGCATCTTAAAGACCCAGGCAGAGGCTACCGTAGAACAGAGGCTGGTAGTGAACGCCATTGCTGAAAAAGAAGGAATTACAATTGCAGATGAAGACCGTAAGGAAGTTGCAGAACAGATGGGCTATGAAAGCGCTGAGAAGATGATCGAGACCGCTGGACAGTTCGACGTAGATGATTATATTATGAACAATAAGGTAATGGATTTCCTGACAGAGAATGCAGTTATCAAATAATGAATAATTTACGATAGGGGGAACCTTTATGCAGCTTTTAAAGGACAGAATACGCAAGGATGGGAAGATTAAGTCAGGTGATGTGCTGAAAGTAGACAGTTTTTTAAATCACCAGATGGATATCAAGCTGTTCGTGGAAATTGGAAAGGAATTTAAGAGACGCTTTGCCGAATATGAGGTCAATAAGATTTTGACCATTGAGGCTTCCGGCATTGGCATAGCCTGTATCGTGGCCCAGTATTTTGATGTACCGGTAGTATTTGCAAAGAAATCCAAGACAAAGAATATTGCAGGTGACGTATATACCACCCAGGTGGAATCCTTTACCCATGGAAGGACCTATGACATCATGGTTTCCAAGGAATTTCTGGGAGCTGATGACAAGGTATTGCTGATCGATGATTTTCTGGCTAACGGAAAAGCCCTGGAAGGTCTGGCTGCTATTGTAAAGGATTCCGGTGCAAAGCTGGTCGGTGCGGGAATCGTGATTGAAAAGGGATTCCAGCCCGGAGGAGATCGATTAAGAGCGGAAGGAATCCGGGTTGAGTCCCTGGCTATTGTGGAAAGCATGGATGAAACAACAGGAACCATAAGCTTTCGGGGTGACCGATGAGTGATGGAAGAAAGGCCCTGTTTTTCGACATAGACGGTACCCTTCTTTCTGAGGTGAACCGGAATGTTCCGGAGAGCGCAAAAGAGGCACTTGACCAGGCTCGAAAGAATGGTCATCTGGTATTCATCAATTCCGGACGGACCTATTGCCTGATCGGTTCCATCAAAGAGCTGGTCCAGGTGGATGGCTACTGCTGCGGATGCGGGACCCGTATTGTTGCAGGAGATCAGGTTCTTTTCTCTGCAGCGATCCCCCATGAGCGGGGGCTTGAGATCAAGGACATTATACAGGAATATGGTCTGGATGGAGTCTTAGAGGGAACGGAAGGCTGTTACTTCAAAAAAGGGATTTCCCGACTTCCCCAGGTGGAGAGAATGAAGGAAACCATAGAACGGGAAGGAAACTTATCGCCCTATAGCTGGGATGAGGACTGCTACGACTTTGATAAGTTCTGCGTTTTTGCAGATGAAACAAGTGATTTAAAGGGCTTTTCCCGGGCCTTGGGACTGGACTTTGAGATCATTGACCGGGGAGACGGATTCTATGAATGCATTCCCTCCCAATATTCCAAGGCAACGGCCATTGAACTGGTTTTAAAGCACTATGGGATCGCCCTGGAGGACGCCTACGTGTTTGGTGACAGCACCAATGACTTGTCTATGTTCGAATATGCGAAGAACTGTATACTTATGGGGCATCACAGCGTGGAGCTGGAGCCTTATGCAACCTTTTATACCAAAAATGTAGAAGACGATGGAGTGGCTTATGCGATGAAAAAGCTGGGACTGGTATGATTTCCCCAAGCTTAACAGGTATTTGCCATGAATAAAAAAACAGATGGGAGCATCAGCCGATGCTTCCATCTGTTTTTTATACACTTGCGTGGAAATCTTACTTCTTATGGTCTTAGTTCATGCCTGCCAGAATGCTTCTGGCAACGCTTATTCCGTTGGCAGATGCCTGCTGAAGCCCTCTTGTTACGGAAGCTCCGTCACCGATGGCGCGCAGGCCGTCAACGCTGGTTTCAAAGTCAGCATTGACCACAACCTTATTGGAGTAGAATTTTACCTCTACGCCGTATAACAGGGTTTCATCGCTGGCAATACCAGGAGTCACTTTGTCAAGGGCAAGAAGCATTTCCTTTATGTCAACCATAATGCGGTGAGGGAATACAAGGGATAAATCTCCGGGAACCGCATCCTTTAAAGTCGGGATCAGATTGTTTCGGCATAAGCGCTCCTCTGTGGTACGTCTTCCTCTCTGGAAATCGCCAAAGGTCTGCACCAGGATCTTGCCGTCGCAGAGCATGTTGCTTAACTGGGCGATCTGTTTGCCGTATTCAATCGGGGTCTTAAAGGGTTTTGTAAAGTTTTTGGATACCAGGATAGCAAAATTGGTGTTGTTTGTCTTGTACTCCTGGGATTTGTAGGCATGACCGTTGACAACTGCCAGCCCGTTTTCGTAGTATTCCGTGGCAACCTCGCCGGAAGGATTGGTACAGAAGGTACGGACCTTATCGTCAAAGGTGGGAGTATGATAAACAAGCTTTGCCTCATAAAGGTTCTTGTTTAGGAATTCCATGACCTCGTCCCGGACCTCTACCCTTACACCGATATCCACAGTTCCCACCTTTGTCTCAATTCCGTGGCTTTGGCAGATGTGGCTGAACCAGTCAGAACCTTCACGGCCGATGGCAGACACGATTTCCGGTGCATAACAGACTTCATCCTTGTCGGTAATGACGCCCTTTGCCTTATTATCTTCAATGATGATATCCTTTACCATCGTATTAAATGCCATTTCAACCCCCTGCTCCAATAAATGCTCCTGGAGGCGGGTGTAGATTTTATAGCCTTCTTCCGTTCCTAAATGGCGGATGGGACATTCGATCAGCTTTAAGTTAGCTCCTATGGCCTTACGGCGGATCTCCTGGATCTCCTTTTGCTTGTCAATGCCGTAAACATTGGTGTCTGCGCCGAATTTCAGATAAATGTTGTCTGATTCCTTTAACAGCTCCACTGTTTTATCATATCCAAGTATTTCAGGGAGGTTTCCGCCAACATCAGGAGATAAGGACAATTTTCCGTCGGAAAATGCTCCGGCTCCCGCAAAGCCTGTGGTGATGGAACATGGTTTGCAGCCTACGCATGTTTTTGTCGTCCGCTTGGGACAGGTCCGGTTTTCGATCCGGCGGCCCTTTTCGATCATAAGAATCTTAAGGTCCGGTTTTTTCTCGATCAGCTCATAAGCGCAGAAAATACCTGAGGGACCTGCACCGATGATGATGACGTCGTAATTATTTGAAACATCCTTCATGAACATCACTCCTTTTTTCTTCTAACCCTTACATTCAACTATTATGGTATTTATTAGAAACGCTTAACTGATTATAAACTTATATAAGCGCAACAACTTTATTTTATCATAGCGGATACGGAAATGACAAGAGATATCCATGTTACGGATGAACTTTTTATATGTACCTTTTGATCATCCGGTTGATCTTATTTCTCACTCCCATAAAATAGGCATTTGATTTCGGATAAATCCTCTTCCAAAAGCTCAATGACAGCCTCTTTTCCAATATAATGCTCCAGAAGCTTTAATGCCCTTTGATCCTGCATGGCCTCAGAAAAAACCATAAGGCGTAGTGAAGGATTCCCTCAATTCCATATT